>DVJT01000111.1 GCA_018716565.1 Candidatus Avigastranaerophilus faecigallinarum | reverse complement strand
TTTCGTATCTTGTATATATATAAAAACAGAATAAAAAAGATAATTGCTATAAAAAGTATATACAAAATAGATACGAAATGAAGAAAAATATCTAAAAAGCCCTAAAAATAAGCTATATAACCAGTATATATCAAAGTTTACAAAAGTTAATAATTTGGTTTGATGTTTGTAACTACAGTTTATATGCTAAGTCCGGTTTTCTAGCTGCAAGTGTTTCATCAACTTTTCTTACAGGAGTATTAAGCGGGTGTTTTAATACTTCTTCCGGGTTCTCTTTTATTTCGTTAGCAATATCTATCATAGTATCTATAAATTCATCTAAACGTTCTTTTGTTTCAGATTCCGTTGGTTCTATCATTATAGCTTCGTGTACAATTAAAGGAAAATATACTGTTGGTGGATGGAAATTAGAATCCATTAATCTCTTTGCAATACCAAGGGTATTAACACCTTGTTCTTTTTGCCATTCTCCTGATAGTACAAATTCGTGCATACATTTTCTGTCATATGGCAGAAAATAATATTTTTTTAATTTATTCATTATGTAGTTTGCATTTAATACAGCATTTGAACTTACATCTTTTAACTCTTTTCCTGTCATTAAAATATATGCGTATGCTTTTATAAGAACAGAAAAATTGCCGTAAAATGCTTTCATCTTGCCTATAGAGTGTTTAATATCAAAGTTTCTGATATATTTTTCTCCGTTGTATTCAATTGTTGGAGATGGAAGATATTCTTTTAAAGATTCAACTACCCCAACAGGCCCGGCACCGGGACCGCCTCCACCGTGTGGAGTTGAAAATGTTTTGTGAAGATTCATATGTACAATATCAAATCCCATAAGTTTAGGGTTTGTATGTCCCAATATTGCATTCATATTTGCACCATCATAATATAAAAGTGCACCTGCCTCGTGAACCAGTTTTGAAATTTCAAGTATGTCTTCTTCAAATAAACCAAGCGTATTTGGATTTGTTAGCATTATTGCAGCTGTATTTTCATCAAGTACTGATTTTAATGCTTCAATGTCAACTAAACCTTTTTCGTTTGACTTGATTTCAACAATATTAAATCCGCACATTGCGGCACTTGCAGGGTTTGTTCCGTGTGCTGAATCAGGGATAATAACATTCTTTCGTTTTTCTCCGATAGTCTCAAAATATTTTTTTACAATCATCATTCCGCACAATTCACCATGCGCACCTGCTGCCGGTTGTAGAGTTACAGCATCCATTCCTGTAATTTTTTTAAGTGCTTCTTGCAAATTATACATAAGTTTTAAAGCACCTTGGCTGTCTTCATCTTCTTGCAAAGGATGAAGTTCGCAAAAACCTTCAAGTGTAGATAATACTTCATTTACTTTTGGGTTATATTTCATTGTGCAAGAACCTAAAGGATAAAAGCCTTTTTCAATACAAAAATTTTTATCTGAAAGTTCTTTGTAATGTCTCATTACTTCAAGCTCTGAAATTTCAGGTAATATTGTTTCTTTACAGTTATTTATATACTTTGAATTTATGAAATCAAAATTTATTTCTTCATCTGTTAAATTTATTCCAGATGTACCTTTTTTTGTTTTTTCAAATATTAGTTTAGTCATTATATCCCCTGATGATTTATTTGTATTGTGTAACTTTTTCTCTTGCTATTCTTGCTCTTTTGGTTATCTCATTTAGGTCAGCATCTTTATATAGAGCTCTGCCTATTCCTACTGCTTTTGCGCCTGCATATAAGTAAGAAGTTATATCTTCAATTTTTATACTTCCTGCTGCAATTATATTTATAAATTTCATTGGTCTTAATATATCTTCTATATATTCAGGACCACCCATCGGATTTGCAGGTGATATTTTTATTAATTGCGTACGTGCTTTCCAAGCTGAATATGCTTCATTGGGTGTTGTTGCTGTCATAATTAGCGGTATTTGTTGACTTTTGCATAATCTTACCAAATTCATTTGGAAAACAGGTGATACTATTACATCTGCTCCTGAACCAATGGCAATTTGTGCTTGTCTTTGTGTTATTATTCCGCCAGCCATAATCATTGGACGGTTTTCTTTTTTTGCAATTTTACCCAAAATTTTAACCATCTCGGGTGTTTCTATTACAATTTCTATTATGTTTATTCCGCCCTCAGATAATGAATCAATAATTGCTTCTGTTTTTTGTGGTTCTTGTGCTCTTAGTACAGCGAAGAGTTTTTCAGAACAAATTCGAGCTATAGTATCCATTTTTATTTCTTTCTTAATTTCCATATATTTTGCATAAATGCATTTTCTATTTTTTCTGAATCATTACCTATTATTCGTTCTAAATCTTCTTTAAATTTTGCAATGTCTTCATATTTTCTTAGTATACCATCAATGGCAATTGATATATCACCGGTTTCTTCTGAAACTACTATACAAGCAGAATCTGATATTTCACTTGCACCGATTGCAGCTCTGTGTCTTGTTCCGTATCTCCAACTGAGTTTTGGATCTTCTGTCAATGGCAACAATACTCCAGCAGCTAATATTTTATCTTTATGTATTACCATTGCTCCATCGTGCAAAGGTGTGTTTGGGAAAAATATGGTTAATATGAGTTCTGTAGAAATATCTGCATTAATTGTTGTTCCGACTTCATTGTAAAAAGATTTATCCAGCTCTTTTTGTACGACAATAAGTGCTCCTCTTTTAACTCGGCTGCAGTATTTTACCGCTTCAGTAATTTCTTTTATTACATTTGTTCTTTGTTCATTGTTGTCTTTTTTAAAAGAAAAGAAGTTTTTTGCTACAAATTTTGTTTGACCTAAATGTACCAGTAATTTTCTTAATTCAGGTTGGAAAACGATAACCATTGAAAGTAAAATACCAGTTAATAAATATTGGGCAATTTGTCCTAAAATTTGAAATTCTAATGCAATAAGTATTGCACTAAAAATCCAAGCTGCAATTATGAAAAAGAGTATCCCTCTTACTAGTTTTTCAGCTTGTGTATTCCTAATAAATTTCATATAAACATATGAAATTATAAGCACAACAATCAATATTTGAAAGAAATCTTTAAATGTAAAAGTTGTAGCTTTCCATACAATTTCGCTACTATTTAAAAAATTACTATAAATTTTTAGTACATTTTCAAGCATTATTACTAATTTAATCTTTCAGGAATTACATCTGACTCACATAGTTGCTCATAGGTTTGTCTATTTATTATGATATCAGATTTTCCATTATTTACAAGTACTGCAGCAGCTTTTAAAACTCTGTTATAATTGCTTGACATTGAATATCCATAAGCACCTGTTGTATAGAAGCAAATGGTGTCTCCTTCTTCTATTTCCGGCAACATAATATCTTTTGCAAGTATATCGCCTGACTCACAATGTTTTCCTGCAATTGTAACTTTCTCATCTGCTACACCTTTTGGATTATTTGCAATTTCAACTGTATATTTAGCTTGATAAAGGCTTGGTCTTGCATTATCGGACATTCCACCATCAACTGCTTGATATTTTCTTCCGTTTGGTACTTGTTTTGAACTTCCTGCTGTGTATAATGTTACTCCGGCTGTACCAACAATACTTCTTCCGGGTTCAATGTATACGGTAGGTTCTTCTATTTCATATTTCTTTGAATGTTCTTTTATTGAAGAAATTATTGTTTCAGCTATTTCGTATACAGAAATTGGTGCATCATTTTCTGTATATTTAATTCCAAGACCGCCACCAAGATTTATTGTGTGCAAATATATATTATATTTATCTTTTATTCTTTTTATTTCCTTAAATATAACTCCGACTTCATCAAAGTATACTTGCTTTTCAAATATTTGTGATCCTATATGAGCATGCAAACCTATTAAGTTTATATTTGAATATTCGTCTCTAATTAATTCTATAGCCTCATCAAGCTGCGTTAAATCAAAACCGAATTTTGAGTCTAAATGTCCTGTCTGTATGTATTCGTGTGTATGGCATTCTATTCCAGGTGTGATTCTTAATAGTATATTTATTGTTTTATTTTGTGATTTAGCAATATCGTTAAGTAGTGCCAGTTCAAAAAAGTTGTCTACAGATATTGTTTGTATTCCGCAAGATAGTGCATAATTTAATTCATCATATGATTTGTTATTTCCGTTAAATAACGTTTTTGTCATATCAAATCCTGAACTTTTTGCAGTATATATTTCGCCGCCGGAACATAAATCAAGCCCAAAACCTTCTTGTTGCATAATTCTGCATATTGCTTTAGTCATGAATGCTTTTGCCGCAAACATCATTTTTATATTTGGATACTCCTCAAATGCTTTTTTATAGCTCTGAGTCATAGAACGTATAGTTGCTTCATCGTATACATAAAGAGGGGTGTTATATTTGTTTGCTAATTCAACTAAGTCACATCCTCCGATTTCAATATTGCCATTTTCATTTATTTTTGTTGTTATTGGTTTAATGTTTTGGTTTGCGGTTTTCATAATTTCTCCTCTTAAATCTTAGGATAATTTTAACATAAAGATTTAATCTTGATAAAAGTCATAAATGTATTATTATATTATCTATGAAGAAATTTTTGATATTTTTATATTTATTTTTGTTATTATCTGTTAACGTTTATGCGTCAGATATGGACTATGACGCTTTATATAATGCGGCGATGCCTTTTGAGTCTAAATTGTATAATGATATAGATCCTTTTGAAGATGAAGATTCAATAAGATATGCTTGGTCTCCATATCCTTTGTTTAGAACATCTGCATTCCTTTACTTTAAGGACTATACAATCGAACCTGGATATTATTCTATTGTGCCTAGAACACTCAAGGGGAAGGATTATATATTCTTTAAGCAAAACGGAAAAGTTCAGTTTATTATTCCAGTTGCAAAAAAAGAAAAAACACCTTTAAATTTTTATGAAGCGAATACACCTAAAATAAAAAAAACTAAATGGCAAAAGTTTACTTCTGCTGTTAAAGAGAAGTTCTATAATGCAGCAAAAGATTCAATGAGAGCAACTCCTCCAAGCTCACTTGTTAATGTTGAAGTTGAGGTTAAATATATTGTTTTGACTCTGTATTATGGTGAAAATAAATATATTGCGTTATTTAGAAGAAGTCCCTATTGATTTTTAAAAAAGTTTTTGTTTTTATCAAGTCTTTTTCTTGTAACAACATATCCGCACTTTGAACAAGCTAATATTCTTCCAGTTGAGTCAATTGGCATAAAATTATGTTTACAGGTTAGTATATCCTCTAATTCTTCATTTTGCGAATTTGTAGTATAGGAAAAAGACTTTTCTTTTTTTGTTAATTTTAAATATGTTTTTATAATTTTTTCAATTATATACATTTTATAAAATCTTACTTAATACCACTGCTATACATATTAACAATGTAAAAATAGAAAGCAAGTTTCTTACAATTAGAAATTTTATTAAAAAATTACGTTGTTCTATAGGTACATTTTTTATTTCTTTTGTGTTTCCCATAAATATATTAGGTTTAACAATATTTGATGGATTTTCAATATGTGTTTTCATAACTTTATATAGAGTTATAGCGGTTGGCAGGCTGAATAATGTTATTAGAAAATATGGGCTTAAAAGTTTCAAAAATACAAATGTAATAATATTAATGTAAGCAAGTGAAATGATTACAACTAAGAGAATAAAAGCATTTTTTTCTGTTCTGCATAATCTGCATAGAGTTATTTTCCTGTTACTTTCATCGTATTTGAAATCTAGTAACATGTGATTATGTAAAACTGCAACTGATAAAAATCCTGTAGATATTGAAATTATAAGAATTTCCAGAGAAAAAAATCCTGTCATTGAATAGAATACACCAAGATAAAGTAAAGGAGAAAAAATTGTTGCAACAACAATTTCTCCAAGTCCTAAACAGCCTAATAGTGGGTATAATGCGCATAAAATTCCTGTAGGAATAATTATGTATAAAAGATTTGTTCCATACAGAAAAATAAAATATAAAGCAATTATTGCTGCAATTAGAAATAATATAAAAGATACAATATAATATTGTTGTAGTGTTAATTTCCCTTCAAAAATGCAAGAACATTTACCTTTTTGAAAATTAAAATCTTTTTTAAGTCCTTTGTCTATCTTTTGTTTTTCTCTTGTATAGTCAATGGCATCATCAAAAAGATTTGTTGCCATATGTAATGTAATAATTCCTATTAAAGATAATATACCGTATTTAATATCCCCGTTTTTAAAACAGGCAAAAATAAAAGGAACTAACCAAGACATTATTGAAACAGGTAATGAATATGCTCTAACAGCAATAAGCCATATTTTGGTAATATCAACAAAAGAATGCATTTAAAAGCCCAAACTTCACCAATATATTATAAGCATAACTCAAAAAAACAAAAAAAATATTAAATTTTGTT
>DVJT01000110.1 GCA_018716565.1 Candidatus Avigastranaerophilus faecigallinarum | reverse complement strand
TCACAAATTTTTTTCGGATAAAAATATTGACGTTATCTTATGTGCAAGAGGCGGATATGGAACATTAAGATTAATTGATAAAATTGATTGGGGATTAATTAAAAATAATCCTAAAATTTTTGCAGGATATTCTGACATAACAACCCTTTTAAACTTGATATATAAAAAGACGGGGTTAATAACCTTTCACAGCGCAATGCCTAATGGTGATTTTTCAAAAGAGATTGATGATTATACAAAAGCAGCATTTTTCAATACTTTAGAAGGTAAAACAATATGTTATCACGCTTATAACAGCAGTATTTTTAAAGAAGGTGAAGTTGTTGGAAAACTTTGGGGCGGAAATTTATCAACTCTTTGTGCTCTATGCGGAACAAATTTTATACCAAATGAAGATTTAATATTATTCTTAGAAGATTTAAATGAACCGGTTTATAAAATTGATAAAATGCTAACACAGCTATTTAACATTGTTAAATTAAGAAAAAATGTTAAAGGAATTGCAATTGGTGAATTTAAAGATATAGAAGATAAGAGTCAACTTGATGAAGTTATTTTAGAACTCGCAAACAAATTAAATATTCCGATATGCGACGGATTTAAAATAACTCATAATAAAATAAAAGATACTCTTCCTATCGGCATAAAAGTATACTTTAATGCAAATGCAGGAATAATAAAAATTCTTGAAGATTATTGTAAATAAAGGGACATAGGTATATATTAAAATAGAAATACAATTATTATGGAGATAATTATAAAGTGAAAATAGCTTTTTTTGCACTGAGAAAATTTGATGAACTTGAACTATGTAAAGAATTCAGCAAAAAATATAATATAGATTTTATTTGGACAAACGAATATCCGAATAAAGAAAATCTGTCATTAGCAAAAAATTGTGATGCAATAAGTATCGTGCCTTGTTTAATTACAAAAGATTATATTGATGAGTTTATATCATACGGAATAAAATACATTCTATGCAGAAGCATTGGTTACGATCATTTACCAATTGAGCATATAAAAGAGAAAGGATTAAAAGTATCATCATCAAGTTACCCGCCTAATTGTGTTGCAGATTATGCAATTATGATGATACTTATGTGCGCAAGAAAAATGAATCAAATACTAATACGTTCAATGGCACAAGATTATTCACTTCGCGGGAAAATGGGTAAAGATATCTGCGACTGTACAATTGGAGTAATAGGAACCGGCAACATAGGTTCAACCGTAATTAAACACCTGTCAGGATTTGGTTGCAAAATTTTAGCCTATAATAAATTCGGAGAAAATGAAGAATTAAAAAAATATGCTGACTATGTAGATATAGAAACTCTTTATAAAGAAAGTGACATTATAACTCTTCACGTTGCTTCTAATTCAGAAACTTTCCATATGATTAATAATGAAACAATAAATAAAATGAAAGATGGAGTAATAATAATCAATACGGCAAGAGGTAATCTGATAGATTCAAAAGCACTAATAGAAAACTTAAAGAACGGGAAAATAAGTGCAGCAGGTCTTGACGTAATAGAAGACGAAAACGGATTATATTACTACAACAGAAGCAGTGAAGTAATTGATAATGATGAACTTTCTATGTTAAGAAGTTTCCCAAATGTAATTCTAACCCCTCATACTGCATTTTACACATATACAACAGTATCAAATATGATAGAAAAGTCTTTCTTAGCAATGAAAAATTACAAAGAAGGTAAAATTAATCCTTTTGAAGTGAAAATATAGTATTAAAACTATACTTTGTATATTGACCGATGGTTAATAATCAAAATAAAGAAATAATGTATAATAAACTTTATGGAAAAACTTTTTGAAATAAAAAAATTAAATATGCACTACCCGATAATTGACGGATTATTAGGTAATATCAAAGGTTACACATATGCATTAAATGATGTGGATTTAGATATATATACAAATGAAATATTAGGATTAGTAGGAGAATCCGGAAGCGGCAAATCCACATTGGGAAATTGCATATTGAAATTAATAAATCCGACATCAGGTGAAGTTGTTTTTAATGGCGAAAATATTGTATCTAAAACAAAAAAAGAGTTAAAAAGTTTCAGAGCAGAAGCCCAGCTCATATTTCAAAATCCATATATGAGCCTAAACCCAAGAATGAAAATATATGATATTTTGAAAGAACCATTTATCATTAACGGAATAAAAGATAAACAACAAATTAATGAAAAAATAAAAAAGATTATATCTCTAATCGGGATGCAAGAAGAAGTACTAAACAGATATCCTCATGAATTTTCAGGCGGACAACGTCAAAGAATAGCAATCGCAAGAGCAATAATATTAAATCCGAAATTTATAGTGGCAGATGAACCTGTAAGTGCACTAGATGTGAGTATTCAAGCCCAAATTGTAAACTTGCTTTTAGACTTAAAAAAGCACTTAAACCTCACTATGCTTTTCATCTCTCACGATTTAAGCATTATAAAATATATATCAGACAGAATAGCAGTAATGTACTTAGGCGAGATTGTTGAAATTGCGGAGAAAGAAGAACTTTTTGACAACCATAAACATCCGTATACACAAGCTCTTTTGAATGCTGTACCTGTAATATCAAAAGACAAAACAAAAAAAATATTATTATCAGGAGATTTACCATCGCCTAATAACCCTCCAAAAGGCTGCAAATTTCATACAAGATGCCCCTATGCTATGGGGATATGTAAACAAAAACATCCAGACCTGACAAATGTATCTGAAACACATAAAGTAAGATGCTTTTTGATTAATGAAAATAAATCTTAATATTTTTTCTAGAGAAAAAATTGAATTTATTGTAATATACTGGTATGGCAAAATTTCGCTTGTATTTAAAACAAACAATAACATACCAGTTAATATTAATGTTTTTAAGGCATGTAAGAGAGTTCTTTGAAACATTCGGCTCTATTGCATATCAATTAATTCAAGTTTTAAAATATATATTTTCTTTCCAAATAAACTTCAAACAATTAATGGAACAATCTTCAAGATTTGCGGTTGACTCTTTGCCAATAACTCTTTCCATCGTTTCAATGACAGCAATAATTTTATCAATGCAAGTAGCACCAGAGATGGTAAAACAGGGTGGAAAAGATTATATAGGCTTGCTTGTTGCATTAACAATGGTAAGAGAAATCGGTGTAATAATGTCAGGTTTTGCCATTATATCAATGATAGGTTCAGCACAAGCCAGTGAACTTGCAACAATGCGTGTAACAGAGCAAATTGATGCAATGGAAGTATTGAAAGTTTCACCATTTAAGTATTTATTTTTGCCAAGAGTATTAGCAGGCGTAATAATGATGCCGTTTGTAGTAATAATATCGTCTACTGTCGGGATTTTAGCCGGTGGTTTAACGGCAATGACAGCAGGGAAAGATGTAACTTGGCTATGTTATACAACTTCTGTTTGGCAAGGTTTATACATAAGAGACATAAATATTATGCTATTAAAATCAGCTTGTTTTGGCGGAGCAATAAGTTTAATAAGTTCAAGCTGCGGTTATAGCGCTCAAGGCGGAGCAAAAGGTGTAGGTATTGCAACAACAAAAGCCGTTGTATGGTCTTTCGTTGCAATAGTTATAATAGACTGCATTTTTGCAGTTGCATTCTATTTTTAAGAAGAAGGTTAATATGACAATAAAGGTAGAAAATTTAACAAAAGAATTTGACGGAAGAAAAGTGTTAGACAACATTTCCTTTAATGTTGAAGAAGGCGAAATACTTTCAATCGTCGGATTCAGCGGTTCAGGTAAAAGTACTATACTAAAAATATTATGCGGACTATTAAAAGCAGATTCGGGAAATATTGACATCAGCGATGGTGACGTTGCAATGGTGTTCCAATATTCTGCACTTTTTGACTCTTTAAATGTATTTGACAATATATCATTTGCACTTCAAGAACGAAAAGAATTTAAAAATAAATATACACAAGATGAACTGAAAGAAATTGTAGCCAAGAGTCTTAGAACAGTGGGACTATCCGGAATAGAAGATAAATTTCCGCATGAACTTTCAGGCGGTATGCAAAAAAGAGTAAGCTTAGCTCGAGCAATTGTAACAAAACCTAAATTTATACTTTACGATGAACCGACAGCAGGTCTTGACCCAATTGCTTCAACAGTAATTGAAGACTATATACTAAGATTAAGAGACGAAACCAAAGCAACATCAATTATAGTAACTCACCAAATGTCTACAATTAAAAGGTGTTCAGACAGAGTCATAATGTTATATGACGGACACATTGTATATAGAGGAACACCAAGCGACTTACTAAAACAAAATACACCATATACAAAGCAGTTTGTATCGGCTTCAATGGATGGTCCGATGAAAATCGCAGCTTCTGGTTTTTAGATTTTTATTGTAAAATTAATTTGGAAGAAGGAAATATATGAAATTTACATCATCATTTAAAGTTGGTATATTGGCACTATCCGCAATAATAATCTTATTATTTACAGTTATGTGGGTAAAAGGAAAGGCAATATCAAGCGCAGACAGAATAACTGTAAGCTTCAAAGATGTTAACGGAATGAGACCCGGTAGCGGCGTTCAAATGATGGGGGTTAGAATTGGCCAGGTTGAAGAAATAAAGCCTAAAATAAATTCATCAGAAAGCTATGTTGATGTTAAATTTGTTATAACAGAGCCTAATGTCGAAATTCCTAAAGCTTCTGAAATATCTATTCAACAATCAGGTATTATCGGAGAACAATTCTTAGAAATAACTCCTCCAAAAGAAAAAATTATATATTTACCTGAATCTGATAAGTCTTTGGTATTGCACGCTGATGATAAAGTGCAAATGGAACTTGACCATAAATACTATGATATAGGAACTATTAAAAAAATAGAAATTGTTGAAACAAATATGCTTCCTATCTTAGTAAAAGAAAATATAAAAACAAAAAATGCATATAAAGTAAAATATATAGTCGAATTACCGGGACTTGTAACTCCGGATATGCTTGAAGGGAAAATTATAAAAGAAGATAATACAAAGAAATTAAGACTTATTCCTAAAGATTCTGTAGATATTCCTTATCCTAAAACAGATTCTCCATATACAGTTATAGAACCAATGAGAATTGCAGACTTCTTGGAACTTCAATACAGAAGTGCAGAATCATTAATTGAAACAAACGAAAGAATTTCTTTATTGTTATCGGATGATGTTATAAGAGATTTACAACAAACAACTGTTAATTTAGAAGAATTAACAACAAATGCAAATGTAACAATGGCAAAAGCTCAAGAGTTAATTGATTTATCAAAGATAGAACTTGAAATGTTAACAGAAAACGCAAATAAACTTTCTGACAGATTACTTGTTCTTACAGATAATATAAATAAAATTGCAGGAAATCAGGAATTTGTAGAGAATGTTGCAAACGCTACAAAGTCATTTACACGATTATCTGATAATTTATCATGTTTAATGGAAGATCCAAAAACAAAAACAACGCTTGCAAATATAGATATAACAGCAAAAAATATAGCAGAACTTTCAAGCTATATTAACGATATGTCTAAAGATGCACAATTAAAACAATATCTAAAAGAATCTGTTGTAAGATTAAATACCGCACTAGACAAATTAACAATTACACTCGATACAGTTAATTATGCAACAGAGGACGAGGAAAAACTTAAACAAACGATGGATGATATAAATGTAACATCTGAAAATCTAAGAAAATTCTCAGAAAAATTAAATAAAAGATTTTTAATTTTCAGATTATTATTCTAAGGCAAATATGAAACTATTTATATCGAAACTACACTACAAAAAAAAACTTAATTTATACGAAACAATGATTGTTTCTATATTGAGTGTTGTCGGAATTTTCTATAATATCGTTTCAAAAATAAGAAATAAAATGTATGACAAGAAACTTTTACCGACATACACATCAAAATCATTTGTAGTTTCGATAGGTAATATAACAACAGGCGGAGTAGGAAAAACTCCTTTAACCTTAGAAGTTGCAAGATATTTTCTGGGTTTAAACAAAAAAGTTGCTATATTATCCAGAGGTTATGGGGCAAAATTAAAGAATAAAGAACCGAATCTTATTTCAGATGGTTCAGGTGCTTTATTCACAGCATCTATGGCTGGAGATGAACCGGTTTGGCTCGGTGATAATTGCAAAGGAGCATATGTTGTTACTTGCGCGAGCAGAATAAAAGCGGAAAAATTTATAAAAGATAAATACAATCCCGATATTATAATACTTGATGACGGCTTTCAACACAGAAAAATGAATCGAGATCTTGATATCGTTTTAGTTGATGCAAAAAATAAGTTCGGGAATAAACATATTCTGCCGGCAGGTCCTTTAAGAGAAGACTTAAATAATATAAAAAGAGCAGATAAACTTGTTGTTGTGAATAAAGGTTTTGATTCACGAGATGCATTAAAATATTGTGATTATTTAAAGAAACGTTTCAAAAAAGATACATATTTATGTAAAATAGTTCCAGATTACGCATATAATATCTTAACAGGCGAGACATTAAATAAAGATACAAAAATTATGGCTTTTTCTGCAATTGGGCAAAGTGCAGGTTTTTATGATTTTCTAAGAAACGACTACAGATTAATAGCTGTTCTTGAATTTGAAGATCACCATTCATATGAACAAGACGATATATCAAAAATTATCCACTTTGCACAAGAAGAAAATATTGATAGTATTGTAACAACAGAGAAAGATGCTGTAAAAATCATCGACATCATAAAAGATGTTGAATTACCAATAAAAATATATGCACTAAAACTAAAAGCATATATAGATATCAAGGAAATATGCGGAAGATGAAAAAAATTCTGGTAGTGAGATACCGATTTATAGGCGATATGATTTTAACAATACCTTTTTTACGTAATTTAAGGTATATATATCCCGATGCACAAATAGATATGCTTGTTGCTCCAAATTCAGGAGAAGTAATAGAAGACTGTCCTTATGTTAATAACTTTATATACTTTGATACAACAAGAAAACACAAATATGAAAACGGTAAAGGCAAGAAGAAATCATTTTGGAGTTATGTTTTTGAATTAAGAAAAAACAAATATGATAAAGCATATGTTTTAAAGCGATCATTATCAAGTGCGTTATTATGTTTTTTCGCAGGAATAAAGGAGAGAATAGGGTTTGATACGGAGAACAGAGGTTTTCTTCTAACAAAAAAAGTTAAATATGATGAAACAAAACACGAATCATTATGCTTTTTAGATGTTTTAAAAGCAGAAGGTTTTAATATAAGAGATACTTATCTTGAAAATTGGATAAAAGATGAAAATAAACAAAAAGTAAAACAACTTTTAAAAGAAAACAATATAAAAGAAGAATATAGAAAAGCGGTAGTAAATGTTACTGCAACAAATCAATCAAAAGTATGGAATATTAATAACTTTGCAGAAGTTATTGAATATATGTCTAATAACAAAAACATACAGGTAATATATATTGGTGCACCATCAGATAAAAAAATATATGAAGAAATTCACTTTAAGGAAGAATTAAAAATAAAACCTGTAAATTTATGCGGACAAGTAACAATAAAAGATAGTTTAGCTCTATTAAAAGAAGTTGATTTTATATTAGGTAATGACTCAGGCAACCTGCATATGGCATCATCAGTAGGAACAAAAGTTATAGGATTATATGGTCCAATGCCATTTGAAAAATGGAAAGCAATTGGAGAGGGTAATATATTGTTAAAAGCGAATCTTCCTTGTATGCCTTGTGCACTAAGAGGAAAATGTAAAAACAATAAAGCCTGTATGAATGCCATCAGTACTGAACAAGTTAAAGATGCAATAGATAAAATATAAGTGATAAACAAAATCAAGAACTATCAATCATTTCCAATATGGATTAAACTTATATATTTCATCTGAAACTATTAAAACATTGAAAAAAGACTGCCAAAATATGCCTTATATCCGTTTACGGCAACCATTGCTACTATTATACCGACAAATATAAGCATAATAGGTTCTACAACCTGTAGAAATACATTCATAGAAACTTCTAATTTATTTTTATAGTCTAAGGCAACAGTTTTTAACATTTTATCAAGTTCTCCGGCTTTTTCACCTGCAGTAATTTGAGACATCGCATAACTTGAAAATAGTCCCGTTACACCAAGCGCTGTAGCAACTTCACATCCATTGTATACCATATTTTCTGCTTTTTTTAACTTGTTATTTATCTCTGGCACATTAATTACTGAAGCAGACAAATTGATTGATTCAGCAGATGTAATGCCTGCAGAATATGCAAGCGAAAAGACAGAAAAGAAATTTAAAAAATAATAGCACTTCATCAAATTCCCAAATATTCTAATATTCAGAATAAAAGAAATAAAATTATTAAAAAGTCTTTTATTTTTGTATATATAAAAACATCCTGCTAAGAAAGCAGCAAAAATAACTATAATTTTTATAATTGCTGTAACTAACAACATAAGTAAAGCCGAAAAACAAACCCCTGTTCCCATAAGAGAAAACGCTTTAAGTATAAAGAACTTAAAAAGTAATGCAACTGCAATAGCCATAAAAAAGATGCAAGTCGGGTATGTTAATTTGGCAATTAAATTTGATTTTATTTCTTCTTCACGTTTGATGTTTATTAATATATCAGAAAGTATTTCGTCTAATCTACCTGCTTGTTCTCCTGCAACAATTAAAGCCGTATATGCTTTACCAAGCACATTTGAATAATTTGCCATTGCTTCTTTTAAAGATTTTCCTTTTTCTATTTTTTTTACAATATAAGAAGAGAACAATTTAACCTGTTGTTTTGTAGATGAATTTGCAATTGACTTAAAAATATCAAGAACAGGCAACGCTGATTTATATAGAAAATAGAAAGAATTGAAAAACTCTTTTTTCTCTTGAAGTGAAAAAGGTAATATACCATCAGATAAATTTACCTTATTTTTACTACAAGGACTTTCATATTCCTGTTTTATTTCAAGAAGAATATATCCTTTTTTAATAAGTTTTTCAGCAGCATCAGGCATACTCAAAGCTTCAATATATCCTTGAGAAATCTTATTTGGTCTATTTTTAACTCTATAAAAGAACCTAGTCATAAAGCAATTATATATGATTATTTACAATAAAAAAAGATAGTTGATTACAATATAATTTTTTGTGCTACGATATTCGTATGAGTAACTATGTATTACCGTTAATTTTAACTTTATTTGCCGGAATGTCAACCTTATTGGGAGGCTTTGTCACTTTTTTTGTGAAAAGAAATAACCTGAAAGCGCTTTCTATAGGTTTAGGATTTTCTGCCGGCGTAATGGTTTATATAAGTCTGAGTGAACTTATGAATGAAGCACCACAAATGCTAAGCAGTTTTTATAGTTCAATCCCATCAAAAGCATTAGCGTTTATTGGTTTCTTATTCGGTATAATTATTGCAATTCTCATTGACTATTTTATACCTGATCATATTGAATCGGACTTTTTAAATACATCAAAAAAATATCAAAGACAAAAGATAAGAAGAGCAGGATTAATTACAGCACTTGCAGTAACATTGCATAATTTTCCTGAAGGTATCGCAACATTTTTGGTATCCAGCCAAGATTTAAGATTAGGGATACCCGTTGCAATAGCAATTGCTATACATAATATTCCGGAAGGAATAGCTATAGCACTTCCTATTTTTCACTCTACAGGAAAAAAAAGATTAACGATTCTTTATACATTTTTATCAGGAATATCTGAACCAATAGGCGGGTTAATTGGAGTTTTACTTTTAAGAACAATAATGCCAGCCCAAGCTGTAGGTATAATGACAGCAGCTGTTGCAGGTATTATGGTATATATTTCATTTGATACATTGTTACCTTTAGCAAGAGAATACGGTGAAAACCATCACGTAATTATTGGCATAGTATCAGGAATGTTAATTATGAGTTTAGGATTAATTTTCCTATAACTCAAATTCCATAATATAATCATCCATAACAAAGCCTTTTCCTATATCAGTAACAACGGAATCAATTGTGTGAAATCCCCATTTTTCATAGGCTTTAATGGTGTTTAAATTACTTTTATTAACAGTAAGTTGAATAGACTTTTTATTGTGTTGAAGAGCAATTTGTTTAATTTTATTAAAAGCTCTTTTCCCGCAACCTAAACCTCTAAAATCTTTCTTTATATATAGCTTGGAAAGAAAGAGATAATCATCTTTAATTGAAACGCCAAAATAACCTATTATATTTCCGTTATCTTCCAAAATATTGTAGATATATCTTTCATTTTCCAATTGTTCTTTTATAGCAGCATAGGATTGGAATTTATCAACCATATAATCAATTTGTTCATCAGAAAGTATTACAGGCCAATACTCATGCCAAATTTCAGAAGTCAATTGAGCAAGCTGTTTTACTTCTTCATCTGTTTTTATATTTAAAAAATTCATAATTTACCTCTTATATAGGAATATAAGAATAATACACCAAACTGGCAAAATCTTCAAAATAACTTATTTGAGTGGCACTGCCTGTAGGAACATAAAGCTTGAACTGACTACGGTGTGGAATATTCAAAGCATTTGCAACGGCTGCTTGAATTACTTCGCCATGAGTAACGATAATCAAGCGTTTATGTAAGTTATCAGCAATAATTTTATTTAGTACTTTATCAACTCTTTTGTTAAAACAATCAAGAGATTCAGCACCTTTCGGACAGAAATTTTCGGGATCTTCATGGAACTTATCAAGCAAGTTAGGATATTTTACGGTTATTTCTTCA
This sequence comes from Candidatus Avigastranaerophilus faecigallinarum, assembly GCA_018716565.1. Taxonomy (GTDB): domain Bacteria; phylum Cyanobacteriota; class Vampirovibrionia; order Gastranaerophilales; family Gastranaerophilaceae; genus Avigastranaerophilus; species Avigastranaerophilus faecigallinarum. The sequence continues at coordinate 18,528 of DVJT01000110.1, read as the reverse complement.
AAAGACAAGCCACTCCACTCACCTGCTTTTCTATTTGACAAATCAGGTAAGATTTCAAAATCGTGTTCGCAAACATCAGATAATATTTGTGCACTTTGAACAGTCCTTAAAGCTGAACTGGCATATATTTTATCAATTTTGAGTCCTTTGTTATAAACCCACTGTGAAATCTTTTCCATTTCATATTTACCGTTTGCATTTATAGCAGGGTAATTTTCATCATCAAAAAAACGATTTTCTTCTGTATTTATTGTTGCGCCGTGTCTTATAAAAGTAATTTTACATTTTCTCTTAAATAACATTAGTTAACTTTTCTCCTTGCTAAAATTTACTAATTTTTTAATTCCCTGTTTTATCATTTTTATAAACAGTTAAGCAATAGTAATAAAATGGCATTGAGGTAATTTTTGTAGTACAATATTAACGATGAGTAGAGTTGGGGTTTAAAGCATGACAACAGAAACAAATAATAATTATGATGCCAGTAATATAAGAGTTTTGGAAGGATTAGAAGCCGTTCGTATGAGACCGGGTATGTATATCGGTTCTACTAGTCAAAGAGGGCTTCATCACTGTGTATATGAAATTGTAGATAATTCTATCGATGAATCTTTAGCAGGATATTGTAAACATATAAAAGTAACAATAAACAAAGATGAAAGTGTAACAGTAGAAGATGATGGACGTGGTATTCCCGTTGCAATAAAACCTGAAACAGGGAAGTCTGCACTGGAAATTGTACATACAGTACTCCACGCCGGCGGTAAATTTGGAGACGGCGGTTACAAAGTATCTGGCGGACTTCACGGCGTAGGTGCTTCTGTTGTAAATGCTCTATCTGAAAAAATGGTTGTAGAAGTTTCAAGAGAAGGTTTTGTTCATCGCCAAGAATATATGAGAGGCGAACCAACAGGCCCTGTTGAAAAAATCAGAGAAACAGATAAAACTGGTACTAAATCAACTTTCTGGCCCGACCCTGAAATATTTAAAGAAACAACTGTTATGGATGCTGAAGTTATTTCTAATCGTTTAAGGGAAATGGCTTTCTTAAACAAAGGGTTAAGAATAACATTTACTGATGAAAGAACAGAAAAAACAGAAGAATTTCACTATGAAGGCGGAATTGGAAGCTATGTTGAATTCTTAAATAAAAATAAAAATGTAATGTTTGAAAAACCTGTATATATGGATAAAACAGTTGATGGAATTGCTGTTGAAATAGCACTTCAATATACAGATGCTTATAATGAATCTGTATTAAGCTTTGCGAACAACATTAATACACATCAAGGCGGTACTCACTTAACAGGTTTCAGAAATGCAATCACTCGTGTACTTAATGATTACGCAAGAAAAAATAACCTTCTTAAAGATTCAGATCCAAACGTTTCTGGTGATGATGTAAGAGAAGGATTAACTGCAATTGTAAGTGTAAAACTTAGTGAACCTCAATTTGAAGGACAAACAAAAGAAAAACTAGGAAACACAGAAGCTCAAAGTGCAGTTAATGATGTTGTCAGAGAAAAATTCCAAGAATGGCTTGAATTTAATCCAAAATCTGCAAAATTAATTATAGAAAAAATTCTTCAAGCTCAAAGAGCTCGTGAAGCAGCAAGAAGAGCAAGAGATTTAACAAGAAGAAAATCTGCACTTGAAAACTCAACACTGCCAGGAAAACTTGCAGATTGTTCAAACAGAGAACCTGAAAAATGCGAATTATATATCGTTGAGGGTGATTCTGCAGGTGGTAGTGCTAAACAAGGCAGAAACAGAATGTTCCAAGCTATTCTTCCACTACGTGGTAAAATTCTTAACGTAGAAAGAGCAAGACTTGATAAAATATACGGGAATAATGAAATTCAATCATTAATTCAAGCTATAGGTATTAACATAAGCAAAAATGAAGATGATGTTAATATTGAAAAGCTTCGTTATCACAAAATTATATTTATGACAGATGCTGATGTTGACGGTGCTCATATTAGAACACTTTTATTAACATTCTTCTTCAGATATGCAAAACCATTAATTGATAATGGATATGTTTATATCGCACAACCGCCTTTATATAAACTCACAATAGGTAAACAATCAGAATATCTATATGATGACAGAGCCTTAGATAAAACGCTAAGAGAAAGAGGAACAACAGGTTTAACTCTTTGCGATAATTCAAAGGATAAAGTAGTCGCAAATAGTGAGCTTGTAAGTTTAATAGGTAATATGTCAGGATATTATAACTCATTTAACAGTCCGATTATTAATGCAGTACCTTCTGTAGTAATAAGAGGTTTGGTAAGAGCAGAGATTAAACCTGAAGACTTTGATAACAGAGAAAAAATGGAAGAAATAACAGCATATTTACAACACTATGTAAAAGATCACGCTGAAAATTATGGAATAGTTGAAGCAAAAGATTATTCTGTTTCTTTAAAGGAAAATCTAGAAACAGGCAAATATACCATAAAGGTAGATTTAGGCGAGGGTATAGATCCAGTTGCTATTACTCAAAATATGATTAAATCATCAGAATATAACAGAATAAAATCGACTTATCCGCTAATAAGAGATTTCTTGTTTGAAGAAGAAAAATCATTAAACTTAAATACAGGATCTGAAGACATAACTATAACTTCTTTCACTGAACTTCAAAGAATAATAGAAGAAAGAGGGAAAAAAGGTGTTGGCATACAAAGATTCAAAGGCTTAGGAGAAATGATGCCACAACAATTATGGGAAACAACAATGGACCCTGCAAACAGAACCCTTTTAAAAGTAACAATAGAAGATGCAATGCTTGCAGATCAATTATTTGATGTTTTAATGGGTGATAATGTTGAACCAAGAAGAGAATTCATTGAAAACAATGCAGTATATGCAACAAACATTGACACATAAAAAATAATATATAATATATTGTGCCTTTTATATAGGCACAATATATTTATAAATATGAGGTACTGAGTGAACCTAATAATAAAACTTTTAAAATTGAGAATAACAAAAGTTATATTATCTCTGCTTATGATTGCATTTATTCTTTCTCTATATTTTTGCAGAGATTGGTATTTTGTGCAGTATCATAAATGTATAGGGTTTTATTATGTTCATAAAGGTGACAAGGCATATAAAGATAAGAAATATCAAAAAGCAATCGATAATTATAAAATTGCATTAAGGAATTATCCGGGTCACTCCAGAGCCAGTTGCAACCTTGGCAACATATATGTAAGTTTTGAAAATTATTATGAAGCTGTAAATGCGTATGAAAATGCTTTAAAATACAGCCCTAATTTTATGGTTTGCAGAATGGACTTGGGAATAATCTTATCAGAAAAAATGGCAGACTATGATAAAGCAATACAAGAATATGGAAGAGTTGCAAATACAAATCCTTTTACAATAAACATTCCTTTTATATTCGACAATAAGAAAACCACAAAAGAGAACAAAGGTCTTGCATATTACAATATGGGACTAGCATACAGAGGCAAAGCTGTTTATATGGGAGATAAATCAAGCACTGCTATCAAGTATTTAAAGAAAGCCAAAGAATCATATGAAAAAGCTGAAGAATATTTAAAGAATAATTTTGACAATACATATAATTTAGCACTTACAAATCATCTTTTAGGTGATTATAATTCTGCAGCACAAGGATATTGTGATGCAATAAATATAAAACCTGATAGTTTTGAAGCACATTATAATTTTGCTCTTCTTTTAAGAAGTATGAACAAAAACAAAGAAGCACTTTCAGAATTTGAAAAAACAACAATCTTACTCGATTATTACGGTAATGAAGCAAGAAATAAATATGTATTTGGAATAATTAATGAAATAAAAAGAAGAATACTCAATGAAGGTAATTATGATTATCTAAAAGAACGAGATGAAATAACTGCATTAAGAGATGAAGATATAACATACACAAACGGAAAAGTTTTAGTATCAAAACAAAAAAGCTTTAAAATGAATGAACTTCTAAAATGTACATATGATAAAGACATGAAAAATATACAAGATGATTCAAAAAGAACAAAATATAAACTTTTTAAATAAACTATCAAGCATATTAACAAAAAAAATCTCACCATCAAATACAATTGGCGAGATAAATAAACTATTCAGAGCATATCTCAATATAGACAAAGCCGAATTTGTAATATGGGATAATAATAATATGGCTTTAAGAGATTTTGTATGTGACTGGAAACTTTTTGATAGTGATATCAAGGAGAAAGGAATAAATACAATATACGGAAGTCTCGCAATTACGGAAGGAAAAAGATTTTTCTTTAACGACTCAGAGTTTGACTGTAATTTAGACGAAGAAGAACAATATAGAATTCTTGAATTAAAATCAGAACAAAACAATATAATATATCCGCTTGTTTCCAACGGAGAAGTTTTTGGATTAATGAATGTTTATACAGAAAAAAATGCATTCACAAAAGAGTTTTTTACTACTTTGAATATTTCATCAAAGCTAATATCAGGTGCAATTATAAACTATATATTAAATGAGCAAATGGAAATAAGCCTGAACTTCTATAAAGCAATGAAAGATATAGCCAAAATAATAGAAAGCCAATATGAACTTTCATATATAATCCCTTTAATCGGGGAAATGATAGACAGATTTATGACATCACATTTAATATATATATTTATACACAAAGAGGATAAATATAAACTTGTTTGGCCAAATGCATGTAAAGATGAAAATGTCTATAAACTATTGGAAAGAATAAATCAAACTACAGAGTTTATATTATCTGAAAATAGTAAAATAGGTGTTTTCCCGCTTATAAGCGAAGAAAATATATTAGGCGCAATTGTAGCATATAGCAATATAGAAAAACTTCTGCAAAAAGATATAGATTATCTTACACAATTGACAAGACAATCAGGTCTAACAATACATCGTGCAAATGTATATGCAGAAGTATTAAAATATGCAACATTAGATGCATTAACAGGCTTAAATAACAGAAGACAGTTTGAGATAAGATTAAAACAAGAAGTATCAAACAGTAAAAGAAATAATATTCCATTATGCTGTATGATGATTGACGTAGATTATTTCAAAAAGGTAAATGATACCTATGGACACGCAGCAGGTGATTGCGTACTAAAACAGGTTTCAGAGGTTATAAAAAGTGAAATAAGAGAATATGACATCGCATGCAGATATGGCGGCGAAGAATTTTTTATAATACTCCCACAAACAAAACTGGCAGAAGCAACATCCGTTGCACAAAGATTAAGAAAAGTCATAGAAGAATCAAAAATGGATATAAAAGAAGCAGAGATAAATGGTATATCCTATATAAAAGTAACTGCAAGTATAGGTGTATGCGAATATAATAATACAATGAGCGCAAATGCCTTTTCACAAAAAGCAGATAAAGCTTTATATGAAGCAAAAACAACAGGAAGAAACAGAGTGATTGTTGTATAAAAAAATATATTTTATAATATATTAGGAAAAGGAATGTAAAGAATAGTTTATGAAGTATCTAAAATATATAATCGGAATAATAGTAATAGTAGTGCCTTGCATAGTAACTGTACTTATTTATAACGATAAAATAACGCAGAATTCACCATTATATTATAAACAAGGCGTCCAATTTTATAATGATGGTGACTATTCAAATGCATACTATAACTTTGGAAAAATAAAATGGATTAGCCCATTATACCCGGCAGCATTATACAAACAAGCAAAAAGTGCTCAAAAAGTTGGTGACTTCAAGACAGCAGCTATAAAATACAAACTATTTTTGGAAAAATTACCTAATTCTATTTTTGATTTAAAAGCAAAACTAAATTTAGGAAAAAGTTATTTTTATTCAAAACAATATCAAGAAGCAAAAATACAATTTGAAGAATTATATAAAAAAACAAATAACCTTGGAACAGAAGAAGTATTTTTTTTGGGGCTAATTGAAAAGAATAATGACAAAAAGAAGGCATATGAATATTTCAAAGGATACTTAGAATCAGCATTATCAAATGAAGCACTTAATAATAAATATATATTATCCGCAGCAGAAGAAATGGCAGCTTTAGGTACTGAGTTAGATTCTAAAGATAAACTATTATTAGGAAAAGCTTATTACAGAAGCAATAAATATAAACAATCACTAGAGTATCTTGCACAAATTCCAATTAGTAGCTGTTGGGATTACTTTATATTAGCGAATCATTATGCTGGCAACAAAGTTATTGCTAAAAAATTGATAGAAAGCGGTTTACCTATATATGCAGCTATATCAGAAGAAGAAAATTTGCACGAAATATATGATATATATGCATCTTACTTAATAGGAACGAAGAAGAAAAACTGGACTCAAATATTAAAAACCGTAAAAGAAAAATCAATAAAAGGAGAAGACTACGTTTTATATCAATTGGCAGAAACTTCTCCTCAAGAAGAAGGAATAACATTATATAACGAAATAATAAAAAAATATCCTGAAAGCAAATATGGTCCTAATGCAATATGGAAAGTATTTTGGGATAAATATAAAAAAAGAGATTATAAGAGTGCGGAACAACTTGCTATAAAACATATTAATACATATAAAAACATAGACTCAACTCCTAAAATAGCATTTTGGCTCGCAAAAACAGCAATGAAGCAAAATAAGTTATCAGATGCACATAATTATCTATCAAAAATAGCAAATAAATATCCGGACAATTATTACGGATTAAGAGCAGAAAATATCTTAAACAAAAAAAATGATTTTTGGGCAACTAATAATACAAATAAAATTCCATCACAAAAAGATGAAATAGAGTTTCCTATATCAATGTCGCAATTTGAAATAAAAGATATAAAAATGATTAACACTCTATTTGAAATGGGTGATTATGAAATATGGACTGATGCTAATTTCAATAATCCGATAGTAGAAAGCTGGTTTGCCCTAAAGAGAGATAAAAAAGCTCAATCAATAGTACTAGCCAGAGATGAAATAGAAAAAATGGACATCAAACCACCATTTATAAGCGCTTCATATAAACTGGCATATCCAAGACATTGGGTAGATGAGATAAATATCGCTGGCAATAAATTAGAACTTGATCCATATTTAATAGCTGCTCTTATAAGAGAAGAAAGTTACTATAATGAATATGCAAAAAGTCCGACAGGAGCAATTGGACTAATGCAACTTATGCCTCAAACCGCTAATTACATGATTTCAAAACTGACATCTGATATAAATTCTATGCAAAACATTGAAAATCCGAGAACAAACTTATACATAGGATGTAATTATTTAAAATATCTAAAAGAACAATTTAATAATGATTTAATGGTAATAGCAGCTTATAATGGTGGCGAAGGTTCTGTAAGAAAATGGATAAAAAAATATGGAACAAATGACTACGATGAATTTATAGAAGAAATTCCATACGAAGAAACTCAAAACTACGTAAAAAAAGTTTTCAGAAGTTACCATATGTATCAAAAAATATATCAATAAAAATAGTAAAATATTTGACTTTTTCAAATATAAAATATTGTAAAAACATGTTGATAAAAAAGTAATACCACTTATCATATTTTTTAAACTTAATCTAAATATCAATATTATAGAAATATAATATATACCTCTGATATATTTACAAAGTAAGAAAAAAGGACTATGATAAATAGACTTTAAAAAAGTGGAATATAAAACATGCATTAAATCATGCAAATTTTTGGGAAAATAATCGGGATAAAAGTATTTGAGGAGATTTCATGGATAAGATTGTAAAAAGAGACGGGGCAATCGTTAGTTTTGACGCGAACAAGATTGAAACAGCAATCTTAAAGGCAGCAAAAGTAACAAAAGAATTTGGCGAAAAAGAAGCAGCCAATGTAACAAGAAAAGTTGTATTAATGGCGCAAGAAATCGCAAACAAAAAAGAGTCTAATTTAAAAGCGCCAACAGTAGAAGAAGTTCAAGATGCCGTTGAAGTTGCACTATATTCATTCGGATACACTGCAACAGCAAAAGCATATATATTATATAGAGAACAAAGAAAAAGAATAAGAGATTTTGCTTCAGGTCTAAATATTGATATGGTTGACGATTACTTATCTCAACTTGATTGGCAAGTTAATGAAAATTCTAATATGTCATATTCAATACAAGGTTTAAATAACTATATTGCATCAAACATAAGTAAAAATTACTGGTTGAATAAAATTTATCCTAAAGAAATAAAGGAAGCACATCAAAATGGCGATATTCATATTCATGACCTAAATATAATATCTGTATATTGTGTTGGCTGGGATTTAAAAGACCTTTTAATGGAAGGATTTAAAGGTGTAAAAGGTAAAGTTTCAAGTGCACCTCCGAAACATTTTAGAACAGCACTGGGGCAAATGGTAAATTTCCTATATACAATGCAAGGAGAAAGTGCAGGAGCGCAAGCATTTTCAAACTTTGATACACTTCTTGCTCCTTTTGTAAGATACGACGGATTAACATATGATCAAGTTAAACAATGTATTCAAGAATTTGTATTCAATATGAATGTTCCGACCAGAGTTGGTTTTCAAACACCGTTTTCAAATATTACAATGGACTTAAATGTACCATCATACTATGCAGATCAACCTGTAATAATAGGCGGTGAATATAAAGAAGAAACATATTCACAATTCCAAAGGGAAATGGATATGATTAATAAGGCATTCTTTGAAGTAATGATGGCTGGCGATAGTTCAGGAAGAGTATTCACATTCCCAATTCCAACATACAATATTACAAAAGACTTTGATTGGGATAATCCTAATATTGAAGGACTATGGGAAATGAGTGCCAAATATGGTATTCCATATTTCTCTAATTTCATAAATTCAGATATGAATCCTGAAGATGCACGTTCAATGTGTTGCAGATTAAGAATTGACAACAGAGAACTTGAATATAGAGGCGGAGGTTTATTCGGTTCAAATCCATTAACAGGTTCAATTGGTGTTGTAACAATGAATCTTCCAAGAATTGCATACTTAGCAAAAGATAAAAATGAATTTTTATCATTACTTGCAGACAGAATGGAAATCGCAAAAAATTCTTTGGAAATAAAGAGAAAACTTCTTGAGAAATTAACAGACAACGGTTTATATCCATATACAAAATTCTATTTAAGAGATATAAAAGCAAGATTTAATGTATATTGGAAAAACCACTTCTCCACAATCGGATTAATAGGCATGAACGAAGCTTGCTTGAATTTATTCGGTAAAGGACTTGATTCAGAAGAAGGTCAAACTTTTGCTTTAGGTGTTATGGATTTCATGAGAGATAAAATAAAAGAATATCAAATTGAAACAGGTAATAATTACAATCTAGAAGCAACACCTGCAGAAGGTACAAGCTACAGATTAGCAAAATTAGATAAAAGAAATACACCAAAGATAATATGTGCAAATGAAAAAGAATATGATAACGGAGCTGATCCATATTATTCTAACTCAACACATTTACCTGTAAATTATACTGATGATATATTTGAACTACTTGATTTACAAGATGAATTGCAAACAAAATATACTGGAGGAACTGTAGTACATATTTTCGCAGGAGAAAGACTTTCTAATACAACAACAATGAAAAATCTTGTAAAAAAAGTATGCACAAATTACAGACTTCCTTATTTCACATTTTCACCAACATTTAGTATATGTGAAAATCATGGTTATATTCCGGGAGAACATCAAACATGTCCTGACTGCGGAAGTGAATGCGAAGTATATTCAAGAATCGTCGGATATATAAGACCAATAAGTCAATGGAATAAAGGTAAACAAGCTGAATTTAAAACAAGAAAAACCTTTGTAATTGATGAAGAAAGATGCAAATGCACTTTTTAATCGGAGGTATTCAAAAAACATCATTACTTGATTATCCGGATAAAATAAGTGCAATAGTTTTCACACAAGGATGCAATTTTAATTGTGGATACTGCCACAATCCGAGATTATTAAGCTCTAAACTCAAGGAAGACATCTGTCAACCGGATGTCTTTTTTGAGTTTTTAAAAAAAAGGAAAGGAAAGCTTGACGGAGTAGTTATAACAGGAGGAGAGTCAACGCTTCAACCTGATATTGAAGAATTTATTACAGAAATAAAATCAATGAATTTTCTTGTTAAGCTTGATACAAATGGTTATAGACCGGAAGTAACTGAAAAACTTCTGTCTAAAAATTTAATTGATTACATTGCTATGGACATAAAAGGTCCGTTAGATAAATATTCACTAATTACAAGACGTGAAATAGATACAAAAAAAATCAAACAAAGTATAGATATAATAATGAATTCAAATATAGATTACGAGTTTAGAACAACAGTTCTTCCGGTACAAATTCAAATTGAAGATTTTGAATCTATAGGAAAACTTATAAGAAATGCAAAAAAATACTATCTGCAAAAATTTCTTGTCCAATCAGAAATAAACGATAAAACATTGATTAAAGAAAGAAATTACACAGATGAAGAATTTTATACAATAATCAATATATTAAGACAATATGTAAAGTTTGTAGCAATTAGATAGTTAAATTTCAATAGAATTAAGTTGACAAAATGTTTTAAAACTTGAACGTTCTTTACTTGCAAATTCAATCATATTTGGAAGTTTTAATTCTTTTGCAAGAATAACAGCTTTATTATAAAGCTCAGTTGCTGTTTTTACATTTTCAGAAGAATATATATGCTTCTTTTTCATAACTTCTTCAGTATATTTAGCATAAGATATATACAATTCTATCAACTGATATTTTAATTCATACTGCTTCGCAATCATTATTGATTTTTCTAAATACATTTTTGCAGCAGCCAAATCACCTTTTCTCTGATATATTTCGGCAATATATTTCTGGAAATATATAATAAAGAAATAATTATTTATTTTAGGACTTTGAGCAATTTCAAGCGATTTAGTTGCAGTATTTAAGGCTTTATCATCCTCTCCATTTTCCATAGACAACTTAACTATTAAAGCCCAAGACAACAATGCACCTATTGCAACTTTCTCTTTTGCAAAGTATGTAATTTCTTCATTATAAATTTCTAAAGCTTTTATTGTATTTCCTTCTTCTTTTAAAACAGAACCAAGTATTAACTTAATAATATTCTTTATAAAATGTTCATTTATATTATTTGTATATGCAGCAAGCTCAAATAAGTCAACTTTCAAATCATTCTTTTGACCGGATAAAACTCTATTTATTATATTAACTAAATTCCACTCAGCAAGTAGATTTTTCTCCATATTTTTATCTTTATATGAAGCAGCAACATTATTCAAAATTTCATTAGATTTATTGATATCACCTAAAATTGTTCTTGCAAAAGCATCAATGATATCCACCTGAGTAGAATAATAGTTTGAATTATAATTATATTTTTCAATAAATCCTCTGATTTCAGAAATTGTATTTATAACCTGATTGTTACCCTGCAATGAATATGCTTTGGCAAGAGAAATTTTAGATATCAACCAAGCATGAACAACAATATTCTTATAAGAACTTTCAATAGGCTTTAGATTCAAACCTTTATCTAATTCAGGGATAATATCCTCATTTACAAGATTTACAATCTGTTCACTATTTCCTATGTTCAATAGGGCTTTTAGTTTACGTGTATTTATAAGGGCTCTATCAAGCTCAGATACATTAGTTTGAACAGAATCGATACATTTTATAATAGTATCTACAGCTTCCGTAACTCCAAAATAATTACCGGTTAAATAACAACTCTTTATAAAATAACCTGATAAATCTATTACTTTTCTAACATTCGATTCTTTTATCTCATAATCTAAAACATTTGCTAAATAAGTAACAGATTCACTGGGCGATTTTTCACATAATAATTTACCAATTTCTTCATATATCTGAGTCTTAATAATTTCAGAATCAGAGACATCTTGCTCTTCAAGTATTTTCAAACATTGTTTCTGAGCAATGACATATAAATTAGTATCCCCAAGTTTGGCTGTAATACTTGCAGTACTTTGCCAAATCAAAAAAGCTTCATTTTTTGAAATTGCCTCACTGCAAGATATAAGTTTTTGCAGATTACTTGATAAAATTAATGGTTTTAAAGATAAATATAATCTTTCTGAATTTTCTTTATATAACAAATCTTTTTTGGCTTCTTGATATATTAATTTCCATAATGTAAGACTTTTAAACTCACAAGTATAATTATCAACTTTTTCAATAAACAATTCTTGTATTAAATAATCCAACATTTTTTCTGCTTTATTAACCGGCATTGTTACAGAAAGACATAAAATACTTGTAGCAAAACGATAACCCATTATTGCCGCCATAAATAATACATTTTTAGCACTTGGATTTAAAAAATTCAGTCTAAGTTTTATTAATTCTTCAAAAGAGACAGGATTAAATTCAGGTTTATTATCTTCATTTATCACTATATCATTATCTTTCAAAGAAATATATCCACAATCAAACAATAAAGCAACTTCTTGTTCCATTCTAATTGCATTACCATCAGCTTTTTGAACAATTTCATCTAAATGCTCTTCATCAAAAATTTCATCAATTTTTATATAAGTACTTTTACTCACAGCATTCACTAAATCATTCTTTGAAAACTTCTTTATAAGAATTGTTTCAAACATATTTTCATCAAGATCTGAAATATCAAAATAACTTTGAATAGATTTATTTTCCTGATATGCAACTAAAAGTTTTAACCTATTATTGAAAAAACCTTTCTTCATCATATAAATAATAAATTCATATGAAGCACCATCTAAGAGTTCAAAATTATCAATAGAAATAATCAGATTATTATTAACTAGAAAAGATTTAATAACTTTTTCTAATATAGAAAACATTTTTTGTTTATTTTCAAGTATATTTTCAAAATTGTCTTTTTGAGACGGATAGAAAATATTCAAAAATAACGTTAGTTCATTTCCTTCAAGAAAACTAAAAACTTTAGCAAAGTTACTTTTTTTAAAATCTTTTATAAAAGATTCCGTACTATTTGTATAAGGAGGAAAACCCATAATTCGAAGAAAAGCATCTTGAAAAAAACCAAAACTTGTTATTTGAACAAGTGGTGTACAACTTCCATATAACGAAAGAAAACCTTTTCTTGATAACCTATCAGCAACCTGTTTTAGTACAGCTGACTTTCCGCTTCCTTCGTGCCCATTTATTGCAATTATATTTTTTACTAATGAATTTTTTATAATATTAATTGCTTTTATAACCGCTTCTGGCTGTACTTCTATTCTTCTATAATCATCATCTTCTTCATTATTATTGTTTTCATTCGGTTCACTATTATTCTCATCAAGAGATAAATCTTCCAAATTTTCTATGTTTTCTTCATTTTTATCTATTTCAGAAATATTTTTTACAATATCATTATCAATTTCTTCAATAGCATCAATTTTTATATTTTCATCTAAAATACTATCTTCTAATATTTCTTTTTCTTCAATATTAGTGGATGTTACAACAGAGTCTTTTTTTTCAATTAAATTATTGTCGTTAACATCTTGATTTTCATCTTCTATATTAAATATTTTTTCTATTTTATTATCATCATCTTCTTCAGAGAGAGAATCTACCAATGGCAATCGTTTTTCATCTGAATTATCTTCTTTAATAACTATTTCAGGATTGATTTCAACATTTATACAATCCTGTTTTATATAAGAAGATTGTTCTGAACAAAAAGGTCTTACAACTTCAAAATCAGTAACTTCTTTATTTTCCTCTTTAGATGAAGACTGATATTTTTCCAATAAGGTATGACATTTTCTACATTCTGTAGCAGAATATATATTAAGACATCCACAAACAGGACAAGACTTAAGTAAATCGAACCCGCAGTTTTTACAAGTTTTACTACCAAAAACATTCATTGTCCTACATTCAGGACAGAACATATTAACTTTTATACCACAATTACTGCATCTTATAGCATTGTCAGGTAACTCAGCACCACATCTTCGACATATCATAGCTCGACCTAACTTTTACCACCATCAAAGAAATTACTTATTAATTTTGAAAGTTGCATTAATCTTTTACTAACTTCAGATTGAGATAAATTCAAAGATTTTGCTATATCTAATTGTTTTAAGCCCTTCACATATCTCAAATAAAAAATATCTAAAAATTGCTGAGAAGGAACTTCTTTATGAATTATACAAACAGCATCCGATATTTTTTGCAAACAATCTTTAGTAATAAGAATTTCTTCTGCGGTTTCTTTAGGATCAGGGAAATCAAGAACGAAAGAAGGTCCCAATGGTTGAGGTTTAACTTTTACTGTAGAACTAAATTCAGGAACTTTTATTTCCTTTGTAGGGACAAACCCATCATTTGTCCTTCTTACTCTACCTGAATTTTTAAGCACACTCAAAATAGAAGTGTGAACAACTTTAGATACGTAACTTTCTATCTTCTGAATATTAGAAGAAGAATTAAATATCATATAAGTTTTCTGAAAAGCTTCACTACAAAAATCCTCAAATAAATCTTCATTTCCTTGAAAATTTTTATTTGCCCTTACAAATTTTTCTATTAATGATCTTTGTTCCTCAACTAAAAGCACTAGTCTTTTTCTCTAATCTCACATACCCATACAATATAATAACATAAATTACAATTTTATTACTACTTTTAGGTAATACATATCAGATTTAAGGGCGCTATCATTGAGTATCATGCTTTTTTCACCTTCGAAACTTTCTTTAATACTTTGTAACACAATGTTATCTATTTCTTCCAAGCCACTTGATTCAGAAATTATAACTTTCTGTAAATTTCCATTATTATCCACAGCAAACTTAGCTGTTACAGAATCTTTCGGTGGAATTTGAGTTGCATTTAAAATATTATTCTTTAAGTTTTGTTTTAAAGAATTATCTAAATTCTGTAAATAATCTTTAAATGTTCTGTCACTGAATAATTCAGAAGTACAAAACCAATTCAAACCTCTTAGTGAAACACCATTTCCAGTTTGAGCAAAAGCATTTGCGATTGCTTTATTTACATCTCCATGACTTTGCCTTTGTACCGGTTTTATTAAATCACTTTCAGTTAATGGGGGTACAGAAATAGTACCTGATGATGGTATTGCCCCAGTCATAGGATTTTCAACCGGCAATTGAGCATCATTGTTTACAGTTTTTGTATCATTCTGAAGCATTGATGAAGTTTCTGAACTAATAGGTTGTTCGAACATATCATTTGAAACTTGCTGATTTTGAACTTCAACTGAATTATTATCCGCAGTTGTTTCTGCAGCTGAAGTTTCTGTATTATTTTTACTCTTTAATAAGAAGAATGCTCCTCCTCCAATCATAAATATAAGAATTACTATAGATAATAATACTAATGTAATTTTAGATGAACCTTTTGAAATTTTTTCTTCAGGAATATCATCATCTTCATATTCTTCTTCATATTCTTCATTTAATTCATTTTCTTCAAAAGGCTCAGAATCATCATTATAGTCTTGAATCTCATCTGTAGCGTCATCATCCTGATAATCTTCATATTCTTCATAGTCTTGAGATGAATCATTATCAATAGAATTTTCGGGATTATCATATTCTGAATTATTTATATTTAAATCAACTTCAGATATGGAATCATCTGTATCACCATCTTGATATTGAATATCATCCGTATATTCAATATCCTTATTATATTCTTGTATATTATCATTATCTGTTACATCTGAAGTGACTTGTTGCATATCACTTTCTTGCTCATCAATTTCATCAATAGAAAAATCTTCGATATTTGAATTTTCAAGATTTTCATCATCATCTATCGTTTCTATTTCTGACGAAAAAGATTCCGCATCATCTTTATCAACGGGAGTTATATATGAATATACGGGCTTATCATTTTTATCATAATCTACAATAACTTTTTGGATATTATCTTCTGTTTCTATCGACAAATCATCAATATTATCGTTAGAAAAATCATTTTCATCTAAATTGTCAAGAATGAGAATATCATCATCACTATTATCATTTTTGTCTGAATTTTTTGAATCAATAACTTCAATATCAGCATCTTGAGATGATTTTATATCAGATTCATCATATATTATATTTACATCATCCTCATTTTCTACAATACTTTCTTTACTGTTTTCATTGTTATTTTCATTAATTATTTCCAATTCTTGTTCTTTTTCATCTTTTAAAACATTTTTGTCTGTATTATCTTCAATTATTTGCAAATCATCATCATTATCTAAAATTGGTTTTATATCATTATTTATTATTGTTTTTTCAGCAGTCACATCGGAATCTTCTTCAAATTCATCTTCAACACTGAATAATTCATCTAATATATCAGAAACTGTTTCTTCTCTTTTCAAATTATCTTCTGGAGATTTTTCTTTTTTTTCTTCTTCTTCTGCTGCTGTTTCATCAGCAATATAAATTGTTTCTTCCTTGCCCTCATACTTTTTGTCATCAACACTTTGAGCTCCAATAATATTCAAAGTTTGATCCTCAAGAAGTTCAGGATATTTACTTGCATTACAACTAACCATCTCAAAACCGGTAAAGCAGCAAAATTCCGTCCTACATTCATCACATTCAAATAAATGTTTTAGAATTCTATTTTTTGTAGGAGTATCAATTTCATTATCCATTAAGCCCAAATAGCTTTCTTTAAAAAGTTCATGCTCTTCAGCTCTTGAAATTATATGTTTTTTATTTTTAATCTTTTCAATAAATTCATCATAGGAAATCAAAGAATCAAAAGAAACACAATTATAATGATAATCGTATGCTTCTTTTTGTAAATTAGACTTATCTGCAAAACCAATTAGCTCTGCATTTTTAAGTTCCGAATCAACTTTAACAACAACATAAAAGTCAGGAACTATATCTGCATCAAAATGAACCTGTGGAATTAATACTGCATCACCACCAGTTACAACTCTTACATCAAGATGCCAACCATTAACATACAAGTCAGAAATTTCATACTGTTCATTTATAACCGGATTTCTGAACAGAGTCATTGCTTTTTGAATTTCATAAGGTGTTTTTTCTAAAGTATTTAAAAATGCATATAATGCCAAAATAGAGGCATATGCTCTTTTTCTTTGAAATTCATATGATAATAAAGAAGCGTATATTCTTGCATATCCATATGATTTTTCATCTATTTTTAGTTGTAAAGCATTTGAAGCACACATATTCTAAACTTCTCCCCAATAATTATCCTCTATACAACATGAGTACAATATAAAAATTTTTATTCCAATTTTTCAAAAACTTTTTTTATATAAATGTATATGATATAATAAGAGAGGTTTTATTGTGTTTAATATCTAGTTCAGGGTAATATGTAACTTTTTGTAAAACATATCGTATAAAAGAAACAATTTTAGATAATCATATGTTTTATGAATATGCCAGCAAAAAATTTAGGAGGTAATTATGATTAATTCAGTTAGTTTTAGAAGTACTACAGCAACAAGTTTCCAAGAAAAACTAGCAAAGCCGCAAGCATATACAAAAGCAGATACACCAGTAGCTGCTTCCGGTTTAGATGCTAAAAAAGAAAAAAATGGTTCAACAGGCAAAAAAATTGCAGGAGTTGTTATATTGGCAGGAGCACTTGCAGCAGGATTGGCACTTGGGAAAGGCAAGATTAGTGTTTTAAAAGACAAAGTTAACAACGAAACATTAAAAAAGTGTCTTGAAGGTTTAGAAACAGCAGGAACTGTAATTGCAGAAAAAGCAGGACAAATAAAAGAATTAGTTTTAGCAAAACTTCCCAAAACAAAAGGTTCTGCATAAATTAAAGTCAGATTAATATCAAATAATTACCTCAAAAAAGGAATTCTTAAAGAATTCCTTTTTTACATTTGTAACAACAATTGGTATAAACACTTGTACATGAAAAAATATTTATAATAATATAATATGTAACATTTCTTTTACAAATTAATGATATAATAACAAAATTTATTTTCATAGTTTTTTTATTAGTAGAATAGTATTTTAGGAGTTATAAGATGTCAATACAACCAGCACATTCAGCGCAAGCATATAGTCCGGTTAAAAAAACAGCAAAGACCGTTGCAAAAGCAGCTGTAGTTTCGGCAGCAGTTGCAACAACTTTAGCATTAGGCGCAAGAAGTGGGAAATTTACAGTAAATGAAAATACAAATAAAGTTTTAGCAAAAGCTCTTCCTTACTTGGAAAAAGCAGGTAATTTTATTAACGATAAAGCTTGCCAAGTTGTAAATAAAATTGCAGAAACAGGAATTAAAAACAAAATTACAAATTCAAAATTATATACAGCAGCAAAAGAAGAAGCAGGAAAAGTTACAAAAAAGTTGCAAGATTTTGATATTAAAGGAAAAGTTAAAGCTAAATTAGGAGAAGTTGAAGAATATTTAAGAACCAATATTGGTAAATTTAATCCTGATAAAGCAAATGCGGCAGATAAAGCAGCTGAAACTTTTA
>DVJT01000109.1 GCA_018716565.1 Candidatus Avigastranaerophilus faecigallinarum | reverse complement strand
TACAGCCCTTGATGTGTCGGAGGACTTAATAAATCAGCACGAGGAACACCACGTATTTCTTGCACATATCTTGCGACTTTACTCGCCATCAACAGACCACCATCACCAGGCTTTGCACCTTGACCAATTTTAATCAAAATACCTGCGGGATCTTCTATCATGTCAGGCATTGCCTGAATAATTCTATTCCATCCAAAATGTCCTGAAGCAATCTGCAGAATCATATATTTTACATATTTTGATTTTAAAAGTCTTACAGGAATTCCACCCTCGCCTGTACACATTCTAACAGGAAGTCCCAAAACCTCATTAAGATATGCAGTTGCAATTGCCATTGCTTCCCACATTCTCCAAGATATAGCGCCAATAGACATATCTCCCATAAGAATAGGATAAATCCATCTATTTGGAGGCAGTTGTTTTGAAATTTTCATTTTACCATCTTCAATATGTAAATCGAGTTTATCTGCAGAAAGAACTCGTCCAAAAGGAGTTCGCAATTCAAATTTATGACGTGCAGCATCTAAAGAAGGGTCTGTCATTTGTGATATTCTACCGATTTTTATCTTATCAAGTGTACGCCCCTCTGTATTCAAGTTAGAGCGCCCACCCTTCTTTAATGAATCTGCCTTTGCTGCTCTATATCTAACAGAATATCTGTCATTCACATTTCTAATTGCTTTTATAGCACCGTTTGGGCATACTCTTGAGCACATACCACATCCTCGGCAGTGATTTTCAAAAGAAATATTCTGTTTAATTACCAAAATTTTTTCAAAAGATGGTTTCTGTAAACCACCTGATAATTTTCTTCTTTTTTCCAGTTGCGGTTTTATAGCACCAAAAGAACATACAGCAGTACATTTACCACATTGAATACACTTAGACTCATCATATTCTATAATCCAAGGTAAATCATCCTGATGTAATTCATTTATACTTATTGTTGCCATCTTTCCACCGTTAAATCATTTTTTATAATTATCGTTTCTTTCTCATTTGGATATATATCTTTTGTAATATCTCTATTGGGAAGAACATCATTAATACCGTTTACTTCAGAAGTCATAATTACAGTATTCTCATCCATACCAATAACTACAGGTCTTAATTTCTTTGAATCACAAACACAAAGCATTTCACTGTTTGGCAAAACACCCAATATGGTATTGGGCCCATTTATTTCTAAATGAGCTAAAGAAGCTTTAATACGCAACAAAATATCCTTATCGGGTCTATTTTCAATTTCTTCATATGTTAATGGAGTTATTGTATGTTTATAATACTGAATAGGCCACTTTAAAATTTTATTTATATAATGGAGTGTATATAAAAAACATTGGGAATCTGATTCAAAGCCAATATATCCTTTATACAAAGATTGTTGATAATCTCTATTCTTCTCAAAGAAAGTATTTTCTCCATTGGCCAATACTGTATAACCATCCAAAAAGAAAGGATGAGCTGCATAACGTACAATATCATAATTCGTATTTTGACGACATTGCGCAGTAATTACTTTTGCACATAAGTCTTCATTTTCATCCCACAAACCAAAGTATGTACCAATATCATTAGGACTTCCAATCTCTTTTAACGTTAATACATCCGGCCAAAAAGAATAAACAAAACCCAAATTATTCTTTTCTAACTCTTGTCTTAATTTTAGTGCTGTATCAACCAAAAGTTCTTCTTTTTCTTCCGGAGTAGCATATTTATGACTTTTCGGATACTGAAATGCCTCAAAAATATAATTAGGCATTGGTTCAATCTTTAATCCTTTTCGATTATTTATATCAGGAGCCCATTGCAATACACGAGTAAACCCCAAATCGTGCAATATATCTTCAGCTTTCCTTGTTCCTTCAACAGTTGCGGCCATAGATAATATTGGAAGATTTTTATACGCAGAAAAAATACCACCTAAATCCTGCATAACAAAAGCAAAACCTGAATTATCATGTCCTTTTTGTTGCGAACGCATTAGTTTCAATGCTATCGAAGGGTGTAAATATTTCTTAGATTTTATAGCGCCTATTCTACACATTGCAGTGATATTTTATTCCTGCAAATACTGGAATGTCAACTTTCTTAAAAAAATGTTAATTATTTTTTTACAAATAGGCAATTTATTTTTATAAAAATACTTTATATAAGAGTAGACAGTTCAAAATAAATGAGAAATTAGTCTAATAGTAAAAACAAAGAGGCAATATTAAGAGAAACAACATTACTTAAAAATCAGCCATTTTAGGCAATAATGATTAAAAAAATATTTTTTTACTCTCTCTTAATATCCTCGTGTTTATTTGATGTTTGCACACTCTGCAAACATTTTTTTTGTTTATTTTATTTTTAAGATTTGTAACATACAATTATATAAATAGCAATTTTAATATTAAACAAAAACTTTATATATATGTAGACAGCAAACGAAAGGAGAAAATAGTCTAATACAAAAAAACACAAAGAGGCACTGTTAAGGGGAAATAAATTACAAATAATCAGCCATTTTAGGCACAATGATTAAAAAACAATTTTTTTACTCTCTCTCTTAATATCCTCGTGTTTATTTGATGTTTGCACACTCTGCAAACATTTTTTTTGCTTTTAGCAAAAAAAAAACTTTTGAGTTTTAAAAAAGTTATGAAGATTTTAAGCTATCAAAATATTTATAACAACCAAAACATTAAAAAACATACAAATAAAAAAAATATAAATAACATATACCAAACAGACGTTCTTTCTATAAGTAAAAAAAGGAAGACAAATGTTAGTTTTGGAATTTCACAACTAAAAATAGAAATACCATCTTTTAGCTTTTCCCAAAGAGTAAAGGAATTAAAAAAACTTGGTTTGTCTGATTACTACGCTAAAGACCTAGCAAAACTTAATAGCGATAGATATAAGAAAGCAATTGAATTAATTTCACTTGGTGTTTTAGAAGAAGGTATTGAATATGCAACAGATTTAAATGAAGAAGAATATAAAAAAGCGCTTGAACTTGTAAAACATAATATAAACAGTGAAGAATTAGCCTCACTGGCACGTTTACAAGGAAATACCTTTAATAGGGTTATAGAACTTAAAGACAAAGGAATCGATACAGAGCAGTTAAGATTATTTGCAGAACTTAATGACACAGAATATGAAAAAGCAAAAGAACTAATGTCTAATAGATATACTCCTGTTGAGGCAGCTTGTCTTGCAAAGCTTTCAGAAGAACAAAAGAATATTGTAGCAAACTTATTAAAAATAGATACACCTATTGAAATTGCAACAGAAATAGCACAAATGAACCAAAATAAAAGAAGCACTTGTATTAAATTAATAGAGAAAGGTATATCCCCTGAAGAAGCAATACATATATCAAATCTAAATGAAGAACAACAAAAACGACTGAATAAAATTATTTCCTTAAATATAGGAGATGAGAATATTACAGCTTTTGCTAATTTTTCAGAGAAACAATATAATAAAGCAATTTCTTTATTAGCAGAAGGAGTTATTCCTGAATATATTTCTTCAATAATTGCAATAGAAGATGGGCAAAGAGCTAATAATGCATATAATGAATATAGAAAAAAAGGATACAGCCGAAGTATTTCTTATGCCCTATCTTTATTTGATATAGATGAAAAAAAAGAATTGTCAAAAATAATAAAGAAAAATCCGCCTATAAAAAAATTATTATTGCAAGAATATGATCTAACCTTAATAGAATTACAAGACAAAAATAATACAGAAGCTGTTTTCAAAAGAAAAATAAAATGCCCAAATGGAACAAAAATAACATTGGTACAAAAATTTGATAAAAAAGGAAACTCCATAAAAAGCAGAACCGAAGAATACTCAAATAATGCAACTTCTTCAATTGTTCCTCAAAAGTCTGATGTATATAAAACAAAATATGATAAATTTGGAGAAATACGAGAAATTACGGAGTTTATACAAGATCCATTAACACATGCTGTTACAGGGGTTATTCACAGCAAAGCTTCTACAATTCTACCAGGCGTTTTTGAATCAGTTTACTATGATATTTCAAAATTTAAAGAAAGTGATTCAAGCAATGGAGAAGTTGATTATGAGATTGAAAATTGTGTAAATGATTCAGGAACACCAATTTCTTCTGTAACAAAAGAAGAAGACGGAACAATTGTATTTAGAGAAAACTTTAACAAAAATGGAACCTTAACAAATAGAATATATAAAGAAAGAAAAAATGATAATGGTGAA
>DVJT01000108.1 GCA_018716565.1 Candidatus Avigastranaerophilus faecigallinarum | reverse complement strand
GATCTGACTATAACTGTTTTGAATTTTACTTTAGCTATAGACTTATAAAAATCTATTTACAATACTATTTTAGCATCTTATAATGATTTTATCAATATAGAAAATAGTAATTTTAAATTCTTATTTTCTATTTATAGCATAGTACATTGACAATTGAATAGCAAGTTACAAGCACAGATAATGAAACTTTCGTCTGGCTAACGTGATGTAAAGGGGCTACTCTCTAAAAAGAGTGATGAGGGCAAATCTCATATGGGTATTTATTTACCACTTGTAACTATAAAAATTAAGTAATATTTTTAAACTTTTAATAATAGTATTGAAATGGAAGAAGGTGAGAATTTTGAAAAAGGGTTTGAATATTACATTTATAAATCCTAATACAGAAGAACAAATAGTACAAGCTATGGCTGGAGTTTTGGCGTATAACTTGGCAGAGAATGATGAAAAGATAAAGTTTGATTATAATTTTCAGAATTCTCACGAAATAGAATATGAACTAGAATTGTAAAAATACAGTTTTAATAAAATAGACATAATGGATTGAATAGAAAAAATAGACAAAATGTATTGACTTTTGTTAATAAAAAAGGTTATAATGAATATAATAATAGAGATACAAAATGTATCTTGTCCAAATCAAATGTTAGCCGCAACCCTATTTGCGGGGTAAAAGTGCATAGGTGTGCAAATGTTACTCGCAACCCTACTTGCGACAAATAAATGCGTAGATGGACAAATGTTAATAAAAATCTACCTTTTCGAAGGTAGATTTTTTGTTAGAAATGAGGTAAAAATGAAAGTAGAAAACGGAAAATTTTATTTTATAAAAGATGAATTTTTTGATATATTTAAAGATTACAAATTAATGCAAAATAAAGAAAATGGAAATAAAAGACCTTGCTATTTTTGTTTTAATGATCCAGAAAATAAAGAAATAATATGGTTTGTCCCAATATCAAGTAAAGTTGATAAATATAAAGTTATATATGAAAATAAAAAGAAAACTCGAAAGAAAGTTTATAACTTTGTCTTTGGAAAAGTATTAGGAAAAGAAAAAGCATTTTTAATACAAAATATTTTTCCAACAACTGAAGAATACATAGAAAGTAAATATCAAAATAAAATGAAAGATGTTGAGATAACTGAAACTTTGAAGCAAGAGATAATAGGAACATCAATGAATGTTATAAAACTTGCCAAGAAAGGTATTAACATTCCCTTTTACGATATACTTGAAATGAAAAATATATTATTAGAAAATAAAAATACATAAGAAAACACACAAGAAAATGCACAAGTAAGTGTAGGATAATAAAGGAGAAATGAAATATGGTGGCAAAACAAAAAGAATTAAGAGAAAGGCTAGGATTACACGAATTTATAAAATTTTTACAATCATATAGTGATGGAAAAGGAGATTATACAAAGGAAAAATATGAAAACAATGAAGAATTAACAATAGAAGTTTTTGAAAAATATTTAGCTGAAAACAACTAATCAAATACAAATTAAAACTATTCTCAAAAAGAGAGTAGTTTTTTATTGCTTTTTTATAACTTATGTGCTAAAATGTAACAGAACGAATATAAAGTTACAGACACAAAACAATATATAAGAAAGTGAGAATTTAAGTTATGAAAATTGCAGCATATTGTAGAGTATCAACTGAAAAAGAAGCACAAATAGACTCTCTTGAAAAGCAAATAGAATTCTTTAATGAATTTACCCAAAAGAACGGTTATGAGTTGTACAAGCTATATGCAGATGAAGGAATTTCTGGAAAGCAAATAAAAAATAGAAAACAATTCCAACAAATGATGAAAGACGCAAAGGCAAAAAAATTTGAAAGAGTAGTTGTTAAAGATGTTAGCCGTTTTGCTAGGAATACAGTAGATTTATTACAAAGTATAAGAGAGCTAAAATCCTATGGAATACAAGTAGATTTCTTAAACAATGGCGAAGTTATGGAAGGTGGGTCAGAATTTATACTAACCATTTTAGGTGCGATGGCACAGCAAGAAAGTGCCAATATGTCTAAAAGGGTTAAATTCGGAAAAGACATTACAGCTAAAAAAGGTCGAGTACCTAACTTAGTATTTGGTTATGACAAAATACCAGGAGAAAAATATACTTTAAAAATAAATGAAGAAGAAGCAAAAATTGTAAAAGAAATATTTGAAAGCTATGTATATAAAGGAATGGGAACAACGAAAATTGCTTGGGAATTAAATGATAGAGGAATAAGAACAAAGAAAACAAAGTCAAAATGGGTACAAACTTCTATTGTAAGAATGCTAAAAAATCCAATATATACAGGTAGAGTAACAAATAAGAAATCAGAAATTACTGACTTTATAACAGGATCAAGAAAAGATTTACCAGAAGAAGATTGGATTGTTGCTGACAAACCAGAAATGAGAATTATATCGGATGAATTATTTAATAGAACGCAAGAAATTTTAGAACAGAGGTCAAATGAATTTAAACTAAAAAATAAAAGAGAAAAAACAGAGTATGTATTTAGTACGCTAATATATTGCAAACATTGTGGCTATTCCTTTAGAAGAATAAAAAGAAAATATACAGATGACGGACCAGAATATATAAGATGGGTATGTAGTGGGAGAAACTCAATGGGTGTAAATCATTGCCCTAACACAACTGTAATTGATGAAGAAGAACTTTTAAATGCCATTAAAGAATATCTTAAAAGTATAATTTCTAATAAAAAGAACTTTATGAAAGCAGTAGAAAAAGAGTTTGAAAAGATAACAGCATTAAGAGAAAATAATGAAAGAAGTGAAGAAAGCCTACTTAAAGAAATAGAAAAAGTAACAGTTAAAAAACAAAAATATATGGAAATGTTCCAAAACGAAGTAATCAATATGCAGGAACTAAAACAATATACAAATCCATTAAATGAAGATATATCAAGATTAGAAAGAGAATTAAAGTTAATTACTTCTGAAATAAAAGAGAAAGATGTATTAGAAAAAGAACTAACAAAAACAATAAAAACAGTAGATGACATTTTAAACAATGAAACAATTACAAATGCAATGCTTAAAACAATAATAGATGTCATTGAAGTAGATAGCGAAGGAAATGTAGAAGTAAGATTAAAATTATTAAATGAAATTGGTACAAAACCAACTGTGATAACTAATTTTGAAGATATTAATACTTCTAAAAATAGTTCTACCGTTACGAAAAGTAACATCGGTACATAAAGACGTAAGCGAAAGATTAAAAAAAATAAGCCCTTATTTGGCTAAAGAAGTTAGAACTGTTTTAGACGAAAATAAAGCTGAAAGACACATTAGAGGAGGAATGGCTACAAAACTAAAATATAGTCATGAGACAAGGGGACAGTTCTAATATCCCACTTTCGGGACAAAAGGGACACTCCTAAATATT
>DVJT01000107.1 GCA_018716565.1 Candidatus Avigastranaerophilus faecigallinarum | reverse complement strand
ATTTTTCTGCATCAACATTGTAGAATTTAATTTTCTTCTTTATTATTGTTTCTTGCATATCACGAGTTAAGTGAGCGAATGCTTCTTCTTTTGTGTATGGAGAATTCAATAAGAAAGTACCGCCTTCTTTTATACCCTTTAATAAATCATATCTGCCAACATATGCGTGAGCTGAACAAGATACGAAGTCAGGTGCAGTAATTAAATATGTTGATTTAATTGGTTTATCACCAAATCTCAAGTGAGATACTGTTACACCAAATGATTTTTTAGAGTCATATGCAAAATATGCTTGAGCATCTTTATTTGTATATTGACCGATAATTTTAATTGAGTTTTTATTTGCACCAACAGTACCATCAGAACCCAAGCCCCAGAACATACAATTTGTAGTGCCTTCCGGCTCAGTAACAATATGTTCTGTTACTTTTAATGATAAGTTAGTAACATCATCTTCAATACCTACTGTAAAGTTATGGAATCCGTTTGCTTCACCGTGTTTATAAATTGCAAGTACCATTGACGGAGTGAATTCTTTAGAAGATAAACCATAACGACCACCAATAACTCTGATATCTTTATTTTCTAATGCTGCAACTACATCCAAATATAATGGTTCACCAATTGAACCGGGTTCTTTTGTTCTGTCTAATACGTTAATACGTTTAACTGTTTTTGGTAATACAGCATTAAAGCGTTTAACATCAAATGGTCTGTATAATCTAACTTTAACTAAACCATATTTTGTACCGCGTTTTGCATTTAAGTATTCGATTGTTTCTTCAATTGTTTCACAACCTGAACCCATTGCAACAATTACATCAGTTGCATCAGGAGCACCAACGTAATCAAACGGATGATATTGTCTTCCTGTAACTGCTGCAACTTTATCCATATATTCTTGAACAATATCAGGAACAGCATTGTAGTATTTATTAACTGTTTCACGACCTTGGAAATATACGTCTGTATTTTGAGCACCAACTTTACATACAGGAGCTTCCGGTCTTAATGCACGTTTTCTGAATTCTTCAATGTATTTTGGTTCTACTAATTTAGCAATATCTTCATAAGAGATCTCTTCAATTTTATGTACTTCGTGAGAAGTTCTGAAACCATCAAAGAATTGTAAGAAAGGAACTTTAGCTTTATAAGTAGATAAGTGAGCAACCAAAGCTAAATCCATTTCTTCTTGTACTGAATTAGCAGCTAACATTGCATAACCAGTATTACGGCAAGCCATAACGTCACTATGGTCACCAAATATTGCCAATGATTGTGCAGCTAAAGCTCTTGCAGCTACGTGGATTACAGAAGGAAGCATTTCCCCTGCAACTTTGTGCATAACAGGAATCATTAACAATAGACCTTGTGATGCTGTATAGGTTGAAGTTAAAGCACCTGCAGCCAATGAACCGTGAACAGCACCTGCTGCACCTGCCTCTGATTGCATTTCTGCTACTTTTACTTCTTTACCCCAGATATTTTTTTTGTGTTGTGATGCCCATTCATCAATCCATTCACCCATTGTAGATGATGGAGTAATTGGGTAGATTGCTGATACTTCGCTTAATGCATAAGCCACATGGGCTGCAGCGTAGTTACCATCAACCGTAATTGTTTTCTTTGGCATTTGTTTTACAACCTCCATTCTCTCGTATATTATGCTGTTTAAATACCTAGTACTACATATGAAAATGGTACTCCAAAGATAGTTAAATTACAAATAAAAATCCATGCCTGATTACCCTAAAAAACTTAAAGCGGACTATATAAGATATCCGCTTTAATTTAAAAACTATTATCAATTTTAAAGATTTAAATTTAAAAGTTAACCCACCTATTTACGCTTTAATTTTCATTGCTGATTTCATTTTTTTAACATATTCAAAAACTTGAGAAGGCGAATCTTTTCCATACTTTTCAACTATTTTAACAATAGCATTACCAACAATAATACCGTCTGCTATTTCAGAGAAAAATTCAGCCTGTTGCACAGTGTTTATTCCAAAACCTAATGCAATAGGTATATTTGTATTTTCCTTCAGAACATCAATTATGCTTGTTATTTCTTTAAAATGACCCTCCATAGAAGAAGTAGAGCCTATTGACGGAACAAAATATATAAAGCCTGTAGCTTCTTTTGCTATCATTTTTACTCTGTCAATATTTTCAGGAACTACAAAAGAAATAATATCAACATCATATTTGTCTGCATATTCTTTGATTTCAGACTTTTCTTCATATGGTAAATCCGGAACGACAATACCACAAACATTAACCTCTGAACATTTCATAAAGAATTCTTCATATCCGTAATTTAAAGCAGGATTTATATATGTGTGAAGAATAATCGAAATTTGAGTTGTATTTCGAACTTCTTTTATCATATCAAAAATACCTTTAAGATATGTTTCCGATTTTAATGCACGTAAATTTGCACTTTGTACAACACTACTTTCTGCAATAGGATCAGAAAAAGGAACTCCGAGTTCTACCATATCGCAACCGGCTTTCGCCATTGAAATAATAACTTCTTTTGTTGTATTTAAATCTGGGTCACCGGCCATTAAAAAACAAATTAAGGCTTTATTTTCAAATGCTTTTTTTATGTTATTCATTGATTATCCTTCCTCTATATTTTGCTATAGCAGCTACATCTTTATCACCACGGCCTGATAGACAAACTATTATTATTTCATCTTTTTTCATTTTTGGAGCTAGTTTCTTTGCATATGCAACAGCATGAGAACTTTCGATTGCAGGAATTATTCCCTCCACTTTTGACAAATATTCAAAAGCTTCTACTGCTTCTTCATCTGTAACAGGAACATATTCAGCTCTACCTGTCTCTTTTAAATATGCGTGTTCCGGACCAATTCCAGGATAATCAAGTCCTGCAGATATTGAATACACAGGAGCAATTTGTCCATGTTTATCCTGACAAAATATAGATTTCATACCATGGAATATTCCTACACTTCCCTTTGCCATCGTTGCAGCATGTTTATCTGTATCAACGCCAAGCCCTCCAGCTTCACAACCTATAAGTTTTACCTCTTTGTCATTTATAAAATTATAGAAAATACCCATAGCATTACTGCCACCACCCACACAAGCCATAACAACATTTGGAAGTTTACCTTCATATTGAATTATTTGTTCACGTGCTTCTTTACTTATTACACTTTGAAAATCTCTTACAATAGTAGGATAAGGATGAGGTCCCATAACAGAACCAAGAAGATACATTGTATCATCACTTCGTTTTGACCATTCTTTCATTGCCTCATTAACCGCATCTTTTAAGGTCTGAGTTCCAAATGTTACAGCATGCACTTTAGCACCTAATAATTCCATTCTATATACATTTAAGGATTGTCGAATAGTATCTTCAAGTCCCATATAAATTTCGCACTCTAAACCTAACAAAGCAGCCGCAGTCGCTGTTGCAACACCATGTTGTCCTGCACCTGTTTCAGCAATAACACGTTTTTTCTCCATGTATTTTGCAAGTAAAGCCTGTCCTAATACGTTATTAATTTTATGTGAACCTGTATGATTTAAATCCTCTCTTTTCAAATATATTTTTGCACCATTTAAATCCGCAGTCATATTCTTCGCGAAATACAATAAAGAAGGACGTCCGGCATAATTTGCCAGCAAAGAATTTAATTCATCATTAAACTTCTTATCATTTTTATAAAATTCATATGCCTCTTCTATTCTTTTTATCTCAGGCATTAAAACTTCAGGAACATACTGTCCGCCGAATTTTCCGAATCTTGTTGTTGTCATTTTTATTTCCTTATACAACTAATAAAACTCTACTATATGCTATACAAGTATTACTACTATTATATATAGCATAACAAAACTGTTTTTCGCTAAAAGCAAAAAACAACAAACATTGTCGACAACTCGAAATCAAAAGACTAGATTAATACCTGTCAAAACGATTGTCAACCTTAATAGGACACCAACCCATTCTTTTTTCATCTAAATAAAACAAATTAGAAAGAAAGTCTACCAATACAGCTACGAAACAAAAAAGTGAACCTTTATTCATTATTAACTTCCCTTTCATATCATGGATTGTGGTAACATTCTAACTCCAACATCAATTTTTGACTAGTCTTTTCTTTACATTTTTTAAAAATTAAAAAGCACAAAATATTAATTTTTGTTAAGCAATTATATACTTTGAAGAGCCAATATTTACGTATATTTTAGAAAAATAAACTTCTTTTATATATTTTTTATAGCATTTTTATATAAGATTATTTCTTTTATATTATATACAATGAAAAAGGATAATTATAATGAGTATAGATTTATCAAACCAAAATAATATAAAGCAATACAATGCTGGTCTAAATGTTCAAGCTCAAGAAATCCAAACAATTCAAGAATATAACAAAAATCTGGAATTATATAAAAGTACAATGTCTACTTTTAATCCCGGCAATAATTGCGATGAATATGCATCAAGTTTTTTCAAAAATGCAAAATTATTAAATGAAGATAATAAAACAAAAACAAATAAAAGAATAAAAGAACAAAGTACAGATTCAGGAATAGTTGCCAAAGCTGCAGATTGGATTGCAGGTATATTAGGTGTGGATTTGGATAAAGAAGAAGACCCGCTTGAAGCATTACAAACATATGAAGAAGTACTGCCTGGAGCCGGTTTTAATAGAACAACAAAAGAATATAAAATGATGTTAAGTGCATTTAATTTATAATAAAAGAAAGATGACCTTTTATGGTCATCTTTTTTAATTTTATTTGGGTCTTATTTTTTCTAAAAAATAAACAATGACAGGCAGAGAATTTTCATAATCGTTATGGTCATCATTTTTAACAAGCACAAATTCAGCCATTGGAGCTTTGCTATGATTTTTTATTGCCTGTTCATAAGGAATCATAGAATCATCAATTGAATGAACAATCAATAATGGTTCTGTTATTTTATCTATTCTTGAGTAATTATCAAATTTTTGTATAAAAGGAACAAAATAAACAAGATTTTGAAGCCAATCCTTTTTTGTAACTCTTTTCAATGTTGCTTTACCCATATCTCTAGTATTAGTAAATGTGGATTGTAATATTACTGCCTTAAAATCATCTTCTATTGCTATTTTGGATGTAACACCGCCTCCTATAGACAACCCCCATAAAATTATATTTTCAGATTTTATATTCTTTTAATTGTTTAAAAAATTAAGAGCAGCTCGTGCATCTTTATATAATCCCTCTTCAAAAGGAAAACCTTCGCTTTTACCATAGCCTCTATAATCGTATATAAAAACACCATAACCCATATTAGTAAAAGGTATAAGCATATCGAAGAAATAGCTTATATTCCCGCCATTTCCGTGTGAAAACATTATTATCGGATATTCTTTTTTAGGAGGAACATACCACGCATTTAGCTTCTTATCATCAATTGTTTTAAAATAAACATTTTCATGCGGATATTTTGTTTCATATACTTCTTTTGAAGGGAAATAAATATTATTTGTACATAAAAATAAAATAATATAACATCCTATTATTATTGATAAGAAAATTCTCTTCCAGTTTATCTTCAT
>DVJT01000106.1 GCA_018716565.1 Candidatus Avigastranaerophilus faecigallinarum | reverse complement strand
AGTTTTTTGTCAAATTCTTCAATAATTTCTTTATGTTTTCTTTCTAAGTGTTCGGGTTTAACAAAAAGATTGTTTTGCCAAAGAAACAATAAAATAACTATAAGTATAGGTGCATATTCGATAAAATGATTTAAGTTTTCCATTATTAACTCTAATTTTCTGATTGAAAGTCATCCTGATAAAATAAGAAGGGGCATAAAGCCCCTATAATTAACATTTAATTAAAGCAATTACATCTTTAATATCTTTTATTAATTCTTTTACATCAGAAATAATTTCTTTGAATTTACCAAGTTTTTCTTGATTTGTAATTAATTCTTTCAAAAACGCAAGAATGTCAACAAAAGAAACAGCCATTTCATCCTCCTTTCATAATTTTTAGTACTAAAAACGGGCAAAAGCCCTCCCATTCCTCCCAATGAATTATTGCGAACATCTCCGCAACTAACTCTCCCATACAAGAATATTTTTATTAGTTAACGGCTTCTTCATCAAATAAGCCGTTTTGTTTTTCTGCTACTTCACCTTTTATGTATAAAATTGCCTGTTTTTTTAATTCTTTTATTTGTTTCTGTGCATATTCAGGCAAATTATAAGATTTCTCATTGTATTCAATTAATACATGAGGTGTATTCATACATAAAGGCTGTGGAATTCCGTTTTTTGTAAGATTTACCTGTCCTGAGATAATAACACCGCCTTTTTCTGAAAAATTTACTGTTGTAACAAGTGTTTCATCAGTTTTATCTTCAATTTCGCAAATTTCACAAAAGATTTCCGATAAATCCTGCATTGCTTTTAAAAACGAATCAAGAGGCTTTTCTTTGCCCTTTAAACTAATTGTTTTTTCGTTTTTATCATTATTCATAACATATTCAATATTTGGAATATCCGTTTTTTTATCGATTTGAATTTTATAAATAAATCCGGGGAATTCTTTTTCCAACTGCTTATCTTGAATGTTTGAAACTTTTGATTTTACCATAATATTCTCCTATTTACTTTTATATGAATTAATGTTTGAGCCGTATTTTACTGTTAATTTTTGAGTTTCTGAGTAATTATTAAAAAAGGAACTCCAGGTTGAAGGCAGTTCACTTTCGCTTTCGACATCGGTATAAATTACACAATCTGAAGAACAACCCAAAAAGGGGGCTTGGTCTGCATTATCAGCTTCAATTAATGTAAGTTCTTTCGGAATCCATATTTTCTTTAAGTTAGGGAGATTTTGATACTCTTTTTTGCGGATTATATTCCATTTTTCAAATAACAACTGAGTTGTTTTAGATTTGTGAATACCGACAATAAAACCTATATCATTATCCAAATCACTTAATTTTGTAATTTGAGAACTTCCATAGTTGTATGGATTTATATTTATTTTCATAATTTCTCCTATAATTCGGGCTGTTGTTCTTCTATTGGTTCATCCGCATCAGGAGTTTGCACTTCTATGACAATATCGCCTATCGGGACATATTCCGTTTCTATCCATTCGTTTTGTTCATTTAATATGTAAGATGAATTTGGATAAACTGAAGTATTTACCCAAATATCACCTTCTGATGCCTGCTGCGGTTTTGCTTTTTGTTTATATATCGAATTTTGAAGAAGGATTAATTCAAAATTGAAATTATCATCATAATTAATGTAAACATTGTATGCTCCCGGAGAATAAAGTCCTAAATTTAATGATATATCAGAAGAAACATCCCTTGTAATGCCGGAAGCTGTTGTATAAATAACAGGAGCTTTCGCAACTAACAAGTTCTGAGTATTGTTGTAGATTAAAAAATCAGGTTCTCCATTATCATCAACACTAGCAGAATTAACACAAAAACGTGGATAACCGCTTCCCATTGTATTAAGCATTTCAACAGCATTTTGATAAGCAATATCTATTTTCCCGAGAGCTTCTGTTACTATTTGTTTAATATAGCCGATAGTAAAGACCGGTTCTAATTCTGTATATGGATTTATTCCGTTTCCTATTCTTAATTCTCCGGTATCAAAAGTAAATCCGGGTTCGCCTTCGGCAAGAACGGGGTTTACCTGCCGCCATTGTTCGTCCAATCCACGCCGTAATTGAATTAATGTTGCCATGGTATTTCCTTTCTATGTTCCAAAAGCTATCCAATAATTACTTAATCCGTAACGATCTTCATGTTTTCCGCCATGCGTGCCGTCTGTAAGATAAAAGTTTGATACGTTAACATTGCTAATTGCGGCACTTACACAAGTTTCACTTGTGATAACCTGAGCAAATACTCCAAATACCGCTTTGAATTGTTTTTTATAACTAACTGTTGAAAAGCCTGTTGATTTACCTATTTGGATCATAAAAACTCTATTTTGTTTTTTGTTGTCAGTGTAAAATTCCAAACAAAAATTTGTTCCGTCAATTTCAATATTTGAATAAAAAGAATTTAAAAAATTTGCAATTATTTGGCTTGTTACAAATTCTGTTGTTGCAAGCTGGTTTGTTGATGTACCCGCAGCAGCCGTAGGAGCTGTCGGAATCCCTGTTAAAACCGGGGAATTAAGTGTTATATTGCTAAATACACCTGAAGCATTAATTTTTGCAAGCAAATTCCAAGAGGAAGTATCATTCAATACTAACTTATTATCTGCTTTTTTTGATTGATAAATGTTGATTTCATTATTAAAAACGTTTATAACAATTGCATTTTTGGCATAAGTTAATGAAGAATCGTATATTAAAGGGGCTATATTTGCGAGGGAGTTTAAGAATTGTTTTGTATTTGAACAATTTTCAAGAGAGCCGTTCGGCTGTATTCCTGCAAGCTGTAAAACCTGATAAAGAGGATAATATAAATCCTGCATATGTTCTGCAACTATATCAGTACCGTCTTTAGCTGACGGCGAACTTTCATTTTTAAATGCTCCGTATATTAAATCTGTTGTAGAACTCAACGTTTTTTCATATGATTCAAGTTTTTTCAAATTTATCTCCTAACTGTTAATTTTTTCAAACCAATCTGTAGTAAAGGGTGTTCCTCCATCACAATAATCGGCAAAAGATTGAACATTGTAATAATCATTATCAATAATTTTTCTTTCTTCAATTTGGCAAATTGCTACAGAAGTTCCTCTTTTCATTTTTAAAATAATATTCGTTATTTCTTCC
Organism: Candidatus Avigastranaerophilus faecigallinarum; assembly: GCA_018716565.1. Classification (GTDB taxonomy): domain Bacteria; phylum Cyanobacteriota; class Vampirovibrionia; order Gastranaerophilales; family Gastranaerophilaceae; genus Avigastranaerophilus; species Avigastranaerophilus faecigallinarum. Next base: position 40,032 of record DVJT01000106.1, on the reverse strand, counting down.
CAATCTTTATCGGAAGGGGTGAATCTGCCAAGAACATAAAATGTATGTTTGCCGTTTTTCAGTTTTACGGGTTCCTGATTTGTTCCCTCTATATTAAGAAGTCCGTTGCCGATTAATCTTGCCGAATGTGCTCCGTATTGAATAGGAACTTTATCATCAGAATTATTTACACCCCCGTAAACATTTGAACCGTAATAAAATGTTGTTCCGAGATTAAAATTATCAGTTTCAGGATTTTCATATACGATAACTTTATATCCTGCTTGATTAAGTGCTTTTTCTATTGTTTTATAACTTAAATTGCCGGCAAGCATTAACCATTCAATAGCAACATTATTTGCTCTTGATTCAAGATCACCTTCAGGTGAAATATCAAATAAATTTTCCCCGTTTATGACATTTTCTTCTTTCAAAACTTTTTGAGGGAAGTGTACATATTGAAGTTCCGTTAAATATTTTTTTATTTCTTTAAATGGAGAAATAATTGCAGAGAAGAAATCCTGAGTAAAAGAATCAGCAGCATACCAGGCTCTGCCTTTTCCAAGATTTTTTATAAATGTTTTAGTAAGAATATCCATTATAAAGTTACCTTTGAGCCGTTAATATAAAGTTCTTTAAGATAAGCAAGACATCCTATTCCTAAAGTTGCCTCTGTTATGCTGTTTCCGTTATCATCAATTAATTCAAAATCGGTAAAGGTTTGATCATCGATTACAGAAGAAATATCAGCAGAAAGACTTAATTTATTTATTTTTGCATTAGATGCTTTATAATTTAAAACTTTTATATGAGGTCTTTTTGCATCCATGGTGTTTATTAAGACATTTTTTATCTTTTCGGCATATGAAATATCCGTTAAACCTGTTATTTTAACACAGAAGCCTGTATAATTCGGTTTTAACAGATTTACTTTATCCGTAGCCGGTCTTCTGTCATGTGTATTTAAACTGCTTCCCTCAATAGAATTTGCGACCTGTAAAAATTGTCCCGAACCTTCAAAATCTTGAAATATACCATTTTCCCATTTGGGAAACGGATTAGGAGTAATTTTGCCTGAAGGATCTCTGTTTTTACCCGATCCGTTTGCAACAATAAATAATGTCATAACTCCTTCTTCAAGCACATAAGGAAATGCATCGTTTATGCCTGAAACTTCCATTGCCCAGTTGTAATAATCCAGCGAACTTCCGCCTTGTGATTTTTTTCTGAATCTGTATAAAACCCTTTTTCTGTAGGTTTCAACCGCTTCATCTTCACTTCCTTCTGTTAAAATTTGTTTTACTGCGGCAGTTGACGGAATGCCGGTATAGGGATTTGCAATATTTAAAATTGTACCGGGTTGAATGTTTCCGCTGCTCCCTGTTTGGCTGCATACAGCAGTTGCAGTTATATTTCCGTTTGACATATATGCTTGAGAATTGGTTTTATAAATTAAACCTGAAGATAAATCTTTATATACAGTAGCAGAAGGCAAAGAATCAGCAGTTACATTTGTAAGTTCAATTTGTAATATTGCGGACTGTCCGTATTTATAATCAACCCCGATAAGATTGCCCCATAACTTTAAAATTTTAAGCGAGCAGCTTTGAGGAAAGCATTGCTTAAATATATATTTTGCCTGCTTCCATAATGTACCGACTAAAGAAGATAAAGAAAATCCTATACTCTTAATTACTGATTTTTCAAGGATAGGACTTTTATCATTATATTTATTTCTAAGTACATTAAACTCAGCAATAAATGAATTAAATATGTCTTGTATAGTTTTATTAGTGTAGTTTGCCATTTATTAAAACAGCCCTTTCATTTGCCCATATAATACTGAATAAATAATTGACATCATCAGGTTCTCTAATGGTTATGTCTGCATTAATTTTATTGTTTTTATCTCCGTAAGCAAAAATATCCACCGATTTTGCAATACCCTCGCTAATCAGCCATAACAGTGCATTTTTACCGCATTGCTCAACTCTATCTAGATTTTGTTTTGTAATAGGCAGATTTAAAGATTCTTGAAAATCTCCCGTTGTTTTATATTTTTCATAAATGTTGTAAAAACAATCACCGTTAAATAAAGATAGATAAACAGCCGTAAAAAGGGTATTATCTGTTTTTATATCTCCGTTTTCAAGAGTTAATTTACCGCCTTTAATTGAATCTTCCAATAATAAATCCACTAGCTGCCCCCTATAACAATACCATTCTTAACTGTTATGCTGTTTGTAAACGTTCCCGTAACACCATCCGAAGCATTAACATGTAAGGCGGTAATACTGCCGTTTATATTTACCTCTACATTTTCAGAACCTGTTATTTCAATATTGCCGTCATTTTTAAGATAAATTTCAGCTGCAACTTCAGTTCCGTTTTTAACTGAATAAATTCGTTTTTCTCCGGGTTGTGATTTTTTTAAAATATTGTCTTTCCAGGCAAAAATAAAACCGTTAGCAGGATTATTTCCTATTGTTCCTCCTAATCCCTCGCAATCCAGAGCAGGAGAATAATCATCACCGCCCGAGTGATATTGAAGAAAATTTCCTGTTTGATTCGTATATAAATTTGCCTGAAAAAATCTTTTATGTAAATCAATTAAAACTTTTTGAATGCTTGCTTTTAAGAACATAACGGTAATTCTTTCGGTATTTCAAAGGTATATGCACAGGGAAGTGTCATTGTTAATATTGTTTTATCAGGATGTTTTCTTATAACATTTTTTATTATGAAATCAGTTTCTTCATCTATATTTACATCGGGATTGTAAACAACAGCAAAAGAACCGCTTTTTATTGGAAGGTTTTCATTTATTACGGCTATTAAATTAAAATGATTTCCTATTTCGCTGCAAACAAACCTTTCTCCTGCCGATTGCAGATCATAAGCATTGAAATCGTTTGAATTAATACGTTGTGTTATTGGAATAGGAACAGGGATTTGAACTTTCGCCGTTGCAGTTTGAGGAAACTGTGAATTAAACTCATAATACCTTGCAAGTCCATCGGCAGTGATTTGCCATCTCATTTCTTGTAATCCCCGGCATTCATTTTGTATAAGATTTAATTTTTCTTTTGTATTTGGTTTATATCTTCCGATAAATAATCCGTCTCCTGTATCTGTTATTAACAATCCTGCCGATTTACAAATCCTTAGCATAAAATAAAATGCTTTTTCATTGATGCCGGCAGTATAAGAGCTGCCAATTTCATTGACAAAAACTTCATCTAGTTCCTTTTCGTCCGAAAATGTAATTTTAACATTAAAATAGTTTGCAATTTCGGTTAAAATTTCTTTCCTTGAACAGTTTGAAAATTGCAATGGATAAGGAACATCACTGTTTATAAGAATACCGGCATTTGATTTTATTTCAACCTGACTCCAACGTGCCTTTGTATTGGAAATATTTTTTGTATTAAAAATTTTCCCGTTAAGGAATAATCCCTCAGAATCATATATTTGTACATTCTGCCCTATTTTAAACGAATAATTTGTATCTGATTTATTAAATATAAAAACAGCTCCTTTAACTGAATTTAAACCGTCAATTAAAGAGTTTTCCGAAAAATTTTCATAAGATTGATTTTCTACAATTAAAGTAACAAGATTATTATTTCTTTCGGGAGTTATATTTATTTCTTCAACATCAATTAATATTTCTCCTTCTTCAATATTGTTATTTAATTTTGCAATATCACCTGATTTTTCTGTTGTACCGTAATATTGTCTTGAAATATCATCATAACTTGTATTTTTTTCTTTAATGACTTTTTTATACATTTTTTAATCCATATTTTTGAAATAAATAATAGAATTTGAAAGACTTGAAGGAATCATATAATTTTCTTTAGCGAAACATATGACACGGCACGGCTCTGTTTGAGCGGAAGCGAGTTAGCCGTGCTTTTTTATTGAGTTTAAGAAAATCATGATTCATGAACGGAAAGAAAATTCTATTATTTATTTTTTATACATAAATTTTAATCTCTTTTCCTTTACGGAGCAGGAATATTTCATCATCTTCAAGTCCGTTTGTAGCAATGAGATAATCTATTGTTTCATCAGGATTTTCTTTGAACTGTTCATAATAATATTTATAAGCAATATCAACAAGTGTTGTATCTTCAGATAATGTAATAATCTGCTCAACTTTCAGCTTGTAGGAACGTTCCAAAATCTCGCTTGCAGTTAAATTAATAATATTTGTAAGTTCAATATAGTTATTAATTACATCTTCAAGATTATCAATTTTAGAATACTGATTTTCAATAAACCCGGTCCAGTTTACTTCAAAATCTTTTAAAGTTTTAGCTGCTTCAACTGCATCGGAACGATTATCATATTCTTTTTCAAGTAAAGATTCTCCATAAGAAATAATTGCCATAGAAGCAATCGAATCATTAATAATGAGTTTATTAATTTCTTCTTTAGTCAATGTTTCTTTTGATATATCGGAAAAAGAAATAAGATTAGATATTAAACTTGACCAATTTCCGGAATTATCATTTATATAATCTTCTATTGAAAAATCAGTAATTGTATTTTTTGTTTTATTGGCTAATAAGGCAGCCTTATATAACACAATGCCGAGTTGTGAAGTTATTGTATAAATATTATTAACGGGATTTTGAGTTAAAATATCCGTCATAATTGAATTTAATGAAACATTATTCATTAAAGAAAGTTCATTTGATATTTTATCAAGAGCGGAAGAAAAACTTTCCGAAAAACTTTCAAGAGTGTCAGTATCTGTTATAGTTTCAATATGTTCTTTTAAAGTTTCGGCAATACCGGCTCTCGCATTTTCCGAAATATTTTTTATTTCTTTTGTTTTACTTGTTGTACTTTCGGGATATGTCGTATTTGAGGTTTCATGAAAATCAACATTAATAATGGTACAGTTAATGTTTTTTATCAGGTCATTTTTTCGGGAAAATCTTATAACATTAACTGTTATTTCATCTTCATAAACAAGTTTAAGTTTTGATTTTCCTGTTAAACAAAGAGCGTTCGCAAATTCCTCTGCTTTTTGTGCGTGATCTTCACCTATAAAATAACACTCAAGGGGTATATCTTTTCCTCCGACACCAAAATCCGTAAACGTATCGTTTGAATCTTGAATTTTTTTTCTGTTTGAATTTTTAGGTTTCGGATTTTCCTTAATTTCTCCTATGTGTTTTTTGGTATATTCATTTGTAAGGGTTTTTAAATAAAATACCTCATTATTTGGAGAAGTCCAAATTACCCCTTGATTATCTTTTAATAATTCCATATTATGCCGCCGGTTTTAATTTTAAATCGTTAGTATCTTCAAGTTCCAATGTATCGGTTGTTTCAAATCCGGTTTTATTATCTACCGTAATTCCGACATTAATTATTCCTTTTTTTACGGAATCATCTTTTACAAAAATTTTATTTTTTATTTCTTCATTACTGTTTCCTGCCTTCAAATTAACACCTCCGCCTCTTTTTAGAGATGAAAGTGATTGTCCGACAAGAACAATACCTTTTATAATCCATCCGATAGGACCTAAACAGGAAAATAAAATATCTACAAAATTTTCTTTAATAAACGTTCCGATTTGTGAAAAAATACTTTTGCTCTTCTCCCAAAAAGATGATAAAGCATTAACGGTAACATTCCACCAGTTAGTAACTGTTTGTGTTATTTTATCCCAATTTTTCCATAATAAAATAACAACACCTATTAATGCGGTAATTCCTATTGTAATCATACCTAAAGGGGTAACCGCAAAAGCAGCAGCCTGTGCAAGTAAAGCTGCAACACTTCTCCAAACTACACCTGTAAAACTTTTTAAAGCTGTAATCATATTTGTATTTAATATAGCGGCAAATAAGGAACTTTCCATTTTTGCAAGTGCAATTTTTAACCTCAGCATATCTATTGCAAATCGTACACCAAGTATTGAAGCAGGAAGAATTAAAAGTATAGGAAGCCAGTTATCTTTTACTATTTGAAATGTAGTTTTAAGAATATTATATCCTTTATCAATTGTTCTAAATAGTACATTTACGCTATCTAATACAAAAGAAACAGCAGGCACAATAACAGTTTCAAGAGTTGTTTTTATTAACGGCATATAATTTATAATTTCAGGCAGTAAATGATCTTTTAAGTATTTCATTAAATCCATAAATTTTGTAAATAACGGTGAAACTATTTTTAATCCGGATTCAAAAGCCTTAAACATTTTTGAAAAATTTTCAACAATAACAGGAGTATATTGTGTTAGTTTTTTGTTTAGAGAAACCATAATTTGAGTTTGTTTAGGCAATATAATATTACCTAATTGTGTTTTAAGTTCAACTCTTTGTTCTTCATAAATTCTTTTTTGGTTTGCATATCCTCCGCCTGTTCTTAAAAAATCACCCTGTGCATTTTTTGTTTTATCTAAAACATAACTATACCTGAGTTCTATTTTTTCAGCCTGTGATAAATCTTTTAATTTTTTTCTTATACCAATACTTCTCGCATATTCACTTAAAGTTGTTTCATTCATAACTACCCCGAGATTTTTTAGAGCCTCAGTTTCCCCGGTGAAAATACCTTTAAGAGCATTCTTCCCTATTTCCTGTGAGATATTTTTAAATGAAGCTAAATCGGCACTTAATTGAGTAAGATTTGTTGACATTTCAGCTGCTCTTTTTGTACTCATTCCCATACCGGTAGCCATATCCCCGTATAAGGAAGCTGTATCAAGAGCAGTTTGTTTTGATAATCCCATAGTTTTAATGCTTGTTTTAGACCAGTTTAAAACATCTTCCGTATTGGTTTTAAATACTTCTCCTGTTTTTCCTATTGTTTCTTGTAAATCAGAAGCTGCATCAACACAAACACCTATATTATCTTTAACCGCCTGATATGCTTTAATTGCATAATTACCTGCTATTGCAGTCATAAAAAGATTTGCTTTTTGCATTGTTCCCTGAAAACAAGAACCTAAACCTTTTCCGCTCAAATTCAATTTATCAAACAGTTTATCGGCTATGTTTGTTTTCTTTGTAATGTTATCAAGAGCAGGGGAAACACCATCGTGTGCTTTAAATGATGTTACAACGCTGTAATCGGAAGCTCCCATTTTTCTCCTTTATATGTTAAACTTAAAATATGAACACTGTTGAAAAGATTTTTAAAAATATTTGTGCTTGTATATCAGACAAAATATTAAGTTCTGACTGTAATACTGCATGTTGGTATTTATCAGATAATTTTAGAAATTTTTATACAAAAGAAAGACAAAAAGAAATAATAAATAATCTTGTTTATGCAATTGATAATAAACAGCTTAATTATGATAAAGTATCAAATTGCCCTGTTTTATATTTGTCTGTTCCGGTTAAAACCGATATTGGGGTAATTGACCGATTATATATGCAAAATATTATAACTCTTGACCTTATAGATAAATATAAAAATGAAACAGATTTAGAGAAAAATGATAAAAGATATTTATCATTTCTTTTTGCTTGTAATGATAATATTATTAACAAATTAAACAAGAATGATTTTGAGATTGCTTCCAATTTGTTAAATTTACTTCATTTGGTTTAATTTTGTATTAATTTTTTTACACCGATTTCCATGTATAACCAAATCACTTATAGTTAATTTATTGGCTCCTGTAACCGTTTCCCAACCGTTTTGCAAAAGAATATCAGAATAATAAAGTCCGATAAATAATGCTATTTGTCGAAAAAACTTGTACATGCAGCAGCAATATTTAAATCATTCTTTTTAAGCTGTCCTATTACCTGTGTTCCGTTTGCTGTGATATGTGCTATTGAATGTATCATTAAGTCGGCTTGATTTTCAGCATTAAAACTTTTTGAATCTTCAAGAGTAATATCATTTTTGTAATATAAAGCCTCTTTTTTAATATCGCCTGAAATCAAAGGATGAATAAGTTTTTGAACAAGACATTGTTTTTCATCGTCATAATAAACCAAACCTGTCATAACACCTTGAATAAGGTATTTAAAAATTTTGGCTTTATTATTTTTTTCTTCAACATCTATTTTTTCTTCGCAGATATCATCTAAATCCACTTGAAAAAGTTTATTTTTAATTTCATCAATGACCTTTAAGGCATTTTCTTTTTCCATTATTTTTCTTATTTCTGTCATTGTTTTACCTCTTTTATGACCTTCTAATGCCGGTTCCGTCAGTACAATGTACTTCAAATTCGTCAGTTACGGCTTTTGTTGCAGAATAGCCGGTATCGCCGACAATACAGCCTGTTATTTCAAATGTGCCGGTAACACATTGAAGAACAAAAGGAATATCGGTTTTTCCCCTCTTTTCTTTAAAAATATCTCTGTTTAAATCGTTAAGTTTTACTTTTAATCCTGTAATTTTTGCAAGTTCGATTGAAACATAAGCGTCTGCACTGCCGTCTCCGTAAGTTTGTGTTTCAGTTATAACTTCTCCTCCTTCAGAAATCATAGGTTCTGTATCTTTCGGAATCGCAAATTTTGTTCCGTCAATAGTTAATGATATTGCATCACCAAGTCGCATTCTGCCTCCTATCCTTTTGTGTTAAATCCGATAAAATTCGTTAAATCATATATTCTTCCGACGCCTGTTAAATCAAAGTCCGGATTAATATTTATTCTGTTTGGATTTATTGAATCAATTTCCAATTTTGTATTCTTTTGTGCTTCAGCGTAATTTGCAATTAAACCTGCTTGTCCTAAATAACTTATACCGCTGTTAATTTTTGCTTTTATATCATCTAAAGTCCTAGCATAAGGATTTGTGGTAAGATCATTCTTGCCTACTAAAATTATTGATTCCCATTCTTCATCTTCTTTCATTTTCATAAAGTGGTATGTTATATTTCCAATTGCAGTAATATCTCTGTCATATCTGAACAGTGGATTTGTTTTATTATCCGGATGATAAAATGAAACTAAATCCATTATTTTATAAGAACCGTCTGCTTTTTGAAGCAGATAAGAATAACCTGCCTTTACAAGTTTGTTGATTTCTCTGTATTCAAGTTTTCTTAAATTTTTAAAATCACCTACCAATTGTACGTTTACGAAATCATCTTTTCTTTTATTGCCTTCTTCAACAAGTTTTGTAATATCCCATGTTCCTTTATTTGTTTCAGATTCAGGAGCTTGTATTGCAGAATAGCAAATTACATATTGAGCTATAAGTCCATCATGGAATGCATCAAAATGTTCTTGTAATTTATCAAGTACTGTTGTTGTTGCGTATTGAGAGATAACCCTTGTAACTCCGAGTTCTTTATTTAATAAAGCAAGAGTTTCATCGGTAACAGAACCGATACCGGATGATTCTTGCGTTCTCACCGTTTCAAAAGAAACTCCGTAAATTGAAGCATCAATGTTTTCTTCATCTTCGTTTGTGATATTAAATTCAAAAAAAGAATCAGAACCTTTCCATTTCGCAGTAAGAACAAGACTGCCGTCTGTTTCTCCCAATGCTGTTTCAAAAGGAAGCTCAATATAATCTTCAAGTGCTTCTTTTAATGCTTCTGCTGCTTCTTTTGCCGTCATGCCTTTTGTTAAATTAAACGGAATGTAAGTTTTTTCAAAAGAATTCAGTACAATACCTCTCGGAGCTTTTGCCGGATTGTTATGTGCGTTTGTTGCGACTTTAGCAGCAACATCGGCAGCCGCTTCAAAGATTAAATCATTTAAGATAAAATATCCGTTAAATGATTTTTTTATTGATTCCTGGACTTTAACCGTTAATGTTTTAATTTCTTCTTTTGCAGTTGAAGGGGCTTCTAAAACAATGAAATAAGTGTCGACTTTAGAACCGTTTCCGGCTTTTGGAAATAATTTTTTTGCCATTCTATGCAAAGGTGAACCGAATCCGCAGGTTACACCTATATCATCTGCATTCCCCGAGGCATAAAATAATTTATTTTCTGTAACTGTTTTCCCCGTTTGAGCCTGTCCTATTGCAACGATAATTTCAGGTCTTAAATTTGCTGTGTTTTGTTCGTTCTTTTGTTTTACCGATACACTTGTTGCAGATGCAATTGCTCCCGGTTCAAGTGAAGTTGTTATTGTCATAATATTAAATCTCCTTTTGTATTACATTAAGAATTTGATGACAAAATTCATCTCTTATTTTCAATTTTGAATAAAATTCATTTATGGAAAATGTGTTTTGATAAAATGTAGGTTCTTCAATTCCGACATTAACAATAAACATTCCTCCCAGTATGCTTTCAGAAGAATTCGCATCTCTTGATTGAAAAACTCTTTTCCATTCCGATAGTTCCCATTTCTTAACGAGATTATCTGTAGAATTATAGACATTTGAAGGTTCAGAAAATAATATGTTATATAATTGTGAGGTTAAATAATCAAACCTGTCTGATGCTTTTTCGTCGGCAGTATATAAAAGCATATCTTCATCTTCTTCATTAATACCGCCTGTATAATATTCAACCTGAAGATTATAATTGAAAAAATTTTCATAAAGATTTTGTTCTTCAGGAGGAATTTTAGCTTCGTTAAAATAAACAAATACACAGGGCAGTTCATTTATTTCAGGAAAACGAAAACGTTTAGGGTAAATATTAAAATTTACATTTTGTTCTATGAAATAATTTAATTCCTCTGATTCGTTGAAATCAGAGGAAAGTTTGCTGCTGTATATCTCTATTTGATTATCCCGTTCTTTTGCAATCATCTCACAAATTGCATCACGAACAAGAACTTTATTCATAGGTCTTATTATTTCTTGAATAGCCATAAATTATATACCTTTATTGCTTCGTGAACATTTTAGCAGGCATATTCCGATTGTTCTGTCTATGGCAGCACTTTCAACATAAAAAGAATATTCTTTATATTGAAGCTGTGGAAGTTTAACAGAAATGCCCCAGCCTTTTGCCGGTAATTTTGAAGTGTATTTTAAAACATCATCAATGTTTACGGTAAGTTCAAAACTATCAGCAAAAACTCCCATCCCTGATTCTGTAATTGTTAATCCGATGAAAGATGTAAAACCTTTCATCGGATATTCATTTTCATAAGAGGGAGGTCTTAATTTACAATCAACCGAGGCATTACCCTTTTCAAAAAATACGGTATTCTTATGATGATTTAACAATTGATGAATATCATGCATTAAGTTAAATCCTTAAATGTTACAAAACAATCCATATCACAAGGAATTAAAAGAGGTCTTGATTTAACACCTACTTCAATGAACGCACTTCCTTTTTTCAAAACATCGTAAGCATAAGGAACCTGCTGTCTTTTCATTAGGTTTAACAAAGCCCCGGGAATATTTGATTTTACATTTGTGTCATTAATTGCACCGTAATATCTTTTAAACTCGGGTTTCATCGGCAATAAAAGAGCTCCGCCCTTTGGGATATATGTTTGTTTTTTACCTTCATTGTCAAATCCGAAACCTTTGGGGATTTCATATGCTTTTTCATAAGTCCATAAATTTATAGTATAAGAACCGCAAGATTTTTGACCATGGAAGAATGCTCCGGGTGTTTTTTCTTCCGGCATATTAATATCTGTTCTTTTAATTCCGTTATTCCAATTTGAGGAGTTTTTAACTTTTTCATTAGATTTATAAGCACTCCATACACTGCTTTCCATAATAAGATTAAATTGAGAATCTGAAAGACTGCCGTCTGTAATGGCAATTTTACAAGCATTTTCAATATCTGCATCAGGATCCGAATCACTGCTTCCCCATTTGTTTGTAACACCAATCGAATGGCTTTCTTTTTTGTTTAATTCAATTTTAGTTCCGTCAGACCATGCAATTTGTCCGTAGAATAAACCGTCAGAAGCCTGCTTTTCTTCGGCATTTCTATGCATCAGTGAAATAATACTTTGACGGTAAAGAATCATATCGGCTAATCTTGCCATATATATATCATAAGGGGATTGTCCGAAATTAATTTTTGCAAGGTCTTTTTCTGTAATAACCGTATAATCATTATACTCCGGAACAACAAAAGATTTACGGTCAAAAGAACCCATTTCTACTTTTCGACCGCCGGTTCCAAGTTCAACATCAACTGAATAAGTGTTTTTTACACTTCTTCCATGAATTTCTACTTCTAAAGTATCGAGTTCTTCTACTTCATAAAAATTTGCCAAAAAAGTAGATGGTTCGATTTTTTTATCAAAGCCAATATCAACAACTTTTCTTAATACTGAATCCATTTTTTATTTCCTTTCTTTATTATTCCTGTAAGCAAGTGTCTTCAGATAAATCCACAACATTTTCAAGAGAAAAACCATTTGTATGCAGTGCATCAAGAACATTGTTATCTGATGCATCAGCTTCTTTAATGAATATAAGTTTATTTTTATTGACTTCACCGCCATCAAAAACTCTTACCATTGGAAGCTCTGCTTCTGATGTTTCTTCATTAGTAACCGTTTGAGCAAGTATATAAAGCGGTTGTGTTTTAAATTCCGCTACTGCCGGTGTTTCTCCGTCTTCTTCTTGTGCTGCAATATTGTTATCTGTTGTAAATGCAGTAAGTTTTCCGTCTGATCTGCGACCTAAAACAGTTCCTGCTTTATAAGTTGTTTTAGCAGGAACTACAATATCAATTTCTGCGTATTGACCGTTATAAAATATTTTTGAATTATCAACTTTCATATTTTTTCCTTTCAATTAAAAAAAAGAGGGCAAAGCCCTCGGTTTGTATATTAGATGAACGATTTCGATATCTTGTAATTGCTTCAGGCACACCCCCTGCAACTCTACTTCAAAAGCCTATTGGCTTTTTCCGTTTCGTCGGGTTGTTGCCTTTTCGAGTTTCGCTTCGCTCACTCTACGCAATTACGCTATTTTAATCCTAAACGTGCAAGAATATTGTTCACTGTTTTTTCTTCTTTTTCTTTTTGTTTTTGTTCAATTTCTGCATTTAATTCTTCTTTTGGACTTTCAGGAGCATGTGTTTCTGCTTTTGGGTCTATTGACGGCGGATTCTCCTGCTGCATTGTTTGAATTTCTTGACTTTTAACTTTTGCCATAAGAATAGCAGATTGAAATTCTTGATCTGCTATTGTTTTTCCATTGATAATTGCCGTAATAGTTGCTTTTTTATCGATATCAAGAAAAGGAATGAGAGAATTAACTCTTGTCTTTTCTTCTTGAATCCCGATATTTTTACCATCATCTTTTACTCCGTTGTAAATTTCGGGGCATTGGGCTTTAAATTCGTCAATTGTTTTAAACATTTTATTTTCTCCTTTTTGTTGTTTTGAAATTATCGGATTATATATTTTTTAAATTTTATTAGCCTGCTTCAATTCTATATTTGGTATTAATGCTGCTATTTTTTCAATATTTTCTTCTTTTAAAGACTTGATAACAGCTTTTGCATCTTCAATTCTTTCTCTGCAAGCTGCTATTTTTATTTCTTCGGAAATCATTCCATCATCTGATGCATTATTTGAAGTACCAAGAACCTTACCCAGTTTTTTAAGTTTTTCAGCTCCGATAAACCAGGTTTCGTTATCCATAATCTGTCGGATTTCTTTTTCTTCAAACAATTCTCTTTCTACAAATGCTTTTGCATAAAGTGCGGAAAGCTGCTCTAAAACAGAAGCCTCTTTTTGCATTCTTCTATAATCTCCTGAAGCAAAACTCCAAGGATTATGAAGTATTACAATAGAATTCGGTTCAAACAAAACAGGACCGTCTCCTGCTAACATGATATAAGCTGCCATTGAAGAACAATCACCTACTACATGCATTGTGCATTTCCCTCTGTTGTAGTTTTTTATGGCATTGTATATTGATATCCCATGAAAAACACTACCGCCGGGTGAATCTATTTCAAATTCAATATCTCCCGTCAGTTTTGAAATTCGATCGGAAAATTCACTGCCGACAACATCATAGCCAATAACACCTTTTATTTTAATTGCCATTACTTAAATTCTCCATTGATAACCGCAACCGCTGCATTTGCCGTTTATAACTTTGCTTCGGCAAATATGACATATTCCTGCCTTCTCGGGCTTTTCAGGTTTAAGATTTTCTTCATATGTATTTTCTTCTTTATTTTCAGCAGAATCATCCCCGGCATTTTCAGAAGTATTTTCTTCTTTGTTTTCCTCAGAATCATCCCCGGCATTTTCAGAAGCGTTTTCTTCTTTGTTTTCCTCAGAATCATCCCCGGCATTTTCAGAAACGTTTTCTTCTTTGTTTTCGACAGGAATTTTATCTGTGTTTTCTGAATTGTCTTTATTTTGTATATTTTTCATTGCCTCAATTCTCTTTTTTAATTTTTCTACTCCCCAGTTGTCAAATACACCTTTTAAACCTACGTCTGCCGCATCCCGTAAAATTTTTTCCTGTTCCTCTTTTGATAAATCAGAAACTTTAAGTTGTGCCATAATTTTAATCTCCTATCTGTAAACAATTAATTTTTAACTCGCTTTTGATCGGGTTCTGTGTCATCATCACTTGATCCTCCGTTATCGGGAGCAAATAGTGTTTCAAATTTCAATCCTGATTCTTTTATTCTTTGTTCTTCACGTTGTCTTGTTTCTATTAAAGAATCAAAATCAATTGAAATCCCGAGAGTTTCAAGAGCCTGTTCAAACGTGGTTAAACCGCCTTTTAATTTTGAAAGTACAGCATTAACTTCTTTTACTTCATCAATATGCGGTATTTTTACACCTACAAACTTTGCTTTTGTATATGCATTATCCATAAATCCTTTGTCATTTTTTAACTCAAGATATTTAGGAGCCTGAATATACCCTTGAAGGCAGGCAATTTCAAAAATTTGAGAATAAACTATTTGATAAAAGTAATCTACAATGGTATTTTTTCTTACATATTCAAGAATTACTTCAAACATTTTTAATGAAGCTCTTGAGGCAGAAAAATTATTTGAAAATGTCATTAATGCAACTTCAAACGGTATTTCGCAGGCAGCACAAATATATTTCATTGAGCCGTCAACAAATGCCGTATAGTTTGTATTAGGTCTTTTTGTATCAAAAGACGATAATTTTTGCCCCTTAGGAAGAAATATAGATAATGCGGAAGCAACTCTTTTTAAATTCATTTTAAAATCATGAACGGCTTTTTTATCTTCTGTGCTGTTAATCGGAACATTTGAAAGATCATTTTGAATACTTCTTGAAAATCCGGGGAGATTTTTTAAAGGATTTACACCTGATGATTCTTTTTCCTGTTCTACAACAACGGCAAATTTAGAATTTGTTTCAGCTGCAATAATTTCAGAATTTGAATATTGCCCGATTTTATGAAGTTTTTGAAGTATAACTCCGAATCTTGAATAAGCTCTTGTTGTGTTCAGTCGTTTTATTCCGATAGGAACAAGCCAGGATATTAATCTTCCTTTGCTATCTCTTGCCGGTATTCTTTGTTCTTTACCATCTTTGTCGATAACATAATAAGCAACTGGTTCTTCATTTTTGTTAATTTCCACACCGTCGATTATTTTATTATTTGAGCCTTTAGCATATGGAGAACTTGACCTTACTGCCAGTCCGTTTACGACTTGAAGTTCAATATTTCCGTCAACTACTCTTTTTATTATTAAAACATCACCGGCTATCCAACCGTTATAATAAACTGTTTTAGCTAAAGAGTGTATGTTTTGATCTTTTGTAATTGAAATATTTTTATCTTCTTCAATTAAGTTCCATATGTCTTGTATTTGCTTTGTAAAATTATTGGGCAGATTTATTTTAAATTTGCGTGTAAGTAAATCTTTCATAGGTTGAGGGTATAATCTCAACCCGGTACCTACTACAAATTCAGTTAACCTTGAAACTAAAATTTGAGCAAACTCATTTGTAGCAACAAGAGTATAAGCTCTTTCGGCAAGTTTATAATAGTCTACATCATAAAGATATGTTGAACTTAAAGCTCCGGGTTCAAGTTCGCCGTCAAAAGTAAAACCAAATAAACTGCCGAGAGGATATGCTCTGGCTTGCGGTTCATCTTGTTTCCTTATATTAAATAATTTTTGTAAAAAATTCATTTACATAAATCCTATACCTTGTATTGATATACAATGAGAGCCTGATTCAGTTTCTGTAATCTCATTTAACAGATCTTCGTAATGTTCTATTTCGGCTCTGATTGAAGCCATTGAGGCTTGATTAACAGTTGTAGTGCCTTGTCCTGAGTTAATAGAATATGATGTTACGCCTCCGGAATCGGCAGCTCTTATATATGCAGATTTTAAAACTGCAAGTATTTCTTCCAACTCTTTTTTTGTATAAAGCATTATTTCCTCTTTTTCATTAATTCAAAAACAGCTCTTGCATTAGAACTGTCAAGTCCTAAATACAAAACCGATTGTTGATAAATAACAATGTCGGCAAGTGCCATATTGTAAACATTTAAGTCAAAGGCTTCATTTCTGCCATGTTGAACCCATTTGATAGCAGTTAATCCGCCCGGGGTTTGTACCTTTACTTTTTGTTCTGTTGTAAGCTGTCTGAAATATTCATCAGAATATCCTTTTGCAAAAGTAAACCATCCGTCAGGATAATCATCATCAATTCTTTCTTCCTGTGAAAGATAACGAGAAAGCGAATTTTTGTACAAATCCGTATATATTTCTATAAGAGAAATAGTTTCAAATTCGTTAATAGGAACTATTTTAAATTTTTCTCTTGTTCTTGTTGTGGAAACAAAACCTTTTAACGGCATTATTAATCCGTCGCCGAATGTATCACAAAAATTATAAACTACATCTCTTAATTCTCCGTCGCCGGAATCGACTGCCATTAACTCAACTTGCATTCCGTTTTGTTTTATTTTATCTGCATATTTAAAAACTTCATCTTTAATTTTTAAAAAACTATTCCAGCAAGGGTCGTAAATATCGTAAACATTACCTTTAAAAATTCTGTGATCTATACCCCAGCACCGGTAACGATCGCCCCAGGCTTTTATTTCACATTCAATTCTGTCACGCTGTACATCGGCAGCACAAGTTAGAAATAATGCTTCCTTTGGCAGAATATTATTTTCCATATCTTCATCTTTTAATCGGTGAACTTTTTGATATTCAAGCCCTCCTGTTCTGTCTTCAAACGGCAAGCCAAGATTTAAGTTATAAAAAGATTGTAATTTATCAGGATTATTGCCTGCATTTATAAATTCCAATACTATATTTTCCCAGGGCTTCGTTAACGAATACAGAGCAGATATATGATAAGAACGGAAATAAGGGATTATGGATTTTTGAGTTGGTATCCATTCTCCGTCTTGTTCTATAGCGTATTTATGATAATCTTTAAATTCTCCGCCGCAATGTTTACATCTGTATCGGACAGAAGAATAATCTCCGTTTTTACATGCATTTACATCAAATAAAAGCCCGTAAGGTTTGCTTTTTGTCTGCCCTTTTATTATTGCCTTTTCATCAGAATATTCGCCTCCATCAGATTTATAGAAAACAAGTTCTTGTTTTTGACCGCAACAAGGACAAGGAACAAAGAACTTTCTGCAATCTCCCTTTTTGTATTGTTCATGTATTTTTGATTTATGTGCTAAAAGAGGGGTTGAATTATAACAAATCTTTCTTCCGAATTTAATATAGCTGTCTGTTCTTTTTGAAGCTATATCAATAGGGTTCCCCTCATCTTTTATCTTATCGGGATAAGCATCTAACTCATCAAGAAATAATTTCTTAATTGGAGTTGAACGTAATTGTACTCCTTTTCTTGCAGAAGCAAAAGTTAAAAAACCTCCTTGAAACTCAATCATTAAAGCAGTATCACCCGTTCGTCTTGTGTTTCTGTCCTCAGTTTCTGCTGTAATTTTACTTCTTAAATGAGAATTATCTATTAAATTATCAATTTTTAATTTTTTATATTTTTCAGCTTCCTTTTCATTTGGAAAAACAAACATCATCGGACAAGGATCCAAATTAATTGAATATCCTATAACATTTTCTATAACAGATGTTGTTAATCCCAGTTGAACACCCTTCATTATTGCAATTTCTTGTATGTTATTGTTCTTTGAAAAACAATCAACAATTTCTCTGCAATACGGGGCATTCTTAAAACTGAACTTGCCGCTTCTTCCGGTAATTTTGGAATTCATAAATCTGTTTTCTTCTGCCCATTGAGAACAGCTTATCAAAACATCCCGAGGAAGAATTTTATATATATTATCAAAAATCTTATCAATTTGTACTTCTTTTGTTAATATATTCATTATTTTATATATTTCTTTGTTATTTTTCTTGCGGTTTCAAGAGCATCTTTTATTATGGAGATGATATCATCAGTAAGATTTTTAATTAATTCTTCTTTTGGATTTTGATTTGACTTAATTAAATCTATAATTTCATCAGCTTTAATATTAGGGTAATTGCAAAGTGCCTGAAAAAATGAATCAAAAATATTAACTATAATTTTGTTTAATAAATCAGATTCAATAAGTTCTCCTTTTTCTTTTGCAATTTTTATACCTAACAGTTCGTTTTGTTTTAAAGTTCTTTCAACTTTTGCATTTAAAATATCAATATCCAAACCCAATTGTTCTTCAGACTTTAAATTTTTAATTTTCTGAGTTTCCGTTTTTTTTGTTTTTTTCAGTTTGTTTATTTTCTTTTCCCGCTTTATGCAAAAATCTTTATTTTTTGCTGTATTGGTATCAATCATACCCTTATCATTGATATCAATTTTTTCTTCTCTTACTAATCTATGAACAGCCTGAATATGCTTATAATTGTATTTTTCTTGAAATTCTTTTCTTGATAAAATCATAATGGCAACTCTTTTTGAAAGAGTAAATACCTATATGAAATATTTACTCTTTTATTTCTTTAATTTTTTTGACATTTCTTTTGCAATTCTCCGTTCGGCTTCTTTTTTAAAAATTTCTTTACTTTGTATGCCAACTTTATGTGATGCAAGACTAAGCATTGGCTTTGCTTCTAACTTTTGAGTTTTGTCTTTAAAAGAATAAAGTAATTTTGCAGCTTTACCTTTCGCATGCGGTTTGCCGTTTTTATCATATTTTGTACCGGAATCCCAAAACTGAAATATTCCGAATTTATGTCCTGAAGTTTCAGTTTCAGGAAGAAAATTTATTGTCTTGTGCTGTCTGTGTGCCACTGCAATAGCCTGTTTAAATTGCATTGTTGTTCCTGTTGCAGGATATTTTACAAGATCCTTTATTCTTTTTACATTGGTTTTTGCAATTAATTTATCTTTAGGAACTAATTTTCTGTAGCTTCCTCCCCTTGTATATTTTGTTGCTTTTGTTATATGTTTTGATTTAGCAACCAGCGTTTCTCCGAATTCTTGTTTTCTTAATTGGTCCGTTTCCTTGCCATAGAAAGTATTTAACTGCCCGACTAAAGAATACATATTATCAATATTTTTTTCTTTATATTGGGCTTTTTCCCAATGGATCGATTTAGTAACAATATTATTATTTTTACCGCCTCTTAATACAAGATTTTTTGATACGTTTTTCTTATATTCAGCATGAGCTTTATATGCAAGAGTAGTTAATGTTTTTCTTACAGTGTCAGGAACAGCATATTTATGTGTATTTTTTAGGTTTTCTTCAAATTGTTTGAAATCTTTTCCATCAATATTGAACATTAGATTTTCTTCTTATAATTGTTGAATTTTCACTTTAATACGACAAGTTTTAGACTTGCTACAACAGAAATTTCAATTGAGCTTTAACTTCATTTAATCGTTGAACACTTTTTGCATAATATTCAGGATCTTTTTCTATACAAATAAAGTTCCTGTTTAAATTATGGCAAGCTACCGCCGTTGTCGCACTTCCCGAGAAACAATCCAATATTAATTCATTTTCATTAGAATAGTTTTGAACACACCATTCAATTAATTTTAACGGTTTCTGAGTCGGATGAAATCTGTATTTGTCTTGAGGAGCTATTTCATATCTTTTTGCATTTTGGTTAAAACTTGTCCAGGCATATTCACACATTGCCATAGAAAACTTATCAGAAATAGTTAATTTATCCCATACAAGAAAACATCTTGTCGGCGGCAGTGAAAAATAATTTCCACCCCAAATAATTTGGTTTTTAGATATTCTGAAAATTTCATCAAAAACTTCTTTAGTTGGAGCAACATCCCAGTGTTGAATTTTTTTACCGTATTTTTCATTCCAGGTTCCGCCTGTTCTTTTTATCTCATATTTGTCAAACAAACCCCCGAAACGACTTCTCTTCTTTGTTTCCCAAAATCCCCCCCCCCCAGACCCGTATGGAGGATCTGTTAATACAAGGTCTATGCACTTATCAGGAAGTTGTTTCATTATTTCAAAACAATCACCCAAAGTTATTTTGTTTAAGAGGTTTTTTATTAAAATTTTATTGTTTTGACTGGACATATAACTTTTAATCCGGCATCATCTGCTTCATTAATATAACGGGGAATTTGAGAATAACCATCAATATTTTTATAATAAATTAATGGTATTTTCTTTGTAAATTTAGGCTCTTTTTGAGGTTTAAAAGGATTGGGAAGTTCCATTGATTCATAATCTTCACATCGGCGAGAAAATATTTCATCTGCTTTTGCTCCTCTTATTATTTTTTCATCATCCCAATCTTGAAAACGGCTCATAGGATTTGCATACCATAAATATTTTAAAATTAAATGTTTGCAGACAGGGCATGTTGTCATGAGTAATAACTCTTTTTTTATAAGTCTTCCATCTGAAAGTTTTTTTCTAAAATATTTGTTTCTTTTTGTTTTGAAACAGTCAATATATTCAAAAGTTTTAGTATGTGTTTTAACTTCATAAGCACAGCAATCAAGAACAATAAAGGATTTCATAACTAACTCCCGGAAAGAAAGGAGTTCAAAATGAACTCCCAGTTTAAGTGAAAACTAAAGACTAAGCGGCAATTTACATATTTTAAGTTGTCCGAACAAAAATTCACGGTAAGCCGAAGGTGTGAGTGAATTTTTGAGAGTGGCACTTTGAAAAGGTGAGCAGTAAGACGGCGGCGAGGAGCGAAATTCCGGACTCGCGAAGCGTGGTAAGCGACAAGCAAAAGCCGGCAAGAGCAAAGCTCCGTAGGCGATACGCTTGGAGCGAAAAGGAATTTCAAGACAGCCGGCGGCAGGCTGCGACACTAGATTATGTAAATTGCTTTACTTAGGTTCACTCAGTAACTCCTCCCAATTAAGGAAACTTGCGAACATTTACACATTAACATTTTTTGAACAAAAAAAAAGGTGTTATTTAACACCTTTTTTTTAATCAAATTTTTATACATTAAAACCATTAATTTATTTAGCCTTTAAATCAAATTTTCTTAAATTTATTTCTTCCTTCCTTTTAGTATATTTTTCACATTAAAATTCAAATCTCATTGCGTTTTTCCCCATGGTGTAATTTAACACCTATAACTTTTTAATAAATTCTTCCATTTTGGAAAGAAAAATTGAGCATTCTTCCATCGTATTAGATTTATATGCTTTGCTAAAAAGCTCATTTAATTTGTTTCTATACTGTAATTTGAGTTTGTTTTGTTCAGCTCTTTTTTTTGCACATTCCCTGCTGCATACAAGAGCATCATTTCTACTGATAAATGCTTTGTTACATACTACGCATCTTTTTATTGGATTATACAAATAATGTTTTTTTAATTCTTTACTGTTAGTGTCCAATCTAAAATCATTATCGCAAAGTTCTAAAATTTCTTTTAGTTCCGGAGAGTAAGCATTATAAAGTTTTTTTATTCCATTTTGAGCTTTTGATTTTAACTGCTTTAAGTTATCTATTTTCAAGTTGTATTGATTATTAATCAAACTAACCTTTTCTTTTTCAGATATAGATGTTTTAACATTTATATCAGTTAATTCTGTTCTTATAATAGCCGCTTTAACATCTGAATCTAAAATACTCTCAACCATTATTTGATTTAATATTTTTTTAAAATCTAATATTTTACTTATTGGTGGTTTTGAATCGACTATATAATCAATAAGATTATCCGGGCTATCGATATCCGAAGACTTTGGCATATCTAATCTTAATACATTTAATTCTTCCTCGGCTATTTTTTTGTTATGACAATGTAATGTCGGAGGTAAATCCCTTGCTCTTATAACCGCATAATAACTATATTTAACGCAATAGAACAACTCTGTTTTTGTAATTTTTTGAAGTTCATTGACGGTCATACCATTATTAATCATAGCAACCCATCTAATCCATATATTAACAAGTGATTGTTCTACCACAAAATCAAACAAGTCTGAGTCAGAAGATATATAATTTCTTGTACATTTTTTTATGTAAGGAAAAAATTGTTTATAAAGAATTTTAAAATCCTTATTTGAAATTATATTTATAAACTCTTTTCTGCGGCTTTTAATCAAGCATTCAGGACAGTATTTAGCCTTTTTTGGAGTTTTTGTATAAAATTCTTTGCCGCATAATTGACAATGTACGAAATTATTTTCGCTTGTTTTTTTCAAAAGATCTTCTTCATTAACAATATTCATTTTTTATGTTTTCTTTTATATTTTTTACTAAAACAACTGTTTTTTTTCTCAAAATCGCAATTATCCATAATTTTAAACAACCTGTTTAATTGGTTGTTCACTTTTTCAAGTTCGGACCTCAAATAAGCAGTAGTAATACCCATCTTTGAAGAAACCCCGTATTCTTCCCTGAGTTCTTCAAAAACATTTCGTATCGTTCCTACAGAATAATTAAGTTTTTTTGCAATATCTTCAGTTGAAACTTCCTGAAGCATTAGTTTAATAATTGCATCTTTGGCTTCTTTTTTTACTTTCCCCATGTACTATCCGCCATCTAATTTAGAGAAACAGGTTCATTCTTATTTATTAAAAGACTCAAATTACCGCCAAATTCCAATGCAACACAAGCCGGTATATAACCTATTTTCCATTGCAGAGTTGGAATTCCTTTTGTTTTATACATATCAATAATTTCTTCATCATCATCAATAGCGAGAATAATATTTTTTCCGTTTGCAATCATTTGCTCAAGTCTTATCTTTTTGCTTTCAGCAGCAGAAGAAAAATCATTAAATGGTCTGAAACTTATAGTAAATTCTTTACCAAATAATAAACCTGTTTTTTCCTGGATAAAATTTATAGTTTGAATTTCTATTTCTTCGCTTCTTGCGGTAAGAAAATGTATTTTATAACCGCCGGAGGCTTTAAAACATAAATATTTATATAAAACTAAATCAATATTATTAGCTTCAGCGTTTGCATTTCGATTAAAAAAATCAAATACAATATTTTTTTCAAATTTTTGTAATTTTATTACTTCCCATATCCAGGCACTATCAATAAGACAACCGTCTAAATCACATATTATTATTTTATTATCTATCATATTTAACCTCATTTTCACCATTCATTACCACTATAGCAAGCGAGTTTTTAAAAACTCCCATTTCTGAATCATCATCAGGATTTAAGAACTTTAAACCTTTACGCAAAAATTTTATATAAATATTGCGTTTGTTAATCATTCCATCTTCTAACAAATATTTATGCCAATAAGCAGTTTCTGTTCTTGCCGGAATTAAAAGAACACAAATAACACCTTTTTTGAACTCGGAATATGCTTTTTTTACCCATTTATCACATTCTTTATATGGAGGGTTGCAATAGCTTATTCCAAACCAATTCATTAAAAGCCCGTCAAATTGTTTTTCGTAGTACCTAAAACGGGCAGGAATATTATTCTTGCTGCAACATGTATCTAAAGAAAAAATGTTATCACAATCAATATTCAACTCTTTTAATAAATCAAATATTTTAGAAATCACGCAAGGCGGGGTCAAGTAATCGCTTCTTTTTTGTTCAAAATTATATTTTGATATTTCTTCTTTCATAACTTAAACCTCTAAATTATTCAGCTTCTATAATTACAGGAAATTCTTTATATTCTTTTCCGTCCAATAATGCTCCTGATTTTGCTTTTCCTGCTTTTAAAATAATTACGGCATTTTTATTATCTATTGAACTACCTGTTTGTTTTTCCCATTTTTTAACGTCATTGGGAAAAATTCCGTCAATTATTATTCCGTTATTTAGCATAATTTTAGACGATAGTTTAGAGTAAATCGGATTTTCTATTTTAAACGGCGGCTTTTGCTTAGCTATTACCCACTCACCCCATTGTTTAAAGAAAAACGGAATATTTTGTTCCCGGCATTGTTTTTGAATATTGCGAATCCAATCAGGATGCATGGGTCTTGCTTTAGAACCGGATTCACCACCTGCAATAACCCAATCAATGCCCCTCAAATCAAGCTCTCCTAAATCAGCTAAAAGAGGTTCACAGCTTAAAAATTTTATTTTCGCATTAGTGTTTTTAAGATACTCAATGCGGTTTTTGTATTTTGGATGTTCTACTGTAACTCCAAGCCAAACATTTGGGGGATAAGAAAAAGCGGAAAGTCGTTCAGGTCTTTTTGTAAGTATTTGAAATATATGTTGTTGATTATTTTTGCATACTTCAAGAACTTTTGAAATTTGTTCTAAGCTAATCCTTTGATGAAATAAATCTGACATTGAATTAACAAAAATCATTTTCCTTTTTTGTCCAAAATGTTTATTCAATTCATCGTAATGAAATAATACATTATTGAAAGGAAATTTATATTTTTTATGTCCCATAGCAGAAAGTCTTTTGTGCATTTTTTCTGCATAACAATTTATACAACCTTCTGAATATTTTGTGCATCCGACTACAGGATTCCATGTCTGATTTGTCCATTCGATTTTTGTAGACATACTTAATCTTTCCCCCTTTGTATATATGAGTAAATTCTTAGAATGTAAGTAATTAAAATAAAAGTTAAGATTTCAATCATTATTCAACACTCCGCTATTTCCCATTTCTTTAATGCCAGTTTTGCTATTAATAATGGACAATTCATATTGCAATGATTATCAAAGCCATATCCTCCGTTAATCGGACAATCATCGTTTTCATAGCAAGCCGGACTGTCATCATCTGTAATAATTTTTTTTAAATCTTCAATTGTTTGTTTTGTTATGCAGTTTTTATGTTCTTCACAATTGCAATTATTTAAAATATTTTGTTCCCTTCCATGGCAGCTAAAAAAAGAATTTCCCCAATAAGCCGGGCAATTTTTTACAATATAGCTCATATTATTTTCTCCTTAACCAATCCGGTATAACATCTGAATTATTCGGATTATCAGAGTATTTAATATGCTTATTTATCAAATCAATTACAAAAAGATAAATTTCGCCGATTGTATAACCTCCAAATTTGTGTTCAAGAAAAAAGCCCTCTTTAACTCGCCGATATGCAAAGAATGCATTGGCAACTTCATCAATTAAAAGATTTGGTCTTTTTTCTTCATTTAACAATTCGTTTGCTTTTTTTTGAGCTTCTAATAAATCTTCTAAATCTTTATCAATTAGAATTTCAAGCGTTTCTTTCATTTTTTCTCCTTTTTCTTATTGTCGCTTTTAGTCTAACAACTGAAATATTTGCTTCAGTAACATCTTTGAACTCACTTCTCAAATTTTTTTGATTCAATCTTGCATTTTCATTTCTTGTAATTAATTTCAAATTGCTTAAATCAAAGTTTTGTTTATTGCCGTCTAAGAATATAATGCAGTGATGCTCCGGAATTGGACCATATTTTTCTTCCCAAATAAAAATGTGTTTTAGTTTCCATTTGTTTGGATCTGCAATTTTTATTTCTGTATAACCGTCTTTTGATATTCTTTCTGAACCAACTGCTCTGTAATTTTTAGGAATATGACCTTTCTTAAACATTGTTACAGCACATTTTTTATATACTGCCGCTGTCATTTTTTTACCTTTATTTTTAGGAACATGACCTTTCGTAAAATGCCCTGTTAATCCGCTTGAGATGTGATAACGATGCTTAAGGCTGTCAATTTGACTTTCTGTATAAGTTGTTCTAAATGTGAAATTGACAAGCTCAGTAAGTTCTTTATTGTATAAACCTTTTGCCTTTTCCTGAATAAAGTTAACTATATGATTTGGGAATAACCTTTTTTCATCAGGTTTTTTATGAATATAACCGCTTCTTATTTTGTGATTTGATTTATATGCATGAATTTGTGATTTTCTGTAATTTGTTCCAAAAGCAGCATTTAAACGATTTGTTAATTCTTCTGATGAAATCCCGACAGCATTTTCTCTTATAAAATTTGCATGTTCTTCATTGAATTTTTTCATTGTTTGGTAATGCCTTTTGTTCTATCTTTTTAGTTAGAGCCGGAATTTCTCCGCTCAAAGAGAAATTACCCATTTTGTTTTTTACAATGGCAATTTTCAAAGCTAATTCTGCATTTTTGATAATTTTTTCAGATACTCCGGTTATTGCTTCAGCTTTTTTAATTGCTAATTCTGTTTGTTTTTCATCCAAATCTTCATTACTTAATTTTTCGATTTGCTCGAACAAATATTTGTTCAAATCCTGTAAATTATTGCTCATTTGACCTCCTATCCTAAAAGTTCACTTAAAAAATCTAATTCATCATTTTTTGTTGCTGTTTCTTCTTTTTTTGGTTGAATTTCTAACAAACTTTTACCCTTTAATTGATTTGTAAGAGAAAGAACGATTAGTTCCTGCAAAGAAGAAACTCCTTTTTTCTGAAAAATGTGATTAACGTGTGTCTTAACTGTCGAAAGAGTAACATTTTCCATTTGAGAAATTTCTTTGTAGTTATAACCGATGCAAAGAAGTTCAATTATTTTATTTTCTCTATCTGATGTCTTTTCCGAAATATATATGCTTCTTCCAAAGCCAACATATGAATCTTCTGTTAATTTTTCATACTTTTTTAGTTCTTTCATGTATTGTTTTTTTCTTTCTTGAAAGAATTTTTCTTCTTCCGGAGTAAGCTGTGTCGCTTCTCTTATAAATTTTTTCATATAATCTCCGGCTCCCAATTGACTATCTTTAAATTTCTTTTCTCGTGCCATTAAAATAACCTCATTTGAAATTTCCCCGGTTCAACCTCATAACTTTTATTTGTTACATGATCAGGATTTTGTATTTCTTTTTTTCGTTTTTCTATGTAATCTAATTTTTCTTCATATGTCTTAAATTCAGGCATAAGCGGCTCATTTATTAAAGAACCGCATCCCCAGGCACAGTAATTAGGAACCATATTACAAGAAACAATTTTAAAGCATTTCGGACATAATTTACTCGGCAACTTATTTTCTCACCTTTCGTTTATGTTCAATTTCAAGACAGTGAAAATCATTACGAGGTATGAAAAATAATATTCCATAACCCGGTATTTCTTTTTTAAGTCCGTTTTTATCGGCAGCACACTTCTTTATTGTGTATTTATAATTTGTTTTATGCCGTATTTTTCTCTCTATTGTATAAATTTCTATTAAATCAAAATCTCTAAGATATTGATAAAATTCGTATTGAATAGAGAAGTACAACAGACAGTCAAAATCAGTTTTAAATTCTTTTTTATTTGGTTTTTCGATTCTTCTTTGAAAGATAATTATATTTTTTTCCAGGTCGTATTGTAGATTTCCAATATTTCTTTTTATATCGTATTTTGTAGGAGTATAAATAGAGCCTTTTTGAAGTATTTTTTCAATAAATATTTCTGAATTTAAAAACCCTTTTCTATTGCTAAATCTATAACTATCATATTCTTTTTTACATACAAAATCGGCTAAAGATTGAGCAGGACTATTAAAATATGCTCTCCCGTTTATTTCTTTATTTGTTGAATAATTAATTTTATCAGACATATTAAATAAACCTCTTGTTTTTGTGAGTAAAAAGAACTATTTTGGACTTATGAATAAGTCTTGATATAGTAGCTTCTCCATAAAAATTCTTATCAAGATCTTCAAGATCATGATTAGCTGTAATAATTGTAGGCAATTCATTTTCAACTCTTGAATTGACAATTGAATATACCAGTTCTTTTGCATAATTTGTAGGAGTTTTTTTATCAATGTCATCCAGGAACAAAAAATCAGCCTTTTTATAAATTTCAATTAATTTCAATGTATCTATTGATAAGCTGCTAAACGAGGCTTTTACAATGTCGAATAAATCTACAATATTGACAAATCTGCAATCAAATAAAAATTTTTCAGTCAACAAATTACACAATACCGATATCAGAGCGGTTTTACCTGTACCGTAATTCCCCAGTATTATTAAATTTGTACCGAATAAAAAGTTTTTAACCGCATTTTTATAATAATCAGATACTATATCAAATCCTTTTTTTTGTGATTCGTTCTCAATTTCATAGAAAGATAAATCATAGCCGTTGAATAAATCCGGAGTATTTGCATTCTTTTTTAGTTCAGCAAGGATTTGTTTGTCTTCAAAAAAGTTATTAAATGTTTCAACTTTTTCAAGATGACTGTTAATTTTCCTGAAATACTTGTTAATTTTTTCTGCATTTTTACAAGTGCAATATTCACCGGGAATAAGTTTTGCTTTACAAAAAAAACATTTACCGTCTTTTACTCTATAACCGATATTTTCAATTAGAATATCTTTAAAAATTTTACTATCTGCCATTTTTTCCTCATTGTTTGTAACAGCTTGAATATTTACCTGTTGTGCTGCTGTTTGAATAATCTTTTATTGAAATATCTTCAATAATTTCTTCTTTGTTATAATTGCCGTCAAATACTTTCACTGCATTATCATCATTTTTTATAATCCAATCAAAATTAAAAAAGCTGCTTTCTCGAATAAACTTTGATTTTTCTGCATTTTTCAAAACCTTTTCCCAAAATTCTTTTTTCGGATGGCTTCTTATCCTCATTTCTGCTTTTTTTATCCGTTTATAAGTGAGTTTGCTTGGTTGAGGGAAATTAATACAAATTTGTTTATACAAAAGAAATAACATTGCAGCCGTAAAATCGGATTCCGATTTTACATGAGTATTTATATTAGTATTTAATTTTAGTATTTGATTATTAGTATTTAATAGTTGGGGGTTTTCCGTATCGGATAACCCGCTTCGGTTAAACCGTATCGGATAATCCGTATCGGATAACCCGTTATGGATAGAAGTCCGTAACGGATTTTCCGTAATGGATGAAACAGGCTCATAACTTGGATTTTCTTCGGGATTTTCAAAAAATGTATAAATGGTTTTAAAAAGCCCTTTTTCATCACGTTCTTTTTTTATTTGTAAAAATCCTTCTTCTTTGAGTGATTTTAAAGCGGCAATAACACTATCTCTGCCATCATCTGATAATGATACTAATCCGGCAATTGAATATTTCCAATCTTCCTTTAAAGCTAAACATATTGACATCAACCCCTTTGCCTTTAATGAAAGATTTTTATTAAAGAGATGAATATTGCTCATTGTTGTATAGTTTTTATTTTTTACTACACGAACAAACGTTGCCGTCTTTTGTTCTTTTATTTCAACAGCTTTTCCCATTTTCAAATGCCTCTTTAAATATACAATCGTTTTATAATCAGCTTGCTCTTATGATCCAGGTGATTTAATTTTTTATTAATTAATTTTTGGTAACATTTATTTATATGTTTTTCCCCTAAAAGTTCAGCATTTAAAATAGCTCTTTCTGCAAGTAATTTTGCCTCATTATGAACAGCTAAATTTTTGAAATAAAAAAAATCAGGTAAATCAAGAGTCTCTCTTTTTAACACTTTTTTTAAATAAAACTTATAGGTTTCATCAAATAAAACTTCTATTTTTATTTTGTAAGTTTTTTCTTTATACTCTTGATATTTCTTCAAAAACTTGTTTATTTTTTCAAGTATTACGTTTTGTTTCCTTTTTTTCATAGGAAAATATAGAATATTACTCATGATTTCTCCTTAAACAACAATCTTTTTAATTGTGTGGAATTTTGAATTCGACTCCTGAATATCCGGCATTGATACTGAACCGATATTAAGAAAATCAATTAATTTGTCTATGTTAATTAAAATTTTTTTACCGGCTCTTATATGTACTATCTGATTATTAAGAGCTAATTGCCTTAACCTATACTCTGTCAAATTGTTTTTAGTATTGTTTTCTTTTGCTTGTTTTTCTAAGAACTCCCATGTTTCTTTAATAGTTGCCATTGTTGGAAGTTTGAACATTTTAATTTCACCCATCTATGCCTCCTTTAATTTTGTAAAATTAGAAATAATAAATTTTCTTAAATATTCACTTCTCGCAATAGGACCTCTTTTCTTATCGATTTCAAAAATGATAGATAAAGGTAATCCTATTGAAACTTGTCTTTGAATTTCTGAAAGTTCTTGATTTTTTTGTGTTTGCATTTGTACTCCTTTTCTGTAACACAATCAGCACGATATAGAGGGCAATCTTTGTCCTTTTCGTGTTTTTGTGTTAAATAATTAATTAAGTGATTAAATAAATTAACGAAAATTATATTGACACATATTGTGTAAAAAGTCAAGAATAATTTATTCATTTTGTGTCAAAAAAATATTTCAAAAGTGTGGAAAGGCTTTTGTATGTTACGAGATAACCTAAAAAAAATTCGTGTAACATTGGGATATACACAAGAAGAAATTGCAGAAAAATTGAATATAAATGTTCGGACATATAGAGGCTATGAATATGAAACAAGAGGACTTCCCACCGAAATTTTGACATTATTAAGTGAAAAATTAAAAGTAAATCTTAATTGGTTATTGACAGATAACGGAGATATGTTCATTTCTTCTGGAGAAAATACTCTTGAAAAGTGCAATAATACAAATGTTCTAAAAGGTATGGATAGTTTTCATAAACGATTTAATCAACTTCAAAAAGAAAATAATCTTAATGATCTTGAATTATCCAAATTAACCGGAATTTCAGAAAGTAAAATCGAGAAATTAGGCATTGGAAAAAGAATGCCATCTATAGATGATTTAATTGCATTAAAATCGAATTTTGATGTTTCTATTGATTGGCTTCTTTTTGGAACAACATGTAAAAATGCTCAAAGTCAAGAAGAAGTTCTAACCTTGAGCAATGAAGAAATTAATATTTTAAAAAAATTAGCAAAAAATTTTAATTCCTAGATGTTTTTTTCTCACCTGTTTTTGTATCAATTTCAATAAAGTGTATATCTTCCATTGATTTTGTTAAATTAAAATATCTAAAATCTATTCTTTTTCTTATTTTTGTATAATTGATTTTATTATCAATAATTTGATAAGCATTTAATCCGATTATTGCAATTAATAAAAATATCACTATGTTTATTTTTTCTCTAAATAGATTTTTTATTATTTTTGTAAATTCTTCCATTATTCTTTTTCCTTTCAAAAATATACTAAAATTACATGAGAACACTTATTTCAACTATCATCAAAAAACTTAAATTTAATCATTTCTCTTAACATAATTATATTTTATGTTTTTTTCTTATTCAATTTATGATAATTAAATAATTAAGTGAATTAAATTGCCTAAAGGAAAAATTATGAACCAACTATTGTTAATTGGCATTGTTATATTTTTCTCGTTGTTATTTAGTGGATGTACAAATTCAAATGAAACAACAACAGTTACTGATAAAAATAAAGTAATTGCAGTAAGTAATAATCCTGTGTTAGAGGCTTCTGAAAATTATGTAAATTTGTTTTCAAGTATTATGAATAGTGGCTATACAATTGTTGATAAAAAGAAATTTTATTATACTCAATCAAAAGATTTTGCAAAAGTTTATTTTGTTGGAACTTTAGTTAAAAAAAATGATCAAATTTATAATGCAATATGGGCAACGAATGATATAAATTCTATTGGAATGATATTTTCTATAAATGACTATGCATTTCAATCTTCAGGTATGAGTGATGGAAGAACAAATAGAGAGCCTATAACAAATCATGATGATGGTTATTCGAGAATAAATCAAAAACTATTAGATGATATGATGGAAGTTGTGTATTAAACAAAAGGTTTTAAAGTATAAATGGCAAATATTTATCCCCGAAAAAATAAAAAAGGTCAGATTACATCTTTTACAATCAGAGTTTTTCGTGGAAAAGATGAAAACGGAAAGAATTTGAAACCCTATACAACATCTTTTAAACCCAAACAAAATTGGAGCGAAGAAAGAAGTGAAAAAGAAGTACAAAAATTTGCAATTTTATTTGAAAAAGATTGTCAAAACGGAAAAATTATAGAAAATAAACAAACATTTAAAGAATATGCAGAATATGTACTTAATTTGAAAGAAAGAAATGGAAAAATTAAACATAAAACATTGATTTTTTATAGAAGTCTTCTTGAAAGAATAAATATTGCAATTGGACATATAAAACTTGTTGATTTAAAACCTCAACATTTGAATGAATTTTATACGATGCTAGGGCAAGAAGGATCAAACTTGATAACAGGAGAGGCTTTAAGTTCCAAAACGATTTTAGAACACCATCGCCTGATTCGCACTATTTTAAAACAAGCCGATAAAGAGATGTTAGTTCAGTATAATGCAGCAGATAAGGCAACTCCTCCTACAAATAAAAAGAAGGAAGCCAAATTTATTGAGATTGAGGATATACAAAATATTCTTCGTTATTTAGACAATGAACCCTTGAAATGGCAAGTTGTAATGAATTTACTAATTTATACTGGATGTAGAAGGGGAGAAATAGCAGGAATAAAGATTAAAAACATTGATTTTAAAAATTGCGGAATTAATATAAAAAACAATCTTTTATATTCAAGAGATAAAGGAATTTATGAAGATAGTCCAAAAACAGAAACATCTATTCGTATTGTATCTATTCCTGAAAGAATAATGAAAATTGTAAAAAGGCTTGTTATGGAAAATAAGAAGAATATATTAAAATATGGCAACAAGTGGAATGATACAGGATATTTATTAACTCAAGAAAACGGTATGCCAATGCATCCTGATTCAATAACAGATTATTGTTCAAAATTTGAAAAAAAATATAATAAATTAATAGAAGAGAAAAATAAAACTTTAAATAAAAAAGATAAACTAAAAAAATTACCTCATATTAATCCTCATGCATTTAGACATTCTCAAGCAAGCATTTTATTATATGAAGGACTCGATCCTGTAACAGTAAGTAAAAGATTGGGTCATGCAAGTGTTTCAACAACAACAGACATATATTCACATATTATAAAAAAAGCAGATCAAATTGCAGCTACTAAGTTGGATGATTTATTTTGCAAACCTAAAAAAAATAATTAGTTGCACAAAAGTTGCACAAACACCATTTTTTTTGACATTAAAAAAGAGCTTCAAAAAATATCAAAACCCTTATCTTTATTAAAACGTGCCTGGAGGGATTCGAACCCCCGACCTTTTGGTTCGTAGCCAAACACTCTATCCAGCTGAGCTACAGGCACAAGGCTATTATTATATATATTACATCATAAATTTATATTAGCAAGTAAAATTTCAATTTAGTATACAAAAAAAAAGCTGCACTGCAGCTAATACTTAATAATCTTGGGAGGAGATTTGGGGATTTGTTACAAATATAATAATTCACTTTTGACAAAATGTTTATACTTTTGTTTCCTATTTTAATAAAAATTTACATTGCCTTGATTTTATTTTTAGTTCTTTACTGGAAAAAAAAGTCTTTTTTTTATAAAATCATGTAAAGAGGTGGGACATGTTAAATAATATATCAATTTTTTTATTATTGATATTTTTCATATACGTAGCAGTGTTTACAATCTATTTCACTGTGATAGTTATAGCGAGCTTTTTTAATTTTACAAAAAAGTCTGATTCTCAATTAAAGCGAGAATATAAAAATCTGATAGTTATAATTTATTCTCATAATAATGAAAAAACAATCGTAAATCTTTTGGAACAGTTAAATAAACAGGATTATCCAAAAGGAAATTATCAGACACATATAATTTTGGATAATTGTACTGATGATTCATCAAATAAACTGGAATTTGTAGGTGGAGCTAAATTATGGAGACTAACAGACGATTCTCCATTAGGAAGAGATAAAGCAATTTCTTGGCTTCTTGAAAATCTTATGTCTTTTAAAAAAGTTGATGGCTATGTCTTTTTAAATGCAAACAGACTTGTTAAATCAGATTTTTTAGCCAAAATTAATGATGCTTTACAAATTAATGATGTTGTTGTTGGTTCTACAGAAATCTTTTTAGAAGATGCAGATTATTATGAAAAAGTTTGGTCAAATGTTAATGAGTACAATTCAAATATTATGAAACTAGGACGTTCAAGATTGGGTTTGGCTGTTCCTATCGACTCTGATATTACAGCAATAAAGCATGAAGTATTGGAAAAAGTTCAGTGTATTGATTTTAAAGATGCTAATTCTGAATTAAAATATTCATTCTTGTTAACAAGTTTACACTTCCCTCCTAAGTTTGTACCTGAGATTAAAACATATGTTTCTTCCATAGATTACGAATTGAGAAGACCTGATTTCAGTTTTAAAATGTCATTATTTTCGCATTGCATAAGTTTAAAATCAATATTGAATTTAAAATTTGCAGAATTTTTATTTTCTCTTTTTAAACCAAATCCTATCATTTTAATTGCAATGCTAGTGGTGGTTGGAACGTATTCTTTCAATTATTATTTTTTGTTTGACTTTCCATGGTCTGTATTTTTGGCAGTTGTTTTAGCTCTTGCATTCGGTTTCTCTATTTATAAAGCGAATCTGTATATAAAACCATTGTTTTACTTAATTGCATGTCCATTTTATACATTGTCTGATGTTATATTTAGTCTTTCTATATTTAAGAAGATATTTAAGTCAACAAAAAGGAATCAAAAAGTTGAAATTGAAAAAGTAACAGTTCCGGTAAATGTAACTAATGGACGAAATGTATTTTCCTGTACGATGGATTTGATATCTGAAGGTGGTTTTAAAAAGGCAGTATTCAGATATAAGAATAAAAAGCAGGAAACAGTTCAAAGTTATGTGAGAATGTGTGATGCCGTTAAAAATATTTCGGATATTCTTGAACAGCATGGTTTTAGGATGAAAATTTGTCAATCTTGCGCTTATTTTTCACCAAAAATTGATGGTACAAATAATATGGTAAAAGGTTA
Source organism: Candidatus Avigastranaerophilus faecigallinarum (assembly GCA_018716565.1). Lineage (GTDB taxonomy): Bacteria > Cyanobacteriota > Vampirovibrionia > Gastranaerophilales > Gastranaerophilaceae > Avigastranaerophilus > Avigastranaerophilus faecigallinarum. Next base: position 4,970 of record DVJT01000106.1, on the reverse strand, counting down.
TTGTAATCAAAGAGCTGTTGAAGATGCAAATTGTGCTGAATTTCCTGAAACACTTCTTTGGTCATCTTGCCAGTATTATATCCCACTGGAAGTTAATAATGTTATTGATATTTCAAATTATATTAAAAATCGTTAATTGTTAAGAAATGTCAATATAGTTTTTCTCCTATTTAAGTTTAAATAATAAAATGCCGATATAAAGGATGTAGAATAAAGATTGGAGAAAGTAAATGGGATTATCTTCTTCACAAGGCAGACTCTTAATGTTGACTTCTAGGCTAAGTGATATAGAGCTTGGTGAAGTTATGATTTCTCAACGACAAAATACTTTGGCTTGGGAAAGTGAAAAAGCAGCAACAGAGTATAATGAAGCTATTAGTAATTATAAGTTGCAAATAAAAGTTACTGATCCTTCGGAGGATAAAGGATATAGAAAAGAGGATGTTACATATAATAATATGACATCTATGGGATATTTAGTAACAAATGCTAATATGGAGATTTATCTTCAAAAAGATGAAAATGGTGAGTGGATTATTCCAACAGATTTAGACGGGAAACCTCTTCTTACTATTAATTCTGATGGTAAAGCAACTATTGGTGATGATACAGAAACAACATATGATATATTGGATGGTGGAACATATTTGTCCAATAAAAATGTTTTACAAGATGCAATAATAAATGGATTGTTGTTTGTAATGGATACATCTGATTTAAAAACAGGTATATCTTTAACCATGTTACAATCAGAAACTGATATGGAATATGTACTTGATACTTCTGATGATGCTGAAGCTCAAAGTAAATATGAGTGTGAAACAGCAAGAATTTCAAGGCAGGATAATCAGCTAGATATGGAGTTACAACAGTTGGAAACTCAGCATGAAGCAATTATGAAAGAATATGAATCTGTAAAAGAAGTTATTAGTAGCAATGTCGATAGAACTTTTGGTTTATTCTCTGACGGCTAATTCCATTTTATAGAAATTTAAAACGATGCTTGCAATGGCTAAGCATCGTTTTTTAATAAAAAGAATTTACAAAGAATAAAACGCAATTATTTTTTTTATTTGTTTTTATTATTATATATAAGTAAGGTTTTTTATAATGGTAAACAGGGTAAATTCTTTTAATAATTCACAATTATTACAACGTGATAATGTACAAGATAAAATTGCTAAATCTAAACAATTGGTTTCTGATAATTTTGAGAGCAATTCTGCCGTTAAAACATTAAGTACAGCAACGGGCGGATCTGATTCTATGAGTAAATCAATCAGTTTGGTACCTTTCTTATACTTTTTAGATAAGATTGTTGATAATAGAATGGGTGGTTCAATAGAAAAAAGTTCCTTAGGAAAAGTTGCATCTTTCGGGGATAAGATATCAGAATTTTTCCATTTGGAAAATATTTTTTCTGAAGAAAAAGTTTCTAAATTGTCTAAATTTTTAAAGCAAAACAGATTTACAAAATATTTTACAAATGAATATAAGGCCATACCAAAGTCATCATTAGCTCAAAGTCAATCTTTAGCGGAAAAATATTTAAGAGAATTAAATGAACAAACTCAAAAATTGATTCCTGATTTTGCTGCAATGAAGTATAATAAAGAAATAATGAAACAATTAGAGAGCGTTTTATCGCCTCAAACTATAAAATTTATACAAGATGTTGGTCCGTTAAAAAACAGATTGACAGGTGACTATTTAGCATCAGTATCTAATACACTAACAGAACTTACAGGGGTCGCAGAAAAACACCTAGAAACTGTAGGTGTAAAAGATAAGGAACTTATAGTTGCTTTAAAGGATAATATTACAAAGTTTCTTTCTGGGGCTGATGATATCTCTGAAAAAGCTCTTTCTGAACAAATAGCTGAGCTTTTTGTTAGATTTAGTGATAAAGCTCATAAGAATTTATTAAAAGATAAATCGGTTAATCTTTCAAAAGAAGCTTTAGATGTATTAGCAACGGTTTCTGACAAGACTTTTTCCAAAGATCAGATACTTGCTGCTGTTGATGATTTTGCTGCAAAAGGTATTGAGCTAAGTGGTTCCGATAAATTATCTATTGCAAGAAATAAGTTAAGCGCTGCGGATTCAAAAGTAGGAAATACTTTATTAGGTAAGTTATTTTCTAAAGGTTTTTTAAAAACAAAGGACATTGTGACATATGGTGGCGGACTTATTTCAATGTTCTTTATGGCAAGTGCTATATATAATTCAGTTAAAGCTGCAAAAGAAGCACCTGAAGGTGAAAAAAAAGCTACATTTATGCATGTTTTATCAGAACAATATCTAGGTATGATTCTTTTCCAACCAAGTATTAGTTTGATGTATAAGCTTGGTGGAAATAAATACAGAGGAATGACTGTTGAAGCCAGGGAAGCTTTAAAAACATTAATAAAAAATACTAATGCAGATGTGAATCTGACAAAAGATGCTTTAAAGGTTGCAAAAATTCAAAGAGATTTGTTAATAAAAGGTGTAGATAAAGATAAAGTTGCTGATTTAGCTGGTAAAAGTTTTGAACAGGCAAAAATTATTGCTAAATCATTAAAAAAAGAAGGTGCTAAATTAAAATTCTGGGAAAAACCATTGAAACTTATGGGTTCTATATTGTCAATGGGATTAGATAAAATGCAAAAACCTAAATATATAAACTTTCCAAAATTAGGATTGAAAAAAATACCGCAGCCAACTTTAAAAGGATTTATTGGTGGTTTTGGAAGGTTTGCTATAATAATGTTCATTATTCAACCTCTTATACAAAAGCCACTTACTAAGTTATTTCATAAAATCTTTGGTGAACCTAAAACATATTTAGCAAAACAAAATGCTGAAAATAATAACCAAGCAAATAAAGCTTCACAAAATGAACAAAATAAAATCAGTGATTCAACCGAGACAAATTTAATAAAGAAATGGACTCAGCCTGCGTTGCCTGAAGATAATGTAATTAATCATAATGAGAATAATGGTATACCATCAGAGATTTCTTCAACTTCTCTTGTAAATGCTAATCCATCAGATTCTCAACCACTAAAACCTCAAAAGGATGATAACATTCCTGCTTTGAATATATTTAAAAAGGAAAAAACTGAAAATAATTCCCGTTATATTCCCTCTATTGAACCAGTTGTTATTCCTGATAATTCAGAGGAAATACAAGCTAAAGTTGATGCTATTTTGAAAAGCACAGACAGAGTTATTGAAGCATCAAAAAAATATTTATAATTAACTTTTTACTAAATAAATGATAAAATCGTTTTATGTTGATTCATTATATTTCTCAGTATATTGAATATTTGGAAGTAGAGTGTGGATTAGCTTTAAATACTCTATTTGCATACAGGAGTGATCTTTATTCTTTATCTGATTTCCTTCAAAAGGAGGGGATTGATGATTATAATAAAATTCAAAGATTACATATAAATATGTATATAAAAAATCTTTATGATAAAAAATATACACCAAGAAGTATTACTAGAGAAATTGCATCAATAAAAGGTTTTTTTAAGTGGTTAAGTATAAATGATATTATTAAACACAATCCCGCTTTATCAATAGAACAACCCAAATTGCCTAAAAGACTTCCGAAGGTTTTATCAATGAAAGAAATTACAGAGCTTCTAGATAGAAATATGTCAATATTGGAAAAGGCAATATTAGAGTTGCTATATGCTGCAGGTTTAAGAGTTTCAGAGTTATCTGATATTCAAATCAATAATATTGATTTGAATGCAAAATATATAAGGTGTTTAGGTAAAGGTTCAAAAGAAAGAATAGTTCCTATTGGTAATAAAGCTTGTATTGCAATAAAGAAATATTTAAAAGAACGCGAGTATATATTAAAAAAATTTAATTTAAATACAAAATATTTATTTATTAAAGACAATGGAAAAAAAATAACAAGACAAGATGTATATGTTTTCATACGTGGAATTGGTAAAAATATAAATAAAGATATATCTCCACATACAATAAGACATTCTTTCGCGACGCATTTATTAGAAAATGGGGCTGATCTTAGGGTTGTTCAAGAATTATTAGGTCATAGTGATGTTTCAACAACGCAATTATATACGCATATAAGCAAAAAACGTTTAAAAGAAATATATTTTTCTATTAATAAATGATAAAAATCTTAACAAAGTTAGCAACATTTTCCTTTATGTATTTTATTACATGTAGAAAATTAGTATATAGGGTGTAAAATGAATATTCCATTATTCAATAGTTTTGAAAATTTAAATGTTGCAAATAAGCAATCTTTTCAAGGTCTTTGGGGAAAAACGTCCAGAAGCTCTGATTTTGATCAGGTGTTAGGTATTCCAAAAGTTGAAGAAGTATGTTATTATTATCCTTTTAATGATGAAACTCCTGAACAAATACAATCTGTAATTGATAAGAATACAGAAGCATATATTGATGAATCAGAAGATACACCAAAGTATAAAATAAGAGATTGTAAAGTTTGTACTACTTTGCCGTTTCAGGAACTACATTATATTAATTATGCAACATTATCTCCGAAATCAAAATTAAATAATAGAATAAAAATTATACATTCATTTGTAAAAGATAAATTTGTAACAAATGAATATGGTCCAAACCAAGAATCTGCCAAAAACGATGAAGTTGCACAAAAATTAAATCTAAAAATTTAGTTTTTTACAGTAGCATTGCAGCCATACATGCAGAAATATATGATGTTAGTGTACCTGCGATTAATGCTCTGATTCCCATTCTTGCAAGATTTTTTCTTTGATTTGGCGCTATTTCTCCAATACCGGAAATTTGGATTGCAACAGAAGAAAAATTTGCAAATCCTGATAATGCAAAAGTTGTAATTATAAAGCTTTTTTCAGATAAAATTCCTTTAATAGCTGTTAAATCAGTAAATGCAATTGCTTCGTTCAATACAAATTTCGTACCAAGTAATGATCCAACAGTTGTTACTTCAT
>DVJT01000105.1 GCA_018716565.1 Candidatus Avigastranaerophilus faecigallinarum | reverse complement strand
CTAATCCATACATAGAAACATATGTTGATTTTTCTGCATTTATATCTTTTCCCGGAGTTTTACCAATTTCTTCCAAAGTTGCAGTTACATCAAGGATATCATCATATATTTGAAAAGCATGACCATAATATTGTGCAAATTTTGTTAAATCTTGGATCTGTTTTTCATTAGCACCGGCTATTATAGCACCTGAACGAACTGCTAATTTAAAAAGTCTTGCTGTTTTGTATTCATATATAAAATCAAGTGTTTCTTTAGATATTTTCTTTTTTTCTGAATCTATGTCAACAATTTGTCCTGAAATAATTCCATCAACACCTGCTGCTATAAAAAATTCATTTAAAACCTTTAGTATTGTCTCTGGTTTAACCGAGGATGGAGTTCTTTCTATAATAGTTTTCGGTGCGAAACTTAGCAGAGCATCACCAGCCAGAACGGCCGTAGACTCACCAAAAACTTTATGATTTGTAGGCTTGCCTCTTCTGAAATCATCATTATCCATACAAGGCAAATCGTCGTGAATTAAACTTTGACAATGAAGCATCTCTATAGCTGTAGCGGTCGGAATAATTTGTTCTATTGATGCGCCTAAAATAGTTGCTGTTTCTATAGCCATTACTGGTCTTAGTCTTTTACCTCCTGCAAGAAGCGAATATTTCATTGATTTATATACGCTTTCAGGATATACAACTTCAATATATTTATCTATATGTTCATCTACAATGTTTTTTAATTTATTATATTTTTCTTTTGCAAAATCGTTCATAAATTTATTCTATCTCATCCTTATACAAATTTTGTTTTAATGTTTTTCTGGAAACGGCTCTTTTTTTATGTGAAATCTTTGCCATTATCTTATTTTGATTGAATTTTGTATTTTTTTCATCTTTTATTGATTCTTTTGAAATTCTTTCTTCGTATTCTTTAGCTTCTTTTACAAATTTTTTATAACTTTCGAATCGTGTTTCATCCATGTTTGTTGTGATTTCTTTATATGAACATCCGTCTTCATTTATGTGCAAACAATCTTTATATTTGCAAACATAATCGTAGTCTTTCATTTCTACAAATAGATTTTTTATTTCACTTGGTAATATAAAATCAAATTTTAAGTGCGAAAAACCAGGAGTATCTACAATAAATGTGTTTTTTTGAACTTCAATTAATTCACAATGTCTTGTTGTATGAACACCTTTCTTTGTTTTATCACTAACAGGAAGAGTTCTTTGCTTTGATGTATTTAAAATAGCATTTATTATTGAAGATTTACCAACACCTGAAGCTCCGCAAAGAATTGATGTATTATTCTCTAATATAGGTTCAATTTGATCAAGTCCTGTTTTTGTTAGTGCAGATGTAAAAATAACTTGATAATTTAATGGTATATAAATATCAATAATTCTTGCTTTTAAATCATCAAATTCTTCTATGTCTTCCTTGTTAAAACATAAAATCGGTTTTAGTTTATGATATTCACAGTGCGCAATATATCTGTTTAGTTGTTCAAAATTCAAATCGGGTTCTTTTAATGCTGATACAATAATTACTTGTGATACATTTGCAACTTTAGGTCTTGAAATTAATGTTTTTCTTTCCTGAATTTCAGCTATAAAGGCTTGCATTGAATTTTTGTCAAGTTGTTCAAGTTTAACATAGTCTCCCGTATAAACTTGAGCTTTTTGTTTCTTTAAAACAGTTCTTAGTTTTGCTTCAACAATTCCGATTGAAGTCTCAACATAATAAAAATCTGAGAATATCTTAATTACACGCCCTATCATAGTCTAGATATTACAACAATAATAAATAAAATGGAATAAATATACATAAATAAATATTTAAGTTATAATATTAAGCGAAAATAGAAGTGTATAAAAAGAAAAGAGAAAAACATGGTAGAAACAAAGAAAATTGAAATACCTGTAGGTGGCAAAATTGTTACGATTGAAACAGGTAAGTATGCAAAATCAGCTACCAGCTCAGTTACGGTAAGATGTGGAGATACAATGTTATTCATACATTGTTGTGTAAGCCCAGAACCAAGAGTTGGTATAGACTTTTTCCCATTATTGATTGATTATGAAGAAAGAATGTCTGCGATAGGCAGAATTCCCGGAGGATATAACAGAAGCGAAGGTAAAGCAAGTGATAAGGCTATATTAGTATCAAGATTGATTGATAGACCTATTAGACCTCTATTCCCAAAAGGATATAGAAATGATATTCAAATAGTAGCTCAATTGTTTAGCTACGATCAACAAAATCAACCTGATACTTTAGCTATGTTAGGTGCTTCTGCAGCTCTAATGTTATCAGGTGCACCGTTTGAAGGACCTATTGGTGCTGTTAGAGTTTCAAAAATTGATGGTCAGTTAATAGCAAATCCAACTCACCAAGAAGCTGATAAATCAAACTTGGATATTGTTGTTGCAGGTACACATGACAGCGTTATTATGGTTGAAGCCGGATGTAAATTTGTTACTGAAGATGAAATTATGGAAGCTGTTGAATTTGCTCAAGTTGAAATTAAGAAACAATGTGAAGCGCAACTTCAATTTGCTCAAGATTGCGGTGTTGTCAGAGAAGAGTTTGTAAATCCGTATGATACAACAGAACTTAAAAATTTAATTAACGAAGTTGCTCATGATATGATTTTCGACGCATATCATAATTTTGACAGAAAATATAGACAAGATAAGTTAGATGAAGCGAAAAAACTTGTAAAAGAAAAAGTTGAAGCACTTCCTGAAGATCATTATATCCATAAAATTATAGAAGAAACCGGTATTGACTTTGTTGCAGAAGAATTTAAAGCTGCAGAAAAGAAAATAATGCGTGCTATGATTTTAGATGAAGGCGTTCGTGCAGATGGAAGAAAACCTAATGAAGTACGTCCTATTTGGTGTGAAGTTGGTGTTATTCCAAGAGCTCACGGTAGTGCCGTATTTACAAGAGGACAAACTCAAATATTGTCTGTTGCAACATTGGCTGGTCCAGGTATGAAACAAGAACTTGACGGAGTTGATCCTGAAACAGAAAAATATTATATGCATAAATATATATTCCCAGGATATTCAGTAGGTGAAGTAAAACCGTTAAGAGGTCCAGGAAGAAGAGAAGTTGGTCATGGAAATTTAGCTGAGAGAGCAAATGTACCTGCACTTCCATCTCAAGAAGAATTTGGATATACAATAAGAGTTACTTCTGATGTATTAGAATCAAACGGTTCAACATCAATGGGTTCAACTTGCGGCTCATCAATGGCTTTAATGAATGCAGGTGTTCCTGTAAAATGTATGATAGGTGGTGTTGCAATGGGTATGATTACAGAACCCGGACGTGAACCCGTTGTATTAACAGATATTCAAGGAATAGAAGATTTCCTTGGAGATATGGATTTTAAAGTTACAGGAAATGATGATGGTATTACAGCACTTCAAATGGATATGAAGGCTAAAGGTATTGCTAACGATACATTGAGAAAAGCTTTAGCACAAGCAAAAGAAGGAAGACTTCATATTTTGTCAAAAATGAGAGAAGTTATTACAGAACCTGCTAAAGAACTTTCACCATATGCACCAAGAATATTTACAATGACAATTCCAACTGAAGATATCGGAACTGTAATCGGACCTGGCGGAAAAAATATAAGAGGTATAATTGAAGCTTCAGGTGCAGAAATAGATATTCAAGATGATGGCAGAGTTACAATAACTTCAAACGACAAAGAAGGTGCAGATATTGCAAGACATATGATTAGCCAAATGACATTTAAACCAGTAGAAGGTTTAGTATGTAAAGGGAAAGTCGTTAAAATTGTACAATTCGGTGCGTTTATAGAGCTTGCTCCAGGCAAAGACGGAATGGTTCATATATCACAAGTATGCAAAGAAAGAATTGATACAATAGAAGGCAAACTAAATGTCGGAGATATAGTTACTGTTAAAGTAATTAAGATTGACGATAGAGGAAAAGTAAGCTTAACAATAAAAGGTGTTACAGAAGAAGAAGCAGCTAACTGCCAATAATTTCAGAAAAAGTATAATAAATAGCCTAAATTTTCAATTATTGAATTTTTAGGCTATTATTATTTATAAAAGAGGTAAAGTTTTGGATAGGTTAATAAAATATAATTGTATATTTGGCGGCGGTGGTGTTCGCGGTATGTGTTATGTTGGCGTATTGAGAGCATTAAAGGAACTCAATATTGAAATTGATAATATTGCAGGTTCGTCCGTTGGTGCAGTATTTGCAGGATTATTAGCTGCAGGATATGATGAAAAAGAAATACAAGAAATGTTTTTTAATTTCAATTTTAATATGTTTAGAGATATTAATATAAATATATTTAATACTGATATATCCTTAAGTAAAGGTGAAATATTTCTTGATTGGTTAAGAGAAAAAATAGGTAAAAAAGTACTTGGCGATAACTACAGAGAAAATTCAAAGGTAAAATTTAAAGATCTGGATAAAAGTTTACATATTTTAACTTTAGATATTAATACTAATACTCCATATATTTTTTCGAAAGACAATACTCCCGATGAAGAAGTAGCCTTTGCAATTAGAACATCAGCATGTATGCCAGGTTTAATGAAACCTATAAATCTTGGTGAATCAATACTTGTTGACGGAGATTTAATAAAAAGCTGGGCAGGATGTAAAATATACAATGATTTGGATACGTCAAACAATAGAATTTTAGAATTTCGTCTTGAAGGTAAAAAAGATAGTACAGATTTTAAAAATCCTGTTGATTATATAAATTCAGTTATTAGTACAATTTGGTATCTATGTACAGAAAATGTATATAATCTAAATCATGAAAATGACAGATATGACTATATAATTTTAGATACAAAAGATGTTGTTTTCTTTGACTTTAATATAGATAGAAATAAAAAAGAAAAATTAGCAGAAAAAGGATATCAAATAACAAAAAATTATTTTCAAAACGTAATAATAGATAAGAAAAAAAATATTTTAAATGTTTATAAGAAAATATTAAAAAATCTGAATTATTTAAGAAATGCAATTAATAAAAATAAACCTTTAGATGCTGTTTTTACAATAAATGAAATATTATCATCCATGTTTGAAGATTTAAAATATATTGATTCTTCAATATATTTTAAAATAAAAGATTTCAAAGAAAGTATTATTACAAATACTAAAAAGCAGTTTATATTTTCAAGTAAAATGGATAATGAAAAGCAAATAAAAGAACGTTGTGAATTTATATATATGTTGGTAGAAGAAAGAATTTTAGAAATAGAAAAATATATTAATTTGCATTGTAATAAAAGTTAAGATTGAGTGCATAATATAACAAATTATTTTATAATTGCATTTTATATTAGTGATTATTTTTTGGAGCGGAGTATTAAATGTCAGGTGAGAGCATACTGGAAATAGAAAAAATTAAAAATTCACAAAGAGAAGATATAAGTGTTGCTGTGTTTAAAATAGTCGACGGTATAAAAGATATTCTAGATGAGGATAGGCAACAAAAACAACCTCTAATATTGTCCATAGATGAAAAGTTAATTATTAAAACTGTAAAAGAATTTCTAATGAATAAGCAGAAGCAATGTCTGATTGGTATCACGGGTGAATCTGCATCAGGTAAGACAACATTAGTAAATTATGTTTCCAAAGCTTTGAGAAAAAAGTTATTTAATGAAACATATACAACTTTGTGTTGTGATGATTATTATAAAGATACTTCTGAAGAATTGAAAGCAGCAGGAAGTTATGAAGAGTTATATAAAACAGGTTTCAGTTTTGATAAACCGGATGCTATAAATTTAGATTTAATGCGTGCTCACTTGATAAGTTTAAAAAATGGTTGCGGAGTAAATGCTCCTGAGTATGACTTTGTAACTTGTGAAAGTATACCAAATCGTGCCTATAAAAATCCAACTCGGGCAATATTGGCTGAAGGTTTGTATGTTTTAGGTGAAGAATTAGTTGATTTATTTGATATAAAAGTATATGTATTTACTCCATTTGAAAAGATAAAAGAACGTTGGTTTACAAGAGCAATATTAAGGGGGAAAACAGGTAGTGCGGCTGAACATCAGTTTAATGATGTAAATGCAACAGCGCAAGTATATATAAGACCTACAATGCAAAATGCCGATATTGTTATTAATGGTTTAGCAAGTGCAGAATATATAGAAAATATAACAGCAAAAGTTATTAATCTTATAAATGACGTAGTGAATTTTTATAAATAAATAAATAATAAAAAAATATTAAAAGAGATTTTCATTTTTGTAAAAAAATGTAAATCTTTTTTTATGTTTAATAAAAAAAAATTAAAGAAAGAAATTGAGAATCCGATAAAATATTCAGTAATATCAATGTTTTATAAATAAGCAAGGTAAAGACGAGGCTATTACTAATATTAAAGTAACAGGCAATAAATATTTTTTAAATGTTTTAGTATTAATGTAGTCTTGTCAAAGCAAGGAGAACTTTTGTGGCGAAACCTACAGCAAAGGCAACACTACAACTTCATATAAATAGGGTAAGAAATTTTTTGAATTTCACAAGAGCTTTTTTAAAAAAGAACAACCCAATAAAAATCTTTATAGCAAGCACATTGGCTTATATAAAAGAAATTGCGACAGTGAAACAAAAACTAAAAAAAATTGAATACCGTATTAATTATGAAAAATATAAGCTAAAGAAGACAGAACTGATTCTTGCACAGAATTCAGAACACGTGTTTTTAAAAGGCAGGTCACTTAATCAAACAAGGTAAAAACTATGGGATTTTTAATTGCATTCAGCAGAAAAATGTATCTTACATCATATATTAATAGGCTGGAAAGTAAGTTGAATGACATTACGACTCAGAAGCTTAATCTTACTGATACAATATCTCAATTAACAAGCCAAATAAGTGATATCGGGAATACTGATTCGCCTGCCGTAAAACAGCTGGAAGCAAGGAAAGTTGAATTAGAAAATTTAGATAAACATTTGGAAATGAGAATGCAAAAGGTACAAACTCAATTGCAAGCTGCGAATACAGAATTACAGTCTGCTGATCAAATGTTACAACAGAATCTGCAACGGTCATTCTCATATAATGCCGGTGGTTAATAAATCAGTAAAATATAAAAAAAGGGGAACAATTTTAAGTTCCCTTTTTTTATTTGACAAATAGCATCTTCTATTTAAAATAAAAAAATATGAATATAAAGATATCAGAGATAGAAAATACAGAGAAAAAGATTAAAAATATAAATTTTTCAAAAATTTTTGAAGAATTTAATAAAGATGTTCCTGTTGAATCAAATTTGCAAATAGAAGTAATTGGGACTCTTATAAAAATAAGCGGAAGAATAAAAGCAAAACTAAATTTAGTATGCGATTTATGTTTAAAAGAGTTTACAAAAGAATTTGATTTTAAAGTAGAAGAGTATTATACGAAGTATTGCTTAAATCCCACTAATTCAGATGAGTTTGAGATAAAACAGAATGGTTTTATAGAAGAGCTAAATGGAAAAGATGAGATAGATTTGTCAGATTTTGTTTACCAAAGTGTAATATTACATATACCAAATAAGCTTGTTTGTGATATAAATTGTAATGGGAGTGAAATTGTGAATAAATACATAAAAACAGATTTCACAGATCCAAGATTAGAAGTATTTAAAAATATAAAACTAGAAAAGGAATAAAATCATGGCAGTACCAAAGAAAAGAACAGGTAAATCAGCACAAGCAAAAAGAAGAGCAAATTGGAAAGGTTCAGTTCCAGAAACGACAATTTGCACAAACTGTGGTGCAACAGTATTAACTCATACAGTATGTACAGAATGTGGAACATATAAAGGCGTAAAAGTAAGTAAAAAAGCTGAAAAAGCAGAAGTAAAAGACGCTGAATAATAACAAATAGAAAATGGGGATATAGGAAAGTATGACTAGGATAGCTATAGATGCGATGGGAGGAGATTATGCTCCTAAAGCGGTAGTAGAGGGTGCTGTATGGGCGGCAATGGAATATAATATTCCCATTGAGTTAGTGGGTAAGTTGTATGACATTGAAAGAGAGCTTGACCGTATTGATCAGGAAGGAATAGTTGTAGGCGGAGGAATGTTTGCAGCGAAAAAAATAAAGGTCAATACCAAAAAGCTTGATATAAAAAAGACGCATGCTTCAGAAGTAATTGAAATGGGTGAAGCTCCCGGACAGGCAATAAGAAAAAAGAAAAATTCCTCTATAGTACTATCCGTTAATGCAGTAGTGACAGGAAGTTCAGATGCCGTTGTTGCAGCAGGTTCAACAGGTGCAGCTATGGGTGCAAGCCTTTTTGGACTCGGTAGGCTTCATGGTATAGAAAGACCTGCAATTGCGACAGTATTACCCACAATGAAAGGACCTTTAGTTTTAATGGACTCAGGTGCAAATACAGATTGTACTCCTGAGATGTTATATCAATTTGGTATAATGGGTTCTACATATGCAAAGTCTGTTTTAGGAATAGAAAATCCTAGAGTGGCTTTATTAAATATCGGTGAAGAAGCAGGTAAAGGTGATGAACTTGCTAAAGATACATATAAAATTTTTGAAGAAAATAAAGATAAATTAAACTTCATCGGAAATGCAGAAGGAAAAGAAATTTTCTTGGGCAATTGTGATGTGATAGTTTGTGACGGTTTTGTCGGAAACGTAACATTGAAAACAATTGAAGGCGTTGCAAGAATGTTCTTTTATATGGTTAAGCAAGAATTTTACCATGACCCAATTACAAAAATGATAGGATTCTTGGTGAGACCAATATTAAAGAAAATGTATGCAAAAGTTAATTATGAAGAATTTGGCGGTGCATTATTGCTTGGTGTAAAAGGAATAACAGTTATTTGTCACGGACGTTCTTCTGCATATGCTATTAAAAATGCAGTTAAGGTTGCATATAATGCAGTAGAAGCCGGTGTAAATAAAAGTATTGCATCTTATTATGGGGAGATAGAATAAAATGAATATTCCAATAAAAATTGCAGGATTAGGGTTTCAAGTGCCAAAAACTGTAATTACAAATGATGATTTGACAAAAATAATTGATACATCTGATGAATGGATAAGAACAAGAACCGGTATTGAAAGAAGACATGTATTGTCTGGTAATGAATCTGCAGTTGAAATGGGAATTGGTGCAGCAAAAAAAGCTTTGGAAAAAGCCAAAATTAATGTTGAAGATATTGACTATATTATTGCTGCGGCTAGTTTGGGTACTCATATATATCCATCTTCTGCTTGTGAAATACAAGCAGCTGTTGGCGCTGTAAATGCTGCTTGTTTTGATATCACTGCAGCATGTTCAGGTCTTATATATGGAATGGGAATTTCCAGAGGTTTAATAAAATCAGGCATGGCTAAAAACGTATTAGTTGTTGCTACTGATGCTGTTTCAAGATGTTTAGATTGGACAGATAGAGCTTCTTGTGTCCTTTTTGGTGATGGTGCAGGCGCTATGGTATTAACAGTTTCAGATGATGATCAAGATGACATACTTTCAATTGATTTAAAAGCAGAAGGACATTTAGGTGATTTTATAAAAATGCCAACTCCTGGTAAAAATTGTCCTTTGGTTGAACCAAACGAAGAACCTAAAATGTATGTAAAAATGGATGGTAAAGAAGTTTATAAGTATGTTGTTACTAAACTTCCCGTTTACATAGAAGAATGTGTTTCAAAATCAGGTTTAAAAATGAATGAAATTGATTATTTGGTACCACACCAAGCAAACATGAGAATAATTGAAGCTTTAGAAAAACGTTTAGAATTTAATCCTGAAAATGTTATTTCTAATATAAAAGATTATGCAAATACTTCTGCCGCATCTATTCCAATTGCATTGGTTGAAGCTATTGAAAGCGGAAAAATGAAGCTTCCTTGTAGCGCAATTTTGACAGGATTTGGTGCAGGTATGACTGTTGGAACAACTGTAGTAAGATTAAGAGAAGGAATTGCATAATGAAAAAATTTGCGTTTATATTTCCTGGTCAAGGTGCTCAAAAAGTAGGCATGGGTATGGATTTATATCAAAGTTCCCCTGCTGCAAAGAAAGTTTTTGAAACAGCAAATGAAATTCTTGGATATGATATTGCTGAATTATGTTTTAATGGCTCTGAAGATGAGTTGATGAAAACAATAAATTCTCAGCCTTGTATACTTACAGTTTCACTTGCTGCAATTGAAGCACTTCGTGAACAGATTAATATAAATCCTGTTTGTTGTGCAGGTCATAGTTTAGGTGAGTATGCTGCTTTATATGTTTCTGGTGCAATAGATTTAAAAACAGTTCTAACATTAATACAAAAAAGAGCTGATTTAATGAATAAAGCTGCTGAATCTACTAAAGGAGGTATGGCTGCAGTACTTGGTTTGGATGATGAAACAGTTATCAAAATTACAAAAAACTTAAGTAATGTATATGTTGCAAATTTTAATTCCCCTGGGCAAGTGGTAATTACTGGTGATAAAGATGAAATTAATAAGAGTCTTGATTTGTTTAAAGAAGCAGGAGCAAAGAGAGTAATTCCTTTGGCTGTATCAGGAGCATTCCATTCTCCTTTGATGGTTGATGCTGGTAAAGAATTTTCTGTTTTTGTAAATCAATATGAATTTAAGAATGTTGAGATTCCTGTGTTTACAAATGTTGATGCAAAACCAACAGTTGTAGGTGAAGAATTAAAAAATAAATTACCAATGCAGATAAGTTCTTCTGTATTGTGGACTCAAACAATTAATAAAATAGCGCAAGAATATACCGCTAATTTCATAGAAATAGGTCCGGGAAAAGTACTGGCAGGATTAAATAAAAAGATTAGCTCAGAACTCAACACTTTAAATATTTATGATTTTGAATCATTAAATAGTGTAGTAGCTGAAATAAAAGAAAAGGAGCTTGTATAATGTCTGAAAATAAAGTTGCATTAGTTACAGGTGCATCAAGAGGTATTGGTAAAGCATGTGCAATAGAACTTGCGAAAGCAGGATACGATGTAGCTATAAGTTATGCTGGAAATGATGAAGCTGCAAATAAGACAATTGAAGAATTAAAGTCATTAAATGTTAATGCTAAAGCATATAAATTTAATGTCGCAGATAAAGATGCATGTGCAAAGGCAGTAGAAGATGTGCTTTCTGATTTCTCCAAAATAGATGTTTTAGTTAACAATGCAGGAATTACTCGTGATGGTTTATTCATGAGAATGAGTGCTGAGAACTGGGACGCTGTTATTAATACAAACTTAAGTAGTGCTTTCTACATGACAAGTCCAATAATAAGAACTATGATAAAACAACGTTCAGGTTGCATTATAAACATGTCAAGTATTGTAGGACAATATGGAAATGCAGGTCAAGCCAATTATTCTGCAGCAAAGGCTGGATTAATAGGTTTTACTAAATCATTAGCAAAAGAGCTTGGTTCAAGAAATATAAGAGTTAATGCAATTGCTCCAGGATTTATCCAAACAGATATGACAAAAGATTTAGATACGGAAAAAATGGTAGAACATATACCATTAAAGAGACTTGGACAACCTGAAGATATTGCAAAAACAGTTAAATTCTTAGCAGAAGATGCAACATATATTACAGGACAAGTAATAGGCGTAGATGGTGGTCTTGTTATATAGTTTACAAATTTGCAAAAATATATGTAAATAGTATAATAAATTAAGAATGATAAAAATTAAGTATTAGTTAAAAATGAGGTAGAAAAAAAAATGAGTGACGTTCTAGAAAGAGTAAAAAAAGTAGTAGTTGAACAATTAAGCGTTGATGAAAGCTCTGTTACTCCTGAAGCTAGTTTTACAGCAGATTTAGGTGCTGATTCTTTAGATACAGTTGAACTAGTTATGGCTTTTGAAGAAGAATTCGGTTGCGAAATTCCTGATGAAGATGCAGAAAAAATAGCTACAGTTCAAGATGCAGTTAATTACATTGAAGCAAATTCTTAATCGCTCAATAATTAATTAAAATTTTAATGAGGGGTTCTTGGTTTGCAAGTTCTCCTCATTCAATTATAAAAAGATATTTATAGGTGTATAAAATGACAAAAAGACGAGTAGTAATAACAGGTATGGGAGTTGTATCTCCATTTGGCGTTGGTGCTGATAAGTTATGGGATGGAGTTGTAAGTGGGAAAAGTGCAATTTCCAAAATCGAAAATATGGGAGATATGACTGGACATACTGTTTTAATTGGTGGTGAAATAAAAGAGTCTGTTTTTAATCCTGTTGATTACTTTGAGCCCAAAGAAGCAAAAAGACTTGATAAATTCTTACAGTATTCCATTGTAGCTGCAAGAGAAGCTGTTTCTGACTCTGGTATAAAAGAATCGGATATTGATCCATATAGACTTGGTGTTATTGTTGGAAGTGCTGCAGGTGGTTTTCATACAATTGAGAAAAGTTATGAGGCTATGTTGAACAAAGGACCAACAAAGTGTTCGCCATTTACAATCCCGATGCTAATATGTGACATGTGTGCAGGTAAAATATCTATAGAGTTTGGTGCAAAAGGTGTAAATAAAGCAATAGTTACTGCTTGTGCTACTGCTGCACATTGTATAGGTGATGCTTTTAGAACAATTCAGTATGGTGAGGCTGATGCTGTAATTGCAGGAGGTAGTGAAGCTGCAATTTGTACAATCGGCTTAGGTGCATTTACTGCTGCTAAAACATTATCAAAACGTAATGATGAGCCTACAAAAGCATCAAGACCATATGATAAGGATAGAGATGGTTTTGTAATGGCTGAAGGTGCTGGTGTTTTAGTTCTTGAAGAATTAGAACATGCTAAAAAACGTGGTGCCAAAATTTATGCTGAAATTATAGGTTATGGTCAAACAGGTGATGCTTATGATGTAGTTGCGCCTCATCCTGAAGGTTTAAGTGCTGCAAAAGCAATGGAACTTGCTTTAAAAGATGCTGGAATTGAACCAAAAGATGTTCAATATATTAATACTCATGGTACAAGTACTCATCTTGGAGATATTGCTGAAACTAAAGCGATTGCAAATGTTTTTGGTGACAGAACTTCAAATCCAAATCTAAGAGTTAGCTCTACTAAGTCAGAAACCGGTCATATGCTTGGTGCTTCTGGTGCAGCTGAATCGGTTATATGTATCAAAGCAATAAACAATGATATTGTTCCTCCAACTATTAATTTGGATAATTTAGACGACGAAGTTGCTGATTTAAACTATGTTCCAAACAAAGCCGAAAAAATGAATGTTGATGTTGCTCTAACTAATTCTTTTGGTTTTGGTGGGCATAATGCCGTATTAATATATAAAAAATATAACTAATCTAAATGTTCATTTAACCAGTGGAATAGATTATTTATAAAAAATGAGGAAGAGTTAGCTTCCTCATTTTTTATATTGAATTAATATCATCAACAGCGTTTGTTATAGATTTAATATCAAATAAATTAGAGAGTCCTTCAATTAAAACTGGATTAATAATATTAGGACAGCAAGGTCCAAGAAAAATATTTTTTATTTCTAAATAAATAAAGTTAAATATATGTGCAATAGTTGTTGTATTACAATCTGTTATAAATACGCTTATTTCATCTTTTATTGTTGGTATTTGTTCTATTAATTTCTCAATTATTTTATAAACTACTGAAAAATCGAAATAAGAATTAACATGCCATATATTATCCCTGTTAAAGTTATATGAAAATGAAATAATATAGTTATCTTCAGGACAATTTTTAAGAAATTCATTTATGTATTCATTTGATTGATTGAATTGGTCTATTAGGCCAATAATGAAAACTTTTTTTATTTCTTTATTTTGAAATTTATCTGATATTAAATTTATTTTTTCATTAATTTCTGATTCATTGTATCCGATTTTTATTTTATTTATTTCTTTATCTTTATCAAATCCTTTAGAATCAAGTGCATAATTGATTATAGGTTCAAAATTATTATTTTCTATTTTTGCAATGCCAAATGCAGGATATTTTTCTGAAGTATAAATTTGTCCTCTTATTACATCAATTTTGGGTACAGCATTTCCTGATATATATATTGGTCCGGGAAATGATGCGAAATCTAATTGAAAATTATTGTCTGATTTTTGGTAGTGGCCTACTAAATTTGTAAATTTGTTGAATTCTTTGTACTGAAATGCACTAATCATTTCATGATGTGTATAAACATTTATATTCAATCCTTCAACGGCAGTAAGTATTTTTTCTAAATCAAGGAAGCTGTTTCCTGAAACAAGTATAGCTTTGCCTTTTTTCTTACATAATGGTACATTTATTTCGCTGACAGGTCCATATTTCTCAATTATAGTTGAATATAGTAATTGCATAATTTTGTAATTACATTTTGAAAAATTTTTTATAACTGATATTAAATCTTCATCAGTTAAATCAGGAAAATTTGTAGTATTTAATAACTTTAAAACTTCATTTTTGGCCTCAGTAAAATCTATTTTTAAGTTTTTTAATTCTATCAGACAATTGCAAGCATTAAGTACAAGATTAATCATTATTTCATAAAGATTTTTTTTATTTTTCTCAATTTTAATTTTTGAAAATTTCTCTTTTAAATTTTTCTCTTTTTCGTTTAATGCTTTTAATATAATTTCTCTTGATGAATAATCTTCTTCTTGTTCTATAATAAGTTCAGGTTCTTTTTTAGCTTTCTCGCACGCTGAAATGTACATTTTTTCAAGCATTTTTTTATTATTGTATAAATCTTCCATAATAACGAAAAAGCTTTCTTTTCTAAAATCAAGATTTACAATTAGAATTGATATGAATTCAATTACTTTATCCGTGTATACAGACATATCTATTTCTAGTTTTTTTAGTTTTTCAATGTAAAATACGATTTGTTGAAGTTCTGAAACAAAAAGTTCTTTTATTGCGGTAACATATGGGTCAAAAGCAAATACTGTTGGTGTATTTGCTCCCACACATAGTGAGTCGTAGTAGTTAAAAAATTTATTCATCATATAAAACCTAAATTCCTAATAATTTATCTAATTCACCATTATCATTCAGTCTTTTTAAGTCATCATAACCGCCAATTCTTTTCTCCCCGATTATGATTTGCGGTACAGTGACTCTACCTTTAATACCGTAATATTCTCCTAATTGATTACGATATTCTTCTTCATTTTCTGTAATATCAATTTTTCGATATGAGAGACCTTTTTCATTTAAAAGCATTTCTGCTTTTTTGCAATATGGACAATAATCTACAGAATAAATAACTATATTTTTCATATAAAACATCCAATAAAATATAATACATATAGATTATCAGTTGAATATATAAATAATTTATTAGCCGTATGAATATAGTTAATTACTAATTCTAGAAATTATGTCTTCAATATTTTTCTTTTCATCAGAAGGTAAGTCAAAATTTAAATAATCTTGAAAATATTCAATAGCACTTTCTTTATCATTTCGTGCTAAAAATAAAATACCTAGTTTTTTATAAGAAGGATGGAAATTTTCGTTGCATGAAATTGCTTTTAAATGATTAGAAATAGCTTTATCTGTATTATCATTAGCTTCATAAGTTATTGCTGTTTGATAATATAAAACAGCATTATCGGTAACTTTTTCTAATACATTTTCATAATTTTCGGCAGCACTATCATAATCACCCAGTTCAAATTGTATATTGCCTAAATCCCAATATGCATCAACATTATCTTCGTCAATATCTAAAATTTCAAATAACTGATCCATTGCCAAATCATATCTGCAGTCCTCAACATAGAAACGAGACAAATAATGTTTCAAAGCAATTTCTTGTGGCATAAGAGTTACGCCATTTTCTAATAAATTTATAGCATCAATAATGTTTTTATTTCTATAATATACATCTGCAAGATTTATATATGTTTGTACCGATTTTGGATTAAAAGACAAGGCTTTTAAAAAATATTCTATAGCTAAATCATCTTTTGCCAATTTTGCATAACATAATCCAATATTATTAAGAATATTGGGGTTATTTTTATCTTCTTCCAATACTTTAAGGAATGATTCAACAGCTTTTTCATAATCTGTTGCTTTATACGCATCTAATGCTTGTTGCAAGTTTATATTTATTTCATTTTCCATACTTTTATTGTAATATAAACTTAAAAAATATGAAAGGATATAATATATGTCAGGACACTCAAAGTGGTCAACCATTAAACACAAAAAAGCTGCCGTTGATGCAGCAAGAGGAGTTACTTTTCAAAAATTTTCAAGAGAAATAATCGTTGCAGCAAAAATGGGCGGTGCAGATCCAAATGGTAATTTTAGATTAAGAACTGCTATTGATAGAGCAAAAGCTGCTGGACTTCCAAATGATAATATAAAAAGAGCTATTGAAAAAGGTGCAGGCGGCGGTGGCGCTGATAATGTAGAAGAATTAACATATGAAGGTTATGGGGCAGGTGGTACAGCCATATTTATTGAGGCAATGACTGATAATAGAAACAGAACTGCCGGAGATATTAGAAGTTTTTTCTCTAAATTTGGTGGAAATTTAGGTGAAACAGGTTGTGTCGGTTGGATGTTTAAACAAGTTGGTGCTATTGAATTTCCTAAAGAGAATACTGATTTTGATAAATTATTTGAAGCGGCTATTGAAGCAAATGCTCAAGATGTTATCGATGAAGATGATATTTATAAAGTAATTACGGCTCCAGAAGATTTTCAGGCTTGTGTTGAAATGCTTGAAAAAAATGGATTTAAAGGATCTTCAGCCGAATTAACAAGAATTGCTGAAAATACGGTTGAAGTTACTGATGAAAAAATTGCAACAAATATTTTAAGGTTAATGTCTAAGTTAGAAGAACATGATGATGTACAGAATGTATATTCTAATTTTGATATATCTGATGAGTTGATGGAAAAGATTGATATATAAAATAATTAAAAAGTCCCTATTATAGGGACTTTTTTTTAATATTTAATTTTAATTAATTTTGATAGAAAGCTTGGATCCATTTTGCTTTTTGCACATTTTTGTTTAAAATCTTCAAGTTCTATTCCAACTTGTGAATATAATTCATATATAACATCAGATGCACGTTCTTCTTCTGTTTCATATTGTGCTCTTATTTTTTCCAGTTCACCATAGTCTAAGAACTTTCCACCACAAGAGTAACATTCGTCAACCTGAACTTCTTTTTTTGCACTGGCATAATTTTTGACCATTTTTTGACCACAAAGCGGACAAGTTCTAAATTCATTTTCATCAACTTTTTTGAATTTTTTATTTTCGAATACAGATATTAAAGGAGAGATATCTTCTTTGTTTTCATCAAATTTTTCAAGTTCTCTATTATCGAAAAATATTCCACCACAACCATTTACACAAACATCTATATTTATACCTTGTTCAGGCATATATATTTTTTTCATCTTCTTTCCGCAGGCAGGACAGTCAATTTCAAATTCTGTATTATCTTTCATATAAACCTCTTTTCTAATAATGTTAATTTTAACATATTTTTTAAAAAAGTTTAATTAAAAAAAGGTCTTAGATTAACTAAGACCTTTTTTTGAAAATGATTTTACCTTATTGTTCGTTGCATCCAAAAGCAATTGTTACTTTTTCTCTTGGATTTACTGAAGAAACTTTCATTCCGTTCGGATCAACTAAATAAGTAATTTCATCAGCAGAATATTGGAATAAGCCCATTGTACCTGATAATGCAGTTCTTGTAGCATCAATAGGCGCTTTAACAATAGCTTTACCTACATCAAGGTAGCTTCTACCTGCAGCTTTAAATTCACCTTGGAATATTTCACCTGTACCAACACCAATTCCGCTTACTGTTTGTTCAACTGCGTTACTTGCACTTACAATAGCACCGCCAACTGTTCTACCTACAGTACCAAGTAAACCACCTGTCCAAGTGAATGGGAATTCAACTATACGTGCAAGTGCATTTGGTTTTTTTACCTTGTTTACTTGTGCTGTCAAGATTTGGTTTGGTAATTCTGCTTTACATTTTCCAAATTTAATTGTATTGAAAGATAACTTAATTGCACCTTGGCAGTGTTTTGTTGGTCTTACTACTTCAAGAACTTTACCGTCGACTCTTGAACCTGCAGGAAATTCTACGCCGTCAATAGTAACAGAATCAATTGTAGTAGCAGCGAATCTATCACCAACATTAGCGGATTTTGCACTGATTTCATCATTAAATGTAAGTTGAAGTGTAGGTATAGTTACTACTTCTTCGCTTTCGTAATATGCTTTTTTAGGTTCACATCCGCAATCAGATGCTACATCATCAGTCTTACTATAGCCCATAGCAACTCTGACATTTTCTAACATTGAAGCAATTTCAGCACGGCTGGCATCTTTGTTTGGGGCAATTTCTTTAGGATTTGGAAATTCAGATATGCCGCCTGATTCTAAAACTTTTGCTACTGGTACTTTTGCCCAGTTTGGTACTGTATTACCATCACAATATTGGCTTAATACCGTTTCAGCTTTACATTCATCCATAGGACAATTTATACCTTTAGCCATTATAGAAAATGCTTCTGCTCTGGAAATTGGCTGATTTGGTTTGAACATATTGTTAGGGTATCCTGTCATTAGACCATTAGCAACAGCCTTTGCAATTGTTTTATTTGCCCAATGTGATTCAGGCACGTCTTTAAACATATTTGTAGCGCAAGATACATCATCATTTAAATTAAAGCCTTTTACAACTAAAGTAGCCATTTCTGCTCTGGATACAGGCAAGCTTGGTTTATATGTTCTATCAGGATAGCCGGCTATAATATTATTTTCTGTTAATGTATTTATATCACAGCTTGCCCAATAACCATCAGGAACATCTTCAAATGCGCTTGCAATTGGTGCAGCTCCACCTGTCATTGCAGAGTATTCAAAAGGTTCCATTGATTTTTTTATTGCTTCCATACTAGTGTTAGTATGTATTTGCATCGGACAGCCTGCTCCATCTATATTTTGTGGATTTCTATCTACAGGTATACCGGTTGCACATGGTGGATTGTCTAAGCAAGGTAAAGGCGCTGCGGCTCCTGTCATACTGCCGTCATCACATCCACAACCTACTGTTGTCGGTTGTGCTTCTGCCACAGGTACACCTTTAAATGTTGCCATTGAATCATCACCTAAGAATAGACCATTGTTTCTTTCACCAACAACTTGATTATTACCGTAAATTGCATTAGGGTAAGCATAAACTTGTTGTTGGAATTTTTTGCCATCTGCAGGCTGTGGGCATACTGCACAAGTTGGTGTTGATGGTTGTGGACATTGTGCTATCGATGGGCAAGGATTACAATCTTGTGCTACTGGTTTACAGGTGTCACAATCGTTTTTCTTTGCACAAGGGTCGCACGGTTCTTCTTTTTTAGGTTGACAAGTACAACTATCTATATCATTTAGACATTTTGGGCATTTTGCTGTTTGTGGTGTCACAGGAGAAGGGCATCCAGACAAAGGGCAAGCTGCCAAATGTTCATTTGACATTTCAGTTGCTGTTTCTTGTGTAAAACCTGCATTTGTACCTGCTAATATACCGATTGTTACAACGGCGGCAAGTGTCATTTTGTTTAATTTCATTTTTCCTCCTTGTTCATAAAAGAAATGTACAGGCAAACATTTCTTTTTATCTGTTATTTTTATAGCTGTTTTTTATTTATATTATTTCTATCTTTGAATTATGATATGTTAGCTACTCTCTATTCATTACCTTTTAATACAATAGTTGTGGCTAATTACTTTTTATCTAAAATTTGAATTCTAATATTAATTTAAATTTCATATAAATAACGGATATTTTTGAGATAAATCATCATACTATAAGTTGATGTTAACTCTGTTGATAAGGTTAAAATATAAATATAGTTTGGTAGGTAATTATTAATGAATTTAAATGAAAGTTGTCTTCTTGGTTTCTTGATTAATCCCGATGAAATTAGCGATTTGTATAATATATTTTTGAAGAATATTGAAGAAATTGAAAAAACTTCCAAAATAGATAATAATTAATTATTATCTATTGGAGCTTTTATGAACAAAATTTTTAATTTTATACATAGACATCGTTATGATATCTTTTTTTCTTTTATTTTGCTTTTGATTTGTATTTTTAGTCTTATTACTTTTCAAAATAATGAAACAAAAAATTTAATTAGAACACTTGAAAATAAATCTTTTGATATAAGGCAGAATATCATATCTAAGAATAAGCAAGTTAATAAAGATATTATAATTGTTACTGTTGATGATCCTTCTTATGAATATTTGATTGAAACATATGGTGATTGGCCAATTCCAAGAAATGCTTATGCTGAAATTTTAGACTATATACAAGCTCAAAATCCTAAATATGTAGCTTTTGATTTGTTATTTATAAAATCTTTGAATAGAATTCCTAATAGTGATAATAAATTAATTGAAGGATTTAAAAAGTATAAAAATACATATACTGCATTTAATTTTGATGATTATTCTTTTGAATTAAGAAAACCTCCATTGATTAATGAAAAAATAAAATCTGATATAAAAGTATTATCTGATGATTTTGCTCCTTATAAATATACAAACTGCCGTATAATTATGTCTGAAATTATTAATTCTACAGAAAATATTGGGCATATCAATACGCCAAAATCAGATGATGGTTATACAAGAAGTGTTCCTATTTTGGTTAAATACCCCAGATATGATATGACTGATTATTCTGAAATAAGAGAAGATTATTATTTGTATATGACAGTTAAAATGATAATTGATTATTTAAATAAATATGAAAATCAAAATATAGATGACTTAGTTATTGATTCAAATAATAATCTTATTTTAGGGAATAAGAAAATTCCATTGACCAAAAATGGTGAAGCAATATTAAACTGGTATGGTAAAAGCGGTACAGAAGTTGATACAACATTTAAATATGTTTCATTTTGGGAGATCTTTAAGTCTATTCAAGCAGAAAAAGAAGGTAAACAAGCTATTTTACCAAATGATTTGTTTAAAGATAAGATTGTTTATGTAGGAACTAATGTATTTGCACTTTCAGATATTAAAACTGTTCCGACAAGTAAATATTTACCGGGTGTAGAAATTCATGCGACTTTATTTAATAATATTTTGGATGATTCTTTGATACATACAGCATCATTACCATATAATATATTGATTACTTTGGTGCTTTCTTTTGCTGTTGCCTTTACAGTTTTTAGAATAAGATCGGTATATGTATCATTAGTTTTATTTGTATTTTTGACAATAGCTTATTTGTATTTTACAACTTATGTTATGGATAAATACAATGTGTGGGTTTGGCTGGTAATTCCTATAGCTTGTTCAATTTTTATATTTATTTGTTCCTTTATAATAAAATATCTTTTAAAATCAAGAGATTTTGAATATACATATAAGCTTGCTACTACAGATGGTTTGACGGAACTATATAATCATCGTTTCTTTCAAGAAAAAATAAGACAGAAAATTATGCAAGCGGAAAAAAATAAAGCTAAGTTTTCCTTAATATTAATTGATATAGACTTTTTCAAAAAATTTAATGATAAATATGGTCATCAAGCTGGTGATGCGGTATTAAAGCATGTTGCTAATACTCTAAAGAGAAATGTTCGTACCGAAGATTTTGTTTGCAGATATGGTGGTGAAGAAATGACAATTATACTTAATAATGCAAATAAAGAAGTAGCTATTAAAACAGCTCAAGATATTTGTAAGATAATAGCGGAGAAAAAATATGAGTTAACTCCGGAATTGGAAGTAAATATAACTATAAGTCTAGGAGTCTCAACTTATCCTGAAAATGGAAAAACGCCTGCAGAACTTATTGAGTATGCTGATAAGTGTTTATATAAAGCAAAAGAAAACGGGCGTAATCAAGTAGGTTTTATTATTTAAGTTTGTTTACAAAAAGATATTCTTCTATCAATTTAATAAAAGGTTACTACTTTATATCTATAAGTAAGTGAGTAATATTCTATTTTGTAAAGGAGAAAATATGAGTACAACTGCATTAAATAATATTAATATACCTCAAACTCCGTTAAGTATTAATCCAAAAGAAAAAAGTACAAGAGAAATTGTTAGGGAAGAAATAAAAAGAGCTGAAAAAATAAAAGAGTTGGAACAAAAACATCAAGCCGGTGAAATTTCTGATTTTGAATATAAAGCTCAGAAATTCTTACTAGAAACACCAGTTTTATTTGATAATACAATTAAAAAACCTAGTGTTGTTTACTCAACAACTGCATAAAAAAAGACCGCTAATTGCGGTCTTTTTTTAGTAATTAATGACATTTTCAAAGAAAAAAGCTTTTGGATGTTTGCATACAGGGCAAAGTTCAGGAGCTTTTTCTCCTTCAAAATGATGTCCACAGTTTGCACATTCCCAAACGATTTTTTTATCGCGTATGAAAACTTTGTCTTGTTTAACACTTTCCAAAAGTTTTCTATATCTTTCTTCGTGTGTTTTTTCTATTTTTGCAACCATATCAAAAAGAACAGCTAAATCATCGAAGCCTTCTTCTTTTGCTTCTTTTGCAAAAGTTGCATACATATCTGTCCATTCATAGTTTTCTCCGTCTGCGGCATCTTCTAAATTTTTAAGGGTTTCAGGAATAGAACCGTTGTGTAAATATTTAAACCATATTTTTGCGTGTTCTTTTTCATTATTTGCCGTTTCTTCAAAAATTTTGCTGATTTGAACAAATCCTTCTTTTTTTGCTTGAGAAGCATAATATGTATATTTATTTCTTGCTTGTGATTCACCTGCAAAAGCTGTCATTAAATTTTTTTCTGTTTTACTTCCTCTTAATTCTGGCATATAATTCTCCTTTTCATTATTTAAAAATATTAATAAATTTTTCAAAAAAAATCAAACGAAAAATGTAAACTTTTTATTACAAATTTTGTAAAAATAGCATAAAATATGTTTCAATAGACTTATATGTTATGTGTTTGGTTGGGGTTGAATTGTGAAAGTTAATGGTATTAATTCAATAAATATTTTGCAGAAAAATAGCTTTTCATCAAAGAAAACTAATTGTGAAAATTCTTTTTCAAAAGCTCAAAATAATCTGATTTCTAATGTCTTTTATAAACCCGTTTCTTTTGGTAGAACATGGGCGGAACATAAAAGTTGGGGAGCAGTTGTTGATCCTAATACAAAGGAAACTTCATTTAAAATATTAACTTATCCCGATACAAAAAAAGTTGAAGTAACTGTTGAAAAAAGAAATAATAAAAATCTAAAAAAAACATATCAGTTAAAAAATATGGGAAATGGAATTTTTTCAACAGATAAAAAAATTCCGGCTGGAGAAGTATCACATGGAGATAAGTATTACTATACTTTATATAAGGGTAATGGAGAAATTGTTCATGTAAAAGATCCATATTCTTTTAGACAAGAAGAATTACTTGGAGCATCTACTGTTTATGATCATTCTTTATATGAATGGAATGATGAAGATTGGTATAGAAATAATAAAAATAGAATATCAAGACTTGCAAATAAACAAAATCAGCTGGCAACAGTTGATTCTGCAAGAATATATGAATTTAATACTGTAAGTTTGACAAAAAAAGGTGATTTTGAAGGAGCGAAAGCAATTATAAAATCTTTGCCTCAGCTAGGTTTTAATGCTATCGAAATTATGCCTGTAGAAAATACTTATTCATTTAATTGGGGTTATGACGGTGTTGATAAAATGGCACCATCTGAGCATTTAGGTGGTCCTGATGCATTGAAATCTTTAATTGATTTTGCACATGAACAAGGTTTAAATGTAATTATGGATATGGTTCCGAATCATTTAGGACCTGATGGTGCAACATTATTAAAGACAGGTCCTTATATAAAAGGAAACAACTGCTTTGGTGAAGCATTTAATTTTGAAGGTCAAAATTCCAGATATGTCAGAGATTATATTGTTAATGCAGCAATGAACTGGATAGATAATTACCATTGTGATGGTCTAAGATTAGACATGACAAAGTTTATGGAATCAGATTATACAATGAAACAAATTGCTGCTGAAATTAATTACCATAAACCTGATGCATTTTTAATTGCTGAAGATGGAAGAAGTTCTATTAGTGTAGATGATAGTGGGAACTTTTGGGATAATTATGAGGAACCGCATGATAAAAGAGTTGTGAATCCCTTAAAACCGTTTGAAAGTGGTATTGGGCAATCTGAAAAAGTTCACTGTGATGCTATAGAAAATATTTCAAATGGACAAACTTCAATAGGTCGTCTTGGTTATGATAGTGAATGGGATTTCAATTATTATCATACTTTGAAAGATGGATTGTATGGTATTATAAATTTGGATAGATTTGAGAAGGCTTGTTATTGTTCTCAGGATAGAGTCAAATATGTTATGAGCCATGATGAAATCGGTAATTTTGAAGGTTCAAGATTGCTTGCAAAATTAATGGTTCCTATGCTTCATTTAAATGACCATATTATGCTTAGTGATGAAGATAAAAAAAGGGCGCTGTCTTTAAAAGAAAAACATGGTACAAGTATAGAAGATGCCACAAGGACAGTAGCTTTACAAAAAGCGCAGTTCGTTGCAGAAAAACTTGCTATTCTTCTTCAAACCGGTAAACTTGATCGCTATAATACAGGAAAGATAAATTATAAGAAATGGATAAGTATTATGGAACAAGCGTTTAAGGATGAAGTACTTGAGCCTAATGGAATCAAAAAAAATTCAGGTATTACGTTTGATAGCTTGAAAATGGCATATACAAGAAGTTTTGACAAGAACAAAATGGCGTTAGCCAGAACATATTCAATTCCTGGTCCTAAAATGATATTCCAAGGAGATGAAAGAGCTGATTTGACACCGTTTAGATTTTTTAGAGAATTTGAGTCTGTTAAAAATGAAGATTATTTGTATGTAGAAAAAGGATATCAACCAGGGCAGCCTGCTCTTCAAGAATCAACATTCGGTAATATAAAATATTCATCTAATGGAAGAACAATGATGAATGAATTTAGAAATCTGACAAGAGATCTAAATAGTATCAATGCTGAAAATTCAGCATTAACAAATGGTGTAATAATAGCTGAAAATACAGTAAAACATCAGGCTTCACAAGTATTTGCTACTCATTCAAAAGATTTTGATAATGGAAATGAAATATTTGCAGTTACCAATTTTAATGATTCAGATTACCCAAGATACAATGCAGCTGAATATTATATTAAATTCCCGGAAGGTGAATGGGTAGAAATTTTAAATACCGATGATAAAAAATATGGTGGAACAGGTAATTTTGCTAACTCAAGTGTTATTCACTCTGATAATGTAAACAATGTTCCAATAAGACTTGCCGGTGAATCAACTATTATATTTAAACGTGTAAGATAAAATATAGATAATAGGTAATAGGTTTCTGGGACATTGAGACGAGAAAAATTTAATAAAAAATCAAACAGACAGTACGATTGAGGCTGTTTTTTAGTATTGAGATGTATGGGTCTTTTCTTGCACTTAAGTACTCTTTTCTTGCACTCTTTTGCACTAATTTTCTGTCACCATGAATTTATTTTAGGGTCTATCCTGCTCACAAAGCCTGTTTTAGCCCAGTGCAAGAAAGTGCAAAAAAGTGCAATTTTATTTTGACTTGCAAATTGAGATACACCAAATTATCAATAAGATTAGGATATTTACGCAATTTCTAATTCATAACCTAATTCATGGAATATTTTTACAATGGTTGAAAATTTAGGTTCTTTTTCATTTTTAAATAAACTGTATAAATGAGTTCTGGACATCCCAATTTTCTTTGCAAAACCTGAAATTGAATTTCTTGATTTGATGGCAATTTCTAATGCTCGATAAAAAGAATTAAAATCGCCATCTTCAATATAATCTTTTAAACTTGTATTTAGATATAATTTTATATCTTCATCAGTTTTTAAGTCGTTAACTATATAATTTTCTAAATCTATTGTATGTTTTAATTCTTTCATTGTAAGTTTCTCCATTCTTGAAGTATACTTTTTGCTTTTAGGATATCTTTACTTTGTGTTGATTTATCGCCACCATTAATAAGTAAAACTATTATATTATCTATTTCAGTATAATAAATCCGATATCCGGACCCAAACTTAAATCTTAGTTCAGATATTTCATTGTCTATTTTCTTATGGTCTCCAAAATTATTTTCTAATAATCTTGTTAACCTGCTTTGTATCCTAATTTTTGTATTTTTATCAAGCGAATTCATCCATTCAATAAATGGAGCTTTATCATCTGCTAATTGGGCAATTTTTACAATTCGCGTGTTCATATTAATAGTGTAAACTATAGCAGACACTTTGTCAATTTTGTGGTGTTTATTCTTAATAAGTTCTTAATAAAAAGTTTTGAGCAAATGACTTGACTTTTATTGCTACAAGAGCGATTAATGTGTATGTAAAAGTTTATAAGGAGGTATTAAAAAAGAACAAATTAAGATAAATTACATTTTTAACTGAATAGATATGGGCTGATGGTCCCAGTCCACTGAGTGCATGTATAAATATATAAATCTATATATTATGAAGCTTTATTGGGTGCGAAATTTTTTGCAGGTAATAATAGATTTCTGGGACATTGAGACGGAAAAAATTTAATAAATAATCAAACAGACAGCCGATTTGAGGCTGTTTTTTAGTATTGAGATGCATGGGACATTTTTTGCACTCAAGTACTCTTTTCTTGCACTCTTTTGCACTCCATTTACAAATTTTTTAAACCCATTAGGCTAAAATCAGCTTGGCGTTTTAAAATAAGCCCAGTGCAATAAAGTGCAAAAAAGTGCAATTTTATTTTTACTTGCAATTTTAGATACCCTAAATTATCAATAAGATTTAGATTTATTATTTTATTTTTATCATTCCGACATATTAAAAAATTAACGAAATTATTATATGCTTCATGACAACAATTAAATTAATCTACTAAAAATTTATGATAGTATTGATATTATGAAAAACGAATTTATTGAAAAATTTTATAACACAATTATTAGTGGCTTTGACAGTGATGAAATTCAAAAACAAAAATTTGAGGAAATAATTAAATCCGTAAAAGCAATAACTCCATCATCTTTATTTAGATATCGAAAAATTACTGATTATACTTTAAGTGATTTTGATAATGATATTATTTCTTTATCATATCCTAGTAATTTTAATGATCCTTATGATTCTTTAATCAAAGCAGATAAACAAAAATTTATTGAAAATGTTTTAAATGTAAACAACAAAGACA
>DVJT01000104.1 GCA_018716565.1 Candidatus Avigastranaerophilus faecigallinarum | reverse complement strand
AAAATTAGAAAAATAATATCGTTATTATATAATGTCATAGCTAAGATTTGGCCTATGTCTATGGTGTTAAATGGATCGTTAATCATTTGGGGCTATTTAGTTATAACGATACTAGTCCTAATAGGGAAAACATCATACAAGTACTTATTGATGTTATTTCCTGTAATTATACAGATTCCGATCTTATTGTTATCTCCTTCAAATGGAAGCCAGCGGTATAGTTATCCATTGCTTTTCTTGTTTTTACCTGTAATGTGTTTAATATTTCAAATCATAGTTAATAAAAAGGAGTCACGTAATGAATAAAATTGCAGTTCTGATACCCTGTTATAATGAGGGGAAGACAATAAAGAAAGTAGTTGAAGATTGTAAAAAGGCACTTAAGAACATCCCAAATTCAACAGTATATGTTTATGATAATAATTCCACTGATAGTACAGCTAAATTAGCAAAGGAAGCTGGTGCTGTAGTGCGTCATGAATATATGCAAGGAAAAGGTAATGTTATTCGGCGAATGTTTCGAGAGATTGATGCTGAATGCTATATTATGATTGATGGAGATGATACTTATCCAGCAGAAGAAATTCCAACAATGGCTAGTTATGTCCTGGATAAAAAGTATGATATGGTAGTAGGCGATCGGCTAAGTTCAAGCTACTTTGAAGAGAATAAGCGGCCATTTCATGGGATTGGTAATAAATTAGTTCGTGGAAGTATTAATTTCTTTTTCAAAAACGATATTCGCGATATTATGACTGGTTATAGAGCGTTTAGTACTGAATTCGTTAAAACTTATCCGGTATTGTCAAAAGGATTTGAAATTGAAACAGAAATGAGTATTTTTGCAATTGTAAATAATATGTCAATTGTTAATCATGTTATTGAATACCGCGATCGTCCCGCTGGGAGTGAATCAAAACTAAATACCTTTTCCGATGGGTTTAAAGTTCTTTGGCTAATCTTTACACTTTATCGAAACTACAAACCTTTTAAATTTTATGGTATATTTGCCCTATTTTTGACAATAATTGCAGCTGCATTTTTTATTCCTCATGTTTGGATTCCATATCATTTAACCGGTAAAGTAGCAAATATGCCGACCTTAGTTACATGTGGTTTTTGTATAATCGCAGCCATTATTTCATTCTATAGTGGTTTGATTTTAGATACAATTCAAAGAAAAGAGCGTCGAGAATTTGAATTTAGGTTACAAGAAGTACATCAGTGGTTTTTAAAAAATAAATAATGATTTATTTAGAATATAGGAGTAATATATTTAAGGGATAAGTGTTATTTTATGGGAGGACTAGTATTTTATTATGGAAAATCTTAAGCATTTTAAACTATATAAAGCTGGCAAAAAGTGGTGTCTCATGGCCATCACAATTACAGCTATGACTGCGGGAATATTAACCACTGCTAATGCTGATACAATTGATCCAAATAGTACTAATGCAACAAGGTCACTAGTACAAACATCAACTGTAGAAAATTCTACTATTAAAGCAGTTGATAGTCAGAATGTTAATCAGAATAATTCGAGTAATAATGTAGATTCAAAAACTGTTGAGACTAAACTAGAGGATCCTACTATGCAGACTAAGGGTCCTGTATCACCACTGAGTACAACTTCGGTTCCTAAAGCAAAAATCGGTTGGCAAAAAGAAACTCAAGGTTGGACGTTTTATGATCAAAATGGTAAAACAACAACTGGTCGAGTATATTCCTATTTACCTACTATCACAGCTAATGGTACAGGAGCAGGTAATAATTGGTATTTAACAGATAATGGGGTTGTGTTATCTGGAGTTCAAAAATGGGCAGATACGTATTATGACTTTGACCCGAATACTTATCTTCGAGTAGACAATAATTATGTTCAGTCTCAATGGGGTGACTGGTACTTGTTTGGAAATGATGGCCGTATTGCTACACAAGTTCAGAAATGGGCAGGCACATATTATTACTTTGATCCAACAACCTATCTACGAGTAGACAATGATTATCGTCAATCCCAATGGGGTAACTGGTACATGTTCGGTGGTGATGGTCGTATTGTTTCAGGTTTCTTAAATTGGTATGGATCATTGTACTTTTTTGATCCAACAACCTACTTAAAATTAACCAATACTTATTTTAATGGTAACGGTTACTGGAATAATTGGGATACTTATTGGGCTGATAATAATGGAGTAGTTCATGGAGTTCGATACTTCTCACAATTCACACCTGTTTGGGCTGGTTGGGGTTGTGCAGGAGCAGCTTTAACCATGTTATTAAGTATTCGTAATATTTGGCCTGGGGTAGGTAATGTTATTGCCGGTATTCCACAGGGTGGAAATGGAGGACAGATTGGCAATCAATATAATGGTGCTGGATTTAGTCGTGTAATTCAACCTAATGCTTTAGCAGCTTATGGACGTCGCTGGTATGGAGCAGTCACTGACTCATCTGGGGCAACAATTAATCAAATTGCTAATAGTGTATTAAATGGGCATCCTGTTCTTTATTATGGTTACTCACCTTATGATGCAGGAGGTGTTCGAAATCACTGTAAGATTATTTTAGGATACAATCGTAATAATGGTATGTTCCATGTATATGACCCATGTTATGGTAATGGCGGTTGGGGCGCGAATAGTGAAGGCCATACTGCCTACGATCGTGGTTGGAATGCATGGATTAGTTGGGGACAGTTAGCAAATGAGTATGGTGGTCAAGCAATAACTATTTATTAAGTTAAGGAAAAAGACTGTGGTGCAGTAAGAATCACAGTCTTTTTTTAGGAGGAATTTAAATTGAAACAAAGAATTTTTGGTATTGATCTTATAAGAGTTATCGCCATGTTTATGATAATGAATTATCATTTGCTTCTCAATGGTAGTTGGATGACCGTTCAACCAACTAATACTATAAATCTTTTTTTAGGACGCGTAATAGTTGAATTAACAGTTATATCCGTGAACCTTTTTGCATTAGTTTCTGGATATGTGGGTTTACACTCTCATCATCGAATTAAGCGGTTTGTAGATCTTTGGTTACAGGTACTCTTTTTTTCTTGGTTAGTACTTTTATACTTCTGGTTTTTTAGAAAAAATCAATTAACGACCGATAATATATTACATAATCTCTTTCCAACGTATTTTAAGGCATATTGGTATTGGAATGGGTATGTGATTTTATTCGTTTTAATGCCAATATTAAATAAAGGATTAAGTAGACTAGAAAAGGTAAGCTACCGACGTTTAATAATTGGGGTATTTTTACTAACAAGTGTATTAACTGTTAATCCTCAGAATGATATGTTTAATCTATCAATGGGGTATAGCGGCCTTTGGTTAATTATCCTATATATTTATGGAGCATATTTTAAGAGATTTGGGATGCCCAAAATTTTAAAAAGCAAAGTTCTTCTATTTTTTATAATAATTATAAATTGGTGCTTTTTAGTAGGAATATCATATTATTTACATATTCATAAAGTGTATCTAGATGTAAATGGACTGGCTATGTCAGAATTTCAGTACAACTTCTCTCTAATAACAACACTCTCAATATTTGTTTTCTTGCTTCTTATACAAATAGAATCTCAGAATAAAATGATGTCAAATATTATTACTTTTTTAGGAAAACATTCGTTTAGTGCATACTTACTTCAAACCAATCCCTTAGTTTTTAGTTTTTTGATTACTGGACAATATTTATTTTTACAAAAGTTAACACCTTTAAATATGGTGCTAAACCTCATATTATATGCAAGTATTTGGTTCTTTGGAGCAATTATTATTGATATAATACGATCATGTATTTTTAAGATGTTTAGTTTATCTCACTATAAACTAGGTATTAAAAGCAAAAAGGAGAATTATAAAAATGAAAAAGCTTAATTTACAATTTAATAATTTAATTGCTTTATTTATTTTTTTAGTTCTTACATTTATTTTAGTTTTTCCTTTAGCTCATACTGGAAAAATAATGGCTAATTCAGATTGGCTTTTTCATGCGTCTCGTATTGAAGAACTTGCAAGAAATATAAAGCACGGTACATTTCTAACGTTTATTGCAACTCAGACTTTTAGTCATACAGGTAGTGGATCATTCTTATTTTATCCATATATAATGATGTATCCATGGGCATTATTTATGCAATTTTTTAATCCAATAACCTCTTTTTACTTATGGTATGGGATGGTTACTTATTTGGCCTTCATAATTTCATACATATCGATGAAATCATTTTCCCACAGTCAAGTACAAAGTGTATTTTTTTCGTTATTGTATGTAACGAGTGCATATAGATTATATTTGGGAATGTGGACTTTAGGAGAATTTGTAGCAACGACTTTTTTGCCAATAGTTTTTTTGGGTGTTTATAAGATTATATTTGGTTCTAAAGATAGTAGAAGGAATGGAGTAACTATATTAGCAATAGGTATGTCCTTACTTATATACACTCATATACTTAGTGTAATAATGACTATTGAAATTTTTGTACTAATTTTTATAATATATCTTTTTACTAGACCGAGACTTTTTATAAGTAGATTATTAGATTTATGTACTAGTGCTTTTTTTACAATATTATTGACATTACCGTTAATATATATTTTTATGAAAAACTATATTGGAAAGAATATTTCCTCTACAAATGTTGGAATATTGCTTGACCAATTGAATGATTTATCTAATGTTGTGGATAACTCACTAAATAATATTGCTGGAAGTAGTATAGGATTTGGATTATTTATTATTGTATTAATAGGTTGGTATTTTATAAAAGATGATAAGATTTTGATAATAATATATTTTTTCGGTGTGTCATTACTTTTAGTATCAACAAGTATTTTTCCATGGTATTTGGTTCGTAATACGTTATTGGGGATTATA
This sequence comes from Candidatus Avigastranaerophilus faecigallinarum, assembly GCA_018716565.1. Lineage (GTDB taxonomy): Bacteria > Cyanobacteriota > Vampirovibrionia > Gastranaerophilales > Gastranaerophilaceae > Avigastranaerophilus > Avigastranaerophilus faecigallinarum. The sequence goes on along the minus strand of DVJT01000104.1, from coordinate 978 downwards.
CAATTGCCATCTAGATATTTAGGATATTCATCGCTATTTTTATCGATAGTAGGATCTAAAATTCTTTTTCTTTTTTGGTATAAATTAAGAAATGTGAGAGTTAAAAGACTTATTTTTATATTTATATTTATTATTACGATTGTTTCTTTTTACAGTAGTTTACGTGTAATGGTTAATTATATAAAATTTAGCGAACCGTCAAACCTTTCTCAAAAAAATGTGAATATCAAACTTCCTTTTTCAGTTTTGAATGTTAATAATTATGAAAGGCAATTTAATTATCTAATTCCTTGGGGGGAAACAGACTATTTTCCTAGAAGGTCATTAGAAAATAATAATGCAGAATCTATAATTAATCAGACTACATTTGTTGAGAAGGAAAAAGTTAAAAATGTAAAGAGTAATATGCTTCCTAATTCACTAACATACCACTTAAAAGTAAATAAAAAACGTAGTATTAATTTACCAGTAATTATGTATAATGGTACTTTTGTAAAAGTAAATGGTAAAAGGATTAAAGCATTAACTAGCGAAAGAGGAACAGTTTTGATTCCTAAAAATAGAGTGGGAAATGAAAAGTTAACTATTAAAGTCGGGTTTAATCCAGGATTAGGTTTTTATATTTGCGGATTAATATCTCTAGTAGCTTGGTTATTAATAATTGTCGTTTATGCCAAGGAAAAGCTATAGTTTAAGTTGAGTTTAAAAGAAAGTAAGAACTTATGAAAAAGAAATTGATTTTTATAATTGGTTATATCATTTTAGCTTGTTTGTTTGTAGTTCCTTTTGTAAAACAAAATGGGTTTAATTTTGGTTGGGATATGATTTTTCATCTCCGAAGAATTAATGAATTATCCTTAAATATTGCGAGAGGGAATATGCATCCCTATATCTATACTTTTGATTTTAAAAGTATCGGATATCCGCTAGGAATATTTTATCCAGATCTAACTTTAATACCATTTGCTATTATGAATC
>DVJT01000103.1 GCA_018716565.1 Candidatus Avigastranaerophilus faecigallinarum | reverse complement strand
ACTAGATATAAAAGTAAAATATTTATAATGATATATAAAAGAATTGGTCCAGAAAATATTCTGGATTTTCCATACTCAAGCACTTGACAAAGCTTAACATTATTAAGATACTCATTCTTTAAATTTAGCATATTTATATACTACCCAAATAAAAGAAATCATTAACTAAAATGTTAATGACTTCTTTTAATCTAAGTAATATCTATACTTAAATATCCTTATAAGAACCTTTGAATTTATCAGAGTATGTAGTATGCAACAGATGATGTGCAATTTCACTACCTGGTTTACCTCCTAAACATTCATTATAAAGTTTTATAATGTCAGGATTTTGATGTGAACGTCTGAATTCCAAGTTTCTATCTTCTTCATATAAGCCTTCTGCTCTTTTTTCTTTAATAGAAGAATCAGAACAGCTGATTGGTTGACCGCCTCCATTTACACAGCCTCCCGGGCAAGCCATTACTTCCAGAATATGAAAATCAGATGTTCCAGCTTGAATTTCTTTTAAAGATTTTTCAGCTTCTTTTAATGTAGATACAACTCTAACTTTAACAGATGTACCTTTTATATCAACAACTAAATCTTTTGTTCTTGATTTAGCATCGACACCTCTTAAGGTTTTAATATCTACATTTGAAAGTTCTTCACCTGTTACCATGTTGTATGCTGTTCTTACTGCAGCTTCAGCAACACCGCCTGACGCACCGAAAATAGTTGCAGCACCGGTATATTGTCCAAATGGAGAATTTGCTGCTTCTTCTTTTAACTTTCTAAAATCAATACCTGCTGCTTTTATCATTTTTGCAAATTCTTTTGTAGTAAGAACAAAATCAGTTTGATTTATTAATTGTTCTCTTATAGCTTCGTATTTTTTTGCAGTACAAGGCATAATTGAAACAACTACAATATCTTCTTTTTTATAGCCTTCATAATATTTTGGTAAAAATTCCTTTAAAACAGGAGACAACATACCTTGTGGAGACTTGCAAGTTGATAAATGAGAAAGTAATTCAGGATGTTGAGTTTCTAAATATCTTACCCAAGCAGGGCAGCAAGATGTAAATAAAGGCAAATTCTCACCTTTTGTTAATCTTTGAACAAATTCGTTAGCTTCTTCCATTATTGTTAAATCAGCAGAAAAATTAGTATCAAAAATCAAATCAAAACCTAATCTTCTCGCCGCTGCGTATATTTTACCAATTGTATTTTCACCGGGCTCTAAGTTAAATTCTTCACCTAATGCAACTCTAACTGATGGTGCTATTTGGACTACAACTTTTTTTGTTGAATCATTTATTTTTTCCCAAACGGCATCTATACTTGACTTTATTGTTAAAGCACCTGTAGGACAAACTGCTTGACATTGTCCGCAGAATACACAATCAACCTGACTTAAAAATCTACCGTTCATAGGTTCTATTCTTGTATTAGAGCCTCTGTTTACAAATCCGAGTACACTGTGACCTTGAAATTCAGAACAAGCTCTTACGCAAGCACCGCACAATATACATTTTGAAGGATCTCTAACAATAGAAGGATTATAATCATCAACAGGCAAATAATCTTCTTTTTCAAGTTTGGGAAACCTAATATCTGTAATACCATATTCCATTGCATACTTTTGAAGTTCACAATTACCTGATTTATCACAAGTCAAGCATTCACATTTATGATTTGCCAATAATAATTCTAAAACTGTTTTTCTAATTTTCCTTACTCGATCAGTATTTAAATGAACTTTCAAACCTGCTTCAGGAGGCATTGTGCAAGATGATTGAATACCGCGTCCTTCAATTTCAACAACACACATACGGCAAGCACCAAACGAAGTTAAATCAGGACGGTAACAAAATGTTGGAACATTTAAGCCTGCTTTTCTTATTACTTCTAACAAATTAGGTTCATCAGAAAATTCAACTTCCATTCCGTCTATAAATAATGTTTTATTATCTGTCATAATTCTATCCTTATTCTATTACTCTAAGACTATTGCTCTAAACGGACAATTCGTCAAACAAGCTTCACACTTAATACATTTTTCCTGATTTATATGGTGCGGATTTTTTACAGTTCCTTCAATAGCACCAACAGGACAAACTCTTGCACATTTTGTACAACCACGACATAAGTCTTCATTTATTACAACTTTCTTCATTGCTGTACAAACTCCGGCAGGACATTTTTTGTCTTTTATGTGAGCAATATATTCATCTTTAAAATATTTTAATGTTGAAAGTACAGGATTTGGAGCTGTTTTACCAAGTCCGCATAATGAACCGTCTTTTACTACATGAGCCAATTCTTCTAACTCATCCAAATCTTTCATTTCACCTTTACCGGCAACAATCTTTTCAAGTATTTTCAATAGATTTTTTGTACCTTCTCTGCAAGGTACACATTTTCCGCAACTTTCATGTTGAGTAAAATTCATAAAGAATCTTGCAACTTCAACAATACAAGTTTTATCACTCATTACAACAAGACCGCCTGAACCAACCATTGCACCTGCTCTGATTAAGTTATCATAGTCCATTGGAATATCAAGATGTTCTTCTGTTAAGCAGCCTCCTGATGGACCACCGATTTGAACAGCTTTAAATTTTTTACCATCTCTCATACCACCACCGATATCAAAAATGATTTCTCTTAAAGTTGTACCCATTGGAACTTCTATCAAACCTGTATTATTTACATCACCTGTTAATGCAAATGTTTTTGTTCCTTTTGAAGTTGCTGTTCCCATTTGTGAAAACCAATCAGCACCTTTTAATATAATAACTGGTACATTTGCAAGTGTTTCTACGTTGTTTATTAAAGTTGGTCTGCCAAATAAACCCTTATTTGCAGGGAATGGCGGTTTTGGTCTTGGCATTCCTCTTTCACCTTCAATAGATGCAATTAAAGCTGTTTCTTCACCACAAACAAAAGCACCTGCCCCTTCTTTAATATGAATATCTAAAGAGAAGTTACTTCCCATAATATTTTTGCCTAAGAAGTTTCTTTCTTCCGCATCTTTTATTGCTTTTCTTAAACGTTTAATTGCTAAAGGATATTCAGCTCTTACATAGATATAACCTTCATCAGCGCCAATAGCAAATGCTGCTATAGCCATACCTTCAAGAAGTTTATGAGGGTCACCTTCCATAACGCTTCTATCCATAAATGCGCCCGGATCACCTTCATCTCCGTTACAAACAATATATGATTTACCGCCTCTGTTTGCAGCCGTATATTTCCATTTTCTTCCGGTAGGGAAACCTCCGCCGCCTCTACCTCTTAAACCTGACTTTTCTATAGTTTCTATTACATTATCAGGATTATTTTCTTCAATAACTTTTGCTAATGCTTCATACCCTCTAACTGCAATAGCTTCATCTATAGATTCCGCATTTATATTACCGCAATTCGCAAGTGCTGTTCTTGTTTGTTTTGCATAAAAATTAATATGTTCGTCGTCAGGAACATGTTGATATGTTTTAGGATCAACATATAATAATCTTTCGACAATTTTGTTATTCTTTATATGACTTTCAAAGATTTCTTCAACATCTTTTTCTTTTACTTTTACATATGTAACATTTTTTTCAGGAATAACAACCAAAACCCCTTGTTCACAAAATCCGTGACAGCCGGTTGGAACAACAGTCATTTTATCATAGTCTGTTAATATAGATACATTTGCACCAAGTTCTTTAAACTTTTCAATTACCTTTAATGAACCATTAGCAACACAACCTGTACCAGCACAAACTAATACTCTTAATCCTTGAGATTTAATTAACTCTTTTGCTTTTCTTTGTTCAAACTCTATATTTATATTTAAACTGCACTTTTCCATTATTTTTCATCCTCCTGAATTAATGTATCCAATATTATAGTTATTGCATCAGAAGTCATTTGAGGGTAAACTTTATCATTTATAACTACAACCGGAGCTAGTCCACAAGCACCTAAACAACTTACAGTTTCTAATGAAAATAAACCATTTTCGCTTGTAAGTTGTTTGTCTTTCATATTAAGTTTAGCCCTGATTGTATTTAAAACAGGCATTGAACCTCTAACGTGGCATGCTGTTCCATCGCAAACTTTAATTTCATATTTACCTTTTGGCTCCAATGAAAATTGTGCATAAAAAGTTGCCACCCCAAAAACTGTTGCGGGTGACAATCCTTCTATCTTTTCACCAATATAAATCATTGCATCTTCAGGTAAATAACGATATACTTCTTGAACTTTTTGCAAAATAGCAATTAAATTAGATTTTTTACCACCGAACGATTGGATAATTTCATCCAACCTTGCTGTGCTGATTACAGAAGATCCTGCACTCATCCTTTACTCCTATTCTATATCTATTAATTTCCTTTTTACTAATTATATCATGTTTTTATTTTTTTACTGTTTTGTTATTTCATACTTAACGAATCTATTATCGCACTTTCTTACCGCCACATCCTCGCTATTAAATTACTCACCTTTTAAAAACACAATCATCTTTGTTTTTCTACTGATACAAGCACACTCTAACAAGTTTTTTTACTTATTTCCATCACTGTAAAATTTTTCACGGACATTCATTATTTTTTTATTCTTGCTTACATTTTTTATATTCTTTCATATACTTTTTTGCCATGCCATTGGAGTTAATATGTAAACTTATATTTAAAAGTTTAAAATATATATCTTCTGAAAAATAAGCTCTTCCTTCCGCTTGTTTCATATTATTTTTTATATTTAATAAATATAATTTATTATTTGTTACTTTGTATTTATTTAAATAGGCCTGAGCTATAGCTATGTATATATATGGATTTTCAGGATTTATTGATATAGCTTTATTAAAATATTTTTCAGATAAATCATCATTTATCCCTATATTTAAATAACCCATAATAATATTTGTATAAATATCATAAGGATATTCATTTAACTTCTTTTTACATTCTTCTAATGATAAACTATCAAAATCTGAAATATTTAATATTTTATTATCCGGAAAAAATGCATTTTCAATAACATATTTTTTATAATAATTTCGTGCTTTTGTTTTATCTTTTTCAATATTGTCATAATATTTTGCTAAGTTTAAATATATTTTTGCTTTTAACAAATGGTTAATATATATATTTGGTTTTTCAATTTCAACTAAACTTTTTTCTAAATATTCTTTTTGTTTAATAACATCTTTATTTTTTTCCTCTAATAAACTTAACTTATTATAAGTATCTGCTAATAATAAATAAAATCTATCTTCATTCTTTATTTCTGCAATTTTGAGCACTTTATTATAATAATTAAAAGCATAATCTGTTAAATTAGTATTAAAATAAGCATAACCTAAATTCATATATAAATTTGCAAGTTCATATTCATCAGGATTCATAAGAGTATCTTTGATTTTTATAGCTTGTTTATAATAATCAAAAGTAATGTCATTATTTCTATATGTACTTGAATATAAAATTCCCATAAAAGTTAAAATATCAGAACGCAATGCCATATCTGGATTTTTTTGTTCATCAATTTTATTTAAAGCAATATTACAATATGACTTCGCTAATTTACTATCATTTAGATAATACACAACTTTACACATATTAAAAAAATCTAGAGCATCAGGTTTATCATTTAAACTCTTATTGTATTCAATATATGCTTTTTTAAATTCTGACTTTGGTATATATTCCTCATCATATGAAAAAACAACATTTTGAGAAAAAACTAATAGGAATAAAATTAAAATTATAGTTTTTAACATTATTAACCTTTCTAAATAAAATTATTATAAAAGCTTTTTTATATTCTATCTATTTCTTTACAATAAATTATCACAACTAATATAAACTAATAAATATTACATATAACTATATGCATATTCTCTTTATTGGTATAAAATAAACATGAACATTAAGGGAGCCTAGTCGATTATGAAAAAACTTCTGAGTATTTTTATATTATTTATTACTATCCAGAACTATGCTTTTTCTCAAACAGTATATGATGATAATTATCAAGAAAATCCAAACTATATACAAGGTAATAAGTATTTAAAAAATTCTCAATATTCAAGTGCCATAAATGAATTTAAAAAAGCTATAAGAACAAATCCAATGGATTCTTCTTCTATTATTGGATTATCAAATGCTTACAACATGAGAGCAGAATACTACAATAACACTGTAAAGGCTACAGATAAGGCTATATCTGACTTAAAGTCTGCTTTATTTTTTACAAAATATTTTTCTGACAGCTCTTTTGCTTCTGCACAAGTAATTGCAGGAACCGAAAAAAATCTGTCTATAATTGAAAAAAAGCAAATATCTGATAGTGAAAGACTAAACTTAGCAAAAACACAAAGGACAAAAGGCGAATTTGCAGCAGCAGCTTATGACTATTATCAATTATTAAACAGTCCTAATTACAAAGTAGAAGCCAATTGTGCAATTGGTGATATATATAAAATATTTAACAGACCGGAAAAAGCACTTATATTCTATAAAAATGCTTTAGCTTCTGATCCTAAAAATACAGACGTACATTTGAAACTGGCAAGAACATATGAACAATTAAATAATTTTTCAGAATCTTTAAAAGAATATAGTTATGTACTTGATACATCTGCAGAAAGAGATGATATTCTTATTTCATTAGAAAGAATATGGCAAAAAAAAGTTGATGAATCACCGAAAGATGCTGAAGCTCACGCAAATCTTGGTGTTGTGTATCAAAAACAAAAAAGATATGCTGAAGCTTTAACAGAATATCAAAAAGCAGAGGCTCTAAATCCTTCAAATATTAATACTAAAATAAATATTGGAACTTTATATCAAGAACAAAAGAAGTATGATTTAGCATTAAATACATATAATTCAATTCTTCAAGCTCAACCGCATAATACAAATGTAATGCTTTATAAAGCTGAATGTTTAAAAGAACTAAGAAGAAATGATGATGCAATAGCACAGTATAAAAATGTATTAAATATGGATCCAAAAAATTCAGCCGCTAAAGCTGCATTATTTGATTTATTAAAAGATACAATGCCTGTTGAAGATGTTCTTGCATTTTTATATAAAAATGTTCAAAATAGCCCTATGGACGCAAATTCGTACTATGAGTTTGCCTATGAACTTCATAAAGCCAATAAAATTGATGATGCTATAGTATATTACTTGCAGACAATAAAACTTGATAATACAAAAATAGATGCCTACATAAATTTGTCACAAGCATACAGACAAAAGAAAAATTATGCTGATGCATACTCAATTATTCAAAAAGCAAAAGCTCTTGCACCTGATAATGAACTTGTAAAAAAACAATTTGATATTGTTGCAAAAGAATTTGCATCAAATAAATACACAATAGCATCATCTGCATTTCAAAGCGGTGATTATCAAGGTGCTATATCTGAATATATGAGAATAACTCCTGCGACGGTAGATTCTTTAATAGGGATTGCAGCATCTTATCAATCTTTAAAAAATAATGACAAAGCTATTGAATTTTATAAAAAAGCAATGGATTTAGATTCTAATAATAGTGACCTTCCATTCTACATTGCTTCAATATATGCAAATCAAAATGATTTTGAACAAGCAAGTCAATATATAAAAATTGCGCTAACAAAAAATCCTTCAAATACAAAAGCGCAAGAACTTTCAGATTATATATCTTCAAAACAGACTGAAGGCATATTAACTCAAGCAATTCAAATGTATGATGAAAAAAAATATAATGAAGCTATAAGTTTATTTGATAAAGTTTTAAGAATTACACCAACTAATGCAACAGTTTATTACTATAGAGCTATGTCATTTGATGCTTTAAATAATTATCAAAAAGCAATTGCAGATTATAAATCAACATTAAAATATGCGCCGGAAATGACTATTGCATATTATTCCTTGGGGGTTGATTATGATGCGTTGAACAATTATCAATCTGCAAAAGAAAATTATCAAAAATACATTGATCTGACAAATGAGGACAATGATTATAAAAACTATGCACAAACAAGAATAAAAGAGATTCAATAATGGAAATAACAGCTGTTTCGAAAAAAATAAGGATTGGTAATGTTGAAATAAAAAGCTGTGTTTCACTTTCTCCATTAGCAGGAATTACAGATTTTGTGCTTAGGCAATTAATAAGAGAATATTCTTATAATTGTCTTTTAACAACAGAAATGATTAGTTCTGAAGCATTAGTACAAAGACCAGATTGTAATATTTCTTTCACAAATGAGAAAGAAGCTCCTGTTGCTTTTCAAATAGAAGGACATAAGCCTGATTTAATGGCTAAATCGGCAAAAATATTAGAAAATAAAGCAACGATAATTGATATAAACATGGGGTGTCCAATAAAAAAAATTGTAAATGGAAATGATGGATGTTCTTTAATGAAAAATCCTCAGTTAGCAAAGGATATAGTTGTAGCAGTAAAAGAAGCGGTTAATATTCCTGTTACTTGTAAATTTAGATTGGGGTGGAGCCAAGATAGTAAAAATTTTGTTGAGTTTGCCCAATTAATGCAAGAGGCAGGAGCTAGTGCCGTTACAGTTCATGCAAGAACTCGTGCTCAAATGTATTCAGGTATAGCTGATTGGAATGAATTAGCGAAATTAAAAGGTGAAATTGATATACCTTATTTTGCAAACGGTGATATTATTAGCCCAGAAACTGCAAAAAAATGTCTTGAAATATCTAAGGCTGATGGCATTGCAATTGGAAGAGCAGCTATGGGTGATTTATCTCTAATATACAGAATTGAAAAATACTTAAATGATGGCATACTAATACCAGAACCTGATTTAAAAGAAAGAATAAAAATGCTTAAAAAACATTTAGATTTTCAAATTTCTTTCAGAGGAGAAGAAACTGGTATAAAGTTTTTTAGAAAATTCTATCCGGCTTATATCAGAAATATTAGAAAAGGTGCTGAATATAGACACAGTCTTATAACAGAGCTAAACTATAATAAGATATTAAATATATTGGATGAAATTTTGTTAAATGCCTGATAACATAAAGAAATACTATGTTTATATTATTTTAACAGTAAATAACAAACTATACTGTGGATATACAAATAATGTAGAAAGAAGATATAAACTTCATTGTGAAGGTAATGGCGCTAAGTTTACGAGGGCTAATAAACCATTAAAACTTGTTTATGTAAGAGAATTTGAATTAAAGCAAGATGCTTTGAGAGAAGAATCCAGAATAAAAAAGTTAAAAAGAAAAGAAAAAGAAAAACTTCTATCTAATGAAACATACTGAACTCACAGCCACAATAATTTTGGCGGTAAAAGTTTTCTTGTTTCGCAATTTGCATTGTTTTAAGAAAGCCATTTTCTTTTTTAAAATCAATATCTAGAAAAGTAAGTTCATATTTTCTTGCAAGTTCATTTGCTATTTGAAAAATCGTCTTTGAATTTTTATGCGGACTAACTGTAAGTGTAGTTGTAAAATATTCATACTCTAGTTTAAAAGCCTTTAAAACTGTATATAAGAGTCTATATTCAAAACATCTTAAACATCTTTTCCCTTTCTCCGGTTCATTTTCAAGGCCGGCTATTGCATTGTACCAATCTTCTGAATTTTGTTTTTCTATAATTAATTTAACATCTTTTTTTTTCGCGTATTTGATTAATTCATTTAATCGTCTGTCAAATTCTTCTTGCGGAAAAATATTCGGATTAAAAAAGTACAAAACAGGATTATATCCTAATTCTCGTAATTTCTCTATTGGATATGCACTACAAACTGCACAACAAGAATGAACAAGTATATCTTTAGTCATGGTTAATTTTTTCTTTACCACCTTGTTCTATTATATATTTTTTGAAATCACCATACGAATTAATTCCAAGTATTTTATTAACACCGATTACAAATGTAGGTGTGCCTGTTATATCTTGTGAATCAGCAAATTTTATTGTATCTTGTATCTCTTTTTTAATTTGTTCACTGTGTGCATCTTCTTTTAATTTTTTAATATCAAGATCTAGTAGTCTTGCTTCTTCAATAATTTCTTTTTCAGATTCAGGTGCTTCACTAAATAAAACATCTGCCATTTGCCAATATTTATTTTGTTTTGCAGCAGCAAGTGCATATTTTGCTTTTAAACAAGATGTTTTGTGCCCTTCAAATTTCATATTATGATTGCATTCTTTTTCAAGTGGAATAACATGTTGTATTACTTTGACATTTTCAAATTCATTAACAATTCTATGTAAATATAATTGAGAGAAGAAACACCCACCACAGTTAAAATCCATGTATTCATTTATGATTATATTTGCATCTTTTGGTCCTATTATATTCTTATCAATTTCCGAATTATATAGCTTAAAATAGTTCTCAAATTCAATTTTTTTTGCAATTTGAGGTGTTAATATATTCGAAACACTTGTGTAAATAAGGCATGATATAAATAATAAAAGTAATAATATAAACCAAAAAGTATTTCGTCCATCTTTTAATGCAGAAATAAAATCTGTAAAGCTAATCTTTATTTCACCAGCTATTGATATTCCTTTATTTTTAGATGCAATTGCAATTAATAAATTGACAAAATATGTCATAAAACAAAATACACATATTGAATCAATTTTAAATACGGAAATAGATCCTAATATCATTGAAATTAGAAAAGAAAAAATTCCAATACAAAAAATATAAGAGGTAGGATTCTTAAAAACCTTTAGTATTCCAAACCCTTTTATATTTTGAACTTTATCTACGTAAGTCATTAATAAAAAGAATAGATATAGTATAACTCCCCATAGAGACAATGGAATACCAAAAAATTGTGAATAGGTTGTTTTGGCAACACTATCACAGTCTATTTGATCACTTATTGCGCAGATACTAGGTGTTGCATTTATTGCAAAATTTGCATTATAGTATACTACACATAACTCTATAGATAGAGCTAAACCTATTAAGGCTAATATTGTTATAATTATTCTTTTTGTCTTTGTCATATTACGTTCCTACTGAAATTGTTTCATTACATCTTTTACTGTATAATTTTCAGAAATTTTTTCTTTTGCTATTTTTATAACTTCTTGATATCTTTCTTCGTATGTTGGTCTTTCTGATTTATAAAAGACTCCTGTATATAATCCTTCGGGAGCAAAAGCATATTTCATTGCATTTGCTCTATCTTCAATATTATGATCGGAAGGTAGATCTCTTACCAATTCTTTAATTTTCTCAAAAGAAGAAACTTTATTGTATTGAACACAAGGTGAAACTATGTGTATGAATGAAAATCCTTTATGTTTCAATCCGCCTAAAATAAGTTCTTCTACTTGTTTAACATTTCCTGAATGACCTCTTGCAACATATGATGCATTAAAAGATAATGCCATTAATACTGGGTTCAATCTATCAGCAGTCCAAGCATATGGATTGCATTTTGTAATTGTACCTTGTCTTGATGTTGGAGAACATTGTCCCTTTGTTAATGCATATATTTCATTATCCATCATAATATATGTAATATTTGGATTTTTTCTTCCGGCATGAATAAAATGATTACCGCCTATACTTAATCCGTCACCATCACCACCAACTGCAATAACATTTATTTCAGGTTTTGCTTGTTTTAGACCAATCGCAACAGGTAATGCTCTGCCGTGTATAGTATGAAATCCGTATGTAGACATAAAAAACGGAAATCGGCTAGAACAACCAATACCAGAAACAATTGCTGTTTCATGTGTTTGATAGTTTAATTCTGCCATTGCTTTTCTTAGTGCCATTAAAACTGCGTGGTTACCACAACCCGGACACCAAGATGGTTTTACTCTTCCTTTATAATCATTTGCTTCCATGTTTTTTCCTCTTATTAAAAATGAGTATGTTTATTTGTAGAAAGTTGATTTCTTTCTTCTTGAAGTTTTGCAACTTTTTCTATTTCTTCAAATATTTCTTCAGGAGTGAAAGGGGTTCCATCATACTTAAGGAATTCTAATACTTCCATTCCTTTATTTATATGAGCACACCTTTCTACAATAGTAGATTTAAACTGAGCATTATAGTTTGCTTCAACTACAATCACAACTTCTTTATTTTTTATAAAGCCTTTTATCCAGTCCGTTGGAAGCGGATACAAAGTTCTTGGATATAAAGCTTGAACTTTTATACCTTTTGCAGCCGCTTTATCTATTGCTTCAAAAACAGGACCTGAGGTTGAACCCCAACTTATAATACCAATTATAGCATCATCATCACCATATGTCTTCGCTTTTGAAAACTGACCTGCTGCTGTTTCTAATTTTTTGAATCTTTTTTCAGTCATTTGCCTATGAACATTTGGATCAGGAGTTGGTGCATTAGCTTCTGTATGCTCTAGACCAGTTATAACATGTTCTCCATATTTATCACCTGGGCATGTTATTGGCGAAATACCTGTTTCAGTATCTTGATATCTATTATATACATCGCCTTCTTTTAAATTAGGTTTTTGCCTATTAACAATTTTTATATTCTCAATATCTATTAAATCAACACATTCTCTTCTTGGACCAAGTGAAGCATCTGAAAGAATTATAACGGGAACCTGATATTGTTCTGCAAAATTAAATGCATTAATTGTCTGATAAAAGCAATCTGCAACATCCATTGGTGCAAGAACAATTTTTGGACAATCACCGTGTGTACCATACATTGCTGCAAATAAATCACTCTGTTCTGTTTTTGTTGGTACCCCTGTGCTTGGTCCACATCTTTGTACATCAGCTATTACAACTGGAAGTTCTGCCATTGATGCTAATCCTAATGCCTCTTGCATTAAAGAAAATCCCGGTCCAGAAGTTGCTGTCATTGATTTAACTCCTGCATATGAAGCACCAAGTGCATAATTTATGGCTGCAATTTCATCTTCACATTGAATCATTTTTCCACCAAATTTTGGCAATTCTTTTGCTAGCCATTCCATTATTTCAGTTGCAGGTGTAATAGGATATCCTGAAAAGAATCTGCAGCCAGCTGTTAAAGCAGCTAATCCGATAGCTTCGTTACCAGACATTATTAATTTAGCACCTGTTGATTTCATTTCTGCTTTATCATATGCATCTTTTCTTACAAGATTTTCTTCTACATACTTTAAACCTGCATTTAATGCTTTTTTATTTAAGTCAATTATTTCTTGAGATTTTAATCTATAACGTAATTCAATATCTTTTAAAATTTGCTCTTCTAAATGTAAATTTTTCAATATAGCAACAACAACGCCCAATGCAACCATATTCCTTGAACGTTCACTGTTGATTGATTTTGCTATTGTTCCCAACGGAATAGAATAAGCAATTATATCTTGTCTTTCAATCTTTAAATCTTGAACTAAATCGCTGTCATATATCAAAATTCCGTTTGGAGCCATTGTTTTTATACATTCATATATCGTATCTTCATCAAGGCTAACGAGAATATCAGTACTACCTGTTGCAGTCAATGCTTTATGTTCACTTATTCTTAATGTATAATAGCATTTTCCGTCTCCTCTTATTTCAGATGGAAATGCTCTATATGTTGTAACATAATAACCTTTTCTTGCTGTTGCATACGATAAAATATCGCCTGAACTAATAATACCTTGCCCAGAAGTACCAGTTATTTTGATTTTTAAATCTTTCATGATACTTATATCCTCCCAGAATCATTTTATTACTAAATTACGAAAAATAAATTAAATTAGCATTTTTTATTTTATATTTCTTTTAGAGCCTCAGATAAACGCATTATACCTTCTTTTATTGTTTCAGAATCCGCATTTGTGTAATTTAGTCTTAAAGTATTTACTTTGTCAGGATTTACATAGAATGGATGTCCAGGAACAAATGCAACTTTTTTCTTAATTGCTTTATCAAATAGAGTAAGAACATCTTTTCCTTCTTCTAAAGTTACCCAAGTAAACATACCACCTTTAGGATAAGTAAATTTTACTGTTTTGGGGAAATATTCTTCCATTGCACCAGTCATTGCATTTGCTTGAGATTTGTACAATGCTTTAATTTTTTCTATGTGTTTATCTAAGTCGTTGTTATAAAGATAATCAGCAATCAAATACTGTCCGAATATATTTGAGTGCAAATCAGAAGCTTGTTTTGCCGTTTCTAATTCTTTTA
>DVJT01000102.1 GCA_018716565.1 Candidatus Avigastranaerophilus faecigallinarum | reverse complement strand
AAAATCCATCTGTTATTATATCAATAAAAAAATTTTTGGGCACTTTTATTAAATATATATCTATAAATTAATAAAATACTATGGAAATAAGAAATAACATAATAAAACCAATAGAAATGGGAAAAACATTACCTGTTGAAAAACAACAGGGTAGTATTGCTGTTACAAATTATAATTCAACAATACTACCATCAGTATACCCTACTGGATTATCTCAAGTTAATTCTAATCTGCCTATGGCTTATACAAAAATAGGAGAAATCTCAGTTCCGGGGTTAAAAGAAAAAGCTAGTATCTTTAAGCTGGCGAACGGGCAAAAAGTTGTAATTCAACCAAAAGATGGTCCTACCTATATTAAAACAACATATAATGTTGGTTCGTTAAATGAAACAGAAAATATTAGAGGCATGAGCCACTATATTGAACACAATTTATTTAATGGAAGTAAAGAGTTAGCTCCAAAAGAATATGATAAAAGAGTTTCAGAACTTGGCGGTTATACTAATGCTTCAACAGGATTCTCTCAAACAGATTATTATCTATCTTTACAACTGCTAAATGAAAATTCTCTTGAACAAGCTATTCGTCTTAATGCAATGCAAACACAATTTCCAACATTTCCAGTTGAACAATTAGAAAAAGAAAAAGAACCTGTAAAATCAGAAATAGATATGTACAAAGATAGTCCTGATGATGTAGCCATTTCTTTAATGCTAAAAAATCTATTTGAAATTCAAACAGATTCTACTAATTTCATTTTAGGAACAAAAGACAATATCAATTCATTTACAAAAGATACAGTTCTTGATTATTTTAACACTTGGTATACTCCTGACAATGCAGTTACAGTCATTACAGGTGATGTTAATACAGCAGAAACAATTCAACTTGTTTCTAAGTATTATAATAAACAAAATGATTTATCAAAAATAAATCAAAGACATTATGAACCTATTAAATATAATGAAAGACCTATAAGGCAAGATATTATACAGCAAAATGCGACATCCCCATCAATTACAATAGGTTTTGCAATCCCTGAAGGAACTAATAATATTGATTTATATAAACTGGATGCTTTAACAAGCATTCTATGTTCTTCTGATTCCAAATTATCAAAGGCTCTAGATAAATATGGCGTACAACCAAGTATATATATTGAAAAGATGCAAAATAAACCTAATGGAGCCCGTGCTTTAATTCTATCAGTTTCACCAACAGAAAATCAGATTGAAGATGTTCTTAAAATTATTTATGAAGAACTTTCTCATATTGTAAATTATCCTCCAACACAAAAAGAAATAGATAGCTATAGAAAAAAAGCTTTAAATTCACTAAACAATATATCTGAATTATCAGGCAGTTTAAATAATGTTCTTACAGAAATATCAATAAACAATGAATATAACTACTTCAACGACAGATCAAGAACAATACAAACTATAACTCCTCAAGATATATCTGAAACGGCAAAGAAATTCTTAGATTTGAATAAAGTCTCAATTTGTGTATCACATGAAAAATCTGCAAACAGTCAAACAATTACAAACAACTACAACACAGTTTCAAATAATCAAAAAGCTATTTCTTTTGGTGCTACTCAAACGCCAAAAGAAAAAATAAACGAATATATTAGCAAAATAAAAACATTTAGGTTATGGAATAATATTGAGACAATGATGATTCCAAGTACTTCTGGTACATATTCATCTTTTTCTCTGGATTTAAATACTGATGAATTAAATGATGTTACTTCTCCTGCTTTTATGATTCTGAATGAATTGCTAGACAGAGGAAGCTTATTCAAAAATAATGATTCATACCAAGCTCTATTGAATTCTAAGGATATCGGTTTATCATTCTCTATTGGAAGTAACGGTCTTATAGCTAGCGGTGTATTCGAAGATGAAAATACACAACAGGTTTTATCTCTAATAAAAGAAGTTCTTACTTATCCAAACTTTACTCAAGAAGAATTTGAAAGAGCTAAACAAATTGTTCGTGACTCAATAATGTCAGAGAGCGTTTTTGCATATGATAAATTACAACAAGAACTCTTTCCTGAAATAAAGAAATATGCA
Source organism: Candidatus Avigastranaerophilus faecigallinarum (assembly GCA_018716565.1). GTDB lineage: Bacteria > Cyanobacteriota > Vampirovibrionia > Gastranaerophilales > Gastranaerophilaceae > Avigastranaerophilus > Avigastranaerophilus faecigallinarum. The sequence goes on along the minus strand of DVJT01000102.1, from coordinate 11,468 downwards.
CCAAAAGAAGAACGATTAAGACAACTTGAATCACTAACTTTAGCTGATATACAAAATGTATACTCAAAACTTATATCTACAGCAAATGCTAGTGCAACAATCACTGCACCATTCGAGCAAAAACCATATTTGCAGGACATTTACAATAATGAATTATCAGTTGGATTACCGGTATTCAAAACTTTTACAAAAGAAAAAGGTAATTCATATAAAATATATACGCCAAACTCAGAAGCTAAAATCTTAACTGCAGTTGAAGATAATTCTCAAGCTAATATTTGTCAAGCATATAAATTTAAAAAAACAAAAAATATTGATGATATGGCAAAAATAGAATTATTAAATATTATTCTAGGCGGTGGTATGTCTTCAAGATTATTTACAGACTTAAGAGAAGATAAAAAGCTTGCATACTCCGTTGGTTCTGGCCGTTTAAACGAAAAAGATACTGATTCTATAGTACTTCACATTGCAACCACGACTGATAGTCCTGATCCAAATGAAGGTTCACCAGAAAATTTAACGCAAGCATTAGAAGGTTTCCAAGATAATGTTAATAAACTTAAAACAGAAAATGTTTCTCAAAAAGAACTTGAAAATGCAAAAATACAATATAAAACAGAAATTCTAGATAATTTCGAAACCAGTATGGGTAAAACCAGCGCCTTCGCTTCTTCTAAATATTCTCCTTATGATATGAATTATTGGAGTCAAATATTCGATGCTATTGATAAAGTAACAGTTGATGATATTATAGCGGCCGCAAACTATGTTTTTGCAAACCCTCCAATTACATCAATTGTTGCAAGCCAAAAGACATTTGATACTTTAGGTATTAAATAAATATAATAAAAAAACTGACGACATTTAATCGTCAGTTTTTATTATATTTTTTGTTTCCTATTTCTTTAAAAATTCAGGAATATCAAGGATATTATTAGCAAAATCACTTGCTGCTTTAGATATCTTTGGAGAAGAACTATTGCTTCCAAATAAATCCATTGCACCCAATGTCTTTTCTTCTTGTTCTTGAGCAAATTTATCTACTTGATTTTTCTTTAATTCAAAACCTGTTGCAATAACAGTAATTTGAATTTCACCTTGAATTCTATCATCAATTACAGCACCAAAATGAACAGTAGCATCTTCTGAAACTGCATCATGTATAACTTGAGCAGCATCAGTAACTTCATATAATGTCATATCAGGACCACCTGTTACATTCATAATGATACCGGAAGCACCATTGATCGAAGTTTCAAGTAATGGTGAATTAATAGCCGATTTAGCAGCTTCTAAAGCTCTGCCTTCGCCTGTACCACGACCGATACCCATCAATGCAGATCCTGAAGATTCCATTACGCTTCTAACATCAGCAAAGTCAACATTTATCATACCTGGAACTGTAATGATATCTGAAATACCTTGAACACCTCTTAGAAGAACTTCATCAACCACTTGGAAGGCTTCTCTCATAGTTGTTCTGCGATCTACTACTTCTAATAATTTATCATTAGGAATAACAATTAAAGCATCTACAGTTTCTTTTAATTTTTCAAGACCTTGAAGAGCTTGATTCATTCTTTTCTTACCTTCAAAGCTGAATGGTTTTGTAACAACACCAATAGTTAATGCACCTAATTCTTTTGCAATTCTGGCGACAACAGGAGCTGCACCTGTACCAGTTCCACCGCCCATACCTGCAGTAACAAATACCATGTCTGCTTTTCCAATTGCATTTACGATTTCATCTCTTGTTTCTTCAGCAGATTTTTCACCCTTTTCAGGATTTCCACCGGCACCTAAACCATTCGTTAATTTGCTTCCAATTCTTATTTTATTTTCGGCTAAAGACATTTCAAGAACTTGAACATCTGTATTCATAGCCCAAAATTCTACACCACCAAGCCCTGCTTTAATCATACGGTTTACAGCATTTCCGCCGCCACCTCCGACACCGATTACTTTTATATCTGCAGGTGTTCCACCTGTATATGATGTAGTTGTATTATTATTGCTTGTTTCTTTTTTGCCAAAAATGTCCGGAACAAAATTTTCCACTTATGCGCCCTCTTTTTATTGTATTACTTATTTGTTTGCTCGACTTCCGCTGTTTACATGGCTTACATCGTACATTAACTATTAACATAGTATTGTAAATCATATAAATAGTAAAGAAAAAAACCTTAAAAATTTAATATATGTTTATGTTTTTATTTTTAAAGTTCTTTATTTGCTTTTCCCAGCAAAGTTGCAGCATCAGTTAAATTCTTTGCTATATCTTGGTACACTGTTTTTTCTTCCCCATAAGGGACTGCTGAATTCAACAATTCATCAACATTCTGACTTATATCACTTAATGTTTCAACTGTTCTTTGTATTTTCTGATGTTTTTTTCTCAGAAAGAAATAATTAACCAAAGGAGTAGCTGTCAAAAAATGATCAATCGCTTTTTTAAAATTTTCTTTTATTTGTTGTTTTTCTTCAGTAATAAAGAAATTATCTGCTTTCTCAGTTGTTTCGCCTACAACTTCATCAGGAAGATAATCAGTATCCATTGTATTTAATCTTTTACTTTTTCTTTTTTTTCTTATTGGAAGTGTTATATTTTTCTTATTTTGCATTGCAGCAAACTCAGGCGCAAAAATATTCGCTTGATACAAATGATTTTCACCATCTATCGCCATATTTATATTATTTCCGGTATTTTTCGGATAAAAATTTACCGGTTGATTTATGCTGTTTCCTGATATTTCCATACAATTTTCCTTATTATAAATTATACTATGTATGGCTATTTTTTTACCGTTTAAATATATGAATTAAATCTAATTGATTTTTATATTATTAAGTTCAGGATATTTTTCAATAAGAATTCTATATTCATCTTCAGTTAAATTAGTATCTTTTATTGATTTAACCATTTCTTCATAATATTCATTCTTAAATTCATCCTTTATCATACTGTAATAGTATAAAATATTATGAATTTTATATGTTAAAAAATCATTCCTTAATAAATTATAAGTATTTGTTTCTTTCATCAAATTTTCAACTATATCAAATATTTTAATATGATCTATTAATCTTCTGTTATTATCAGTAAGAACAGAACCTTCTCTATTAAATCTGTATACATACAATTTTTCTTTGATAAAAAACATTCTTTCGGCAGTTAAAAGAGTTCCAAAGATAACTTTATGATCCTCAAAATCAAGACCTTCTGCAAAATCTATATTGTTTTTATCAAATAGTTCTTTTGTATAAAGCTTATTCCATACACACATAGGGTAACTGAAGGGCGATAAATCTCTCCAATTAAAGACTCGATCATCTATAATATTTTCGAAATTTGCGTCTACAAAATACGGGAACGGTGTATTTATTCCATTTTTTTCATCATAACCATCAGGCATACACATTGCTATATCAAGATTTTTCTCTTTTATTAACCCGTATAATCTTTCAAACATATTAGGCTTAACCCAATCATCAGGATCAACAAACCCTATACATTCACCTGTAGCAAGTCTTAACCCATCATTCCTTGCAGCACCTGTACCTTTATTTTCCTTATGAATAACTTTTATTCTTGCATCTTTTTGTTTGTATTCTTCAAGAATGTCATAACTATCATCTGTAGAACCGTCATCTACACATATAATTTCAATATCTTTTAATGTCTGATTCATCAAACTATCAAGAGACTGTCTCAAATACTTGCCAACATTATACACTGGCAAAATTACTGATACTTTTGGTTTCTCATTTGTTGTCTGACATTCATTCGTTATATCTGTTTTAACAATATTCTCTTTTTTATTTTCTTCTTTACATTTTGTATTCAAATGCAGTTTTTTTTGAATTTTATTTCCAAGCTTAATTAATTTGTTATATGGCTTCAATTGTTCTTCATAATATTTTTTTTGTTCCATAATATGTAAGCTTAATGCTTCTTCTTGAACTTTAAAGCTATCCTGCTGAGATTTCAGCATCTCTTCATAGCCTTTTTTTAATTCTGATATTTGTTTTTCTAAATTATTAACATGCCAGTCTTCTGTTTCTTTCTGCCGTCTTATAATTTCTTGTTCATACCAATTTTTTTGGGATTCAAGTTCTGATAAATAATAATTCTTTTGTTTTTCTAAATCTTCAACTGACTTTACATTATAAAAAGCTTCAACTGCTTTTTTTTCCTCAACAAGTTTATTATTATATTCAACTTTTAATTTTTCTTTCTCATATTCAAATCTGGATTTCAAAAGTTCTATTTCACTTTCATAAAATCTTTTTTGTAATGCAATTTCTTGTTGAAATTCCTTTTCAAGCTTTACAAACTGTTCTTGTATATCTGTCATTATGAATCCTAATTTTTCTTTATTATTCTTCTTATTTTATTTTTCAACTGTTCTACTTTTTTATAAAACTTTAATATTATTTTAACTAATAAATAATTATTTTCATAATATTCTTTTTGTTTTATTAAAGCTTCTTGATAGTGTTGTTTTTGCTCTTCCAATTTCCATTCATAATCAGCTTTTAATTTTTCACTGACTTGTTTTACTGATTCAGCCTGCCAAGCTTTTAATTCGTATTCTTGTTTGACAAGCTTTGAATGCCATTCTTCATATGCAGCTTTTAATTCTTCTGATTTTTTAGCTTCCAGATATATGAATTGTTCGTCTGTTTTCTTTTTTACTACTTCCTCGCAATGTTTTTGCCACCATTCTACTATTCTCTTTTTTTCATCATTTGCTTCTTTTTTATATTGTTCCAGATATTCTTTAATAGCTATAATATCTAAATTGCATTTATGTTCTGCTGCTTTTATCCTTTTATTAGAGGTTTTATATTTTTCTACTAAAAAATTCCAAAACCCATAATATGAGCGTTCTAATATATTTTTAAACTCATCATAGCAATAACTTTTAGCAAGTTCTTGTTCATCTTCTGGTGTAAGTTCTATTCTTTGAAAAAACTCTTTCATTTTCCCAAAATAATCTTCATAATATTTATCTTCTAATAATGTATATCTATGAAAAATATCATCAATTATCCAGCTTATTATCTCTGCTTTTTTTTCTTCAAAAAAAGGTGCCTGTTTTAATACATTATATGTTCTTTCAACCATTGGAATTCTGTCATATACTTTTTTATCGGAATTCTGCATTGTTGAAAATTGTCTGTTTTGCCTGTAATAATATGAGGCTTCCCATAAAATATTTATCCTTTGAGCTTTTAAATATGTTTCAAAAAAGAATGGCAAATCTTCATATATATATCCGTCTTGAAACTTCGCTGAAATATTTTGCAGAAATTCTCGTTTATATATTTTGTTCCATAGAACAACATTAATATTCAAAATTTCATCTTTTGTTTCTTCTGGTGTAAAGACTTTATCTCCATATTTTTCTAAAGATTTTAAGTTATAATAATCATTTGTATATAATGTTTGCTCTTTATCATCATATAATTGTGCTTGACACATTGTTATATCTGAATCAACACTCTTTGCTTTATTATACATTTTTTCAAACATATCAAGCTCAACCCAGTCGTCAGAGTCTACAAAACCTATATATTCACCTGAAGCAACATTTATTCCTATATTTCTTGCATATGATTGACCTGAAACATTATCTACATTTAATAAAATTATTCTTGTATCATTTTCTACATAATGTTGCACTATATTTTTTGAATCATCAGTAGATGCATCATTAATACAAATAATTTCTATATCTTCTAATGACTGATAAATTAACGAAGTCAAACACTTTGAAATATATTTTTCCACATTATGAAACGGAACTATTATCGATATTTTAGTCATCTTCGTTTAACTTCTCCAATTCTGAAAACCTAAATGTAAAATCGAACTTTATTTTCTTAAATATCCGTACATAGATTCTATCATTTGAGTAATAAATATCAAATATTTGAGGACATTTTTTTAATTTGGAGATATGACTCTTATATTTTAAATAGTATACCCCATCTTCTTTATATAGTATTTCCATCAATTTATACATTGATTTTATTTTATATTTTTGAAATTCATAATACAAAATACTACCTGTTTTTAAATTTTTAAAAAGGAAATAATTATATTTAAATCTGCCTTTTACCATTGACGGAGGAAATATATTTTCATTAACCAAAGAACTTTCCTTTTTCATTGTTTTTGCAAATGCTGACTTATATTTTGGATTCAGATGCTCGAAACGATATATAAAGTCTTCAACCTTTTTGCGGAAAAATATATATTTAATATCATCAAAATCAGGCAAATCTTTTATCTTGTTATACATAATTTCAGCAACATCAATAATGTGTAAGAACTTCTTGCCCGCTTTTTGAATAATTGAACCCGTTCTATTTACCCTGTAATAATATAAAAATTCTCTAACAATAGAAACCTTTTGAGTTTTAAAGAAAATAGTAAAGAAAAAAGGTCCGTCTTCAAATATTAACCCATCGGGAAACTCGGCCTGACATTTATCAATCAAGCTTCTTCGATATAATTTATTCCAAGCCATTACACAAACATCCATTATAAATGGTTTTGTTTCTTTATATGAGAAGGACTTATTATCAAAGCTTGAATCAAAATATTCTAAGGTATAATAAGGATTTGAATCATCAATTTTTTGGTTTGTTTCATCAAATTGATGAACTGCGCATATTGAAATATCTGTATCAAGAGAAGTTATATTTTTATATAACTTCTCTAGCATTGAAGAATCTATCCAGTCATCAGAGTCAATAAAACTAAAAAACTCACCTTTTGCTACTTTCATTCCCGCATTACGTGCCGATGATAATCCGCCATTTTTTTTATCTACTATAATTATTCTTGAATCTTTATTTTTATATTCTTCCAGTATTTTTCTTGAATTATCGGTAGAACCATCATTTACACATATAATCTCTATATTTGAAAAAGTTTGACATAAAATACTATCCAAACATTTTGGCAAATATTTCTCCACATTATAAACAGGAACTATTACAGATATTTTTGGCTCTTTCATACTTTATTTTTGCTCTAACTTTGAATATTCAAATTTGAAACTAAACTTTATCTTCATAAATAAAACTACATAAATTTTATCATTTTCATACCATACATCATATAAATTTGCTCGTTTTTTTAATCTTAATTTAAGATTCCAAAATTTAAAATAATATATATTTTCTTCAGTGTATAAAACTTGCATAATTTTATACATTAAACGTATTATAAATTTTCTATAATAAAAACTTAAAACACTAGTATTATTTTTTATTGAACAAAGACTTCTATATGTTATTGGGTATTCTTTATTTATATATGAAAAATCAAATATAGACTCATTCAACAATATTGATTCTTTTTTTAATTTTTTAGAAAATTTATTCTTCAGTTTTAAAGGAATCAATTCATATCTGTATATTATATCATCTGCTTTTCGATGAAAAAACTCATATTTTACATATTCAAAAATATCAGTTTTTTCTAAAGAAAAATACATTAAATTAACAACATCTATAATATCCAGAAACTTTATACCGCCTTTTTGGACAATTGAGCCTGTTCTATTTATTCTGTAGTAATATAAAAAATCCCTAACTATTGAAACTCTTTGAGTTTTAAAAAATATAGAAAAAAAGAAAGGACCATCCTCAAATATTAAGCCTTCCGGGAATTTAGCATTACATTCATCTAAAAAGTTTTTTCTGTATAACTTATTCCAAGCCATGACACAAACATCCATCAAAAAATCTTTTGTATCATTATAAGAAAAGGCTTTACCATCAAAAGATGAGTCAAAATGACTAAGATTAAAATAAGGCTCTGCTTCCTTTATTTTTTGTTCCTGTTCATCATAAAGATTAACCGCGCATATTGATATATCTGTGTTAAGGGATGTTATATTTTGATATAACTTCTCTAACATAGTTAAATCAACCCAATCATCAGAATCAATAAAACTTATATACTTACAAGTAGCAACTTTCAGTCCTGCATTACGAGCAGATGACAAACCGCCGTTTTCTTTATCTATTATTATTATTCTGGAATCATTTTCTTTATATTTTTCAAGAATTTTTCTTGAATTATCTGTTGAACCATCATTGACACAAATAATCTCTATATCAGAAAATGTCTGATTAACAATTGTATCCAAACATTTTTCAAGATAATTTTCAACATTATAAACAGGTACTATTACAGAAATTTCTGCCAACTTTATTTCTCCGATTTTGTTTTATATTTTTCTATTAATTTTTGAATTGGAGATTTCATTTCTTCTCTAAGCTTAATTTCCATTTCTTGCATTTGTTTTTTTAAATTTTCAATTTCTTCCTTATATTGTTTTTGCTGTTCTTCAAGAATTATATTGAATTTAAATTTTAATTCTTCTACATTTCGAATATTCTGCTGTTTTTCTGTTTCCAGTTGCTTTTGAATAATATCGATATGATTTTTTATTTCAGTATCAAATTGTTCAAGATTATTTGAAATATTTTGCACTTTTGAGAAAATAATTTCTTTGTATTCTTTTCTTAAAGCAGAAATTTTTACTTCGTTTTCTTGTTTTAAATTTTCTACTTCCAAAACAATTTTAGTACTAAGTTCAGAGATTTTATTTTGTTCATTACCCAATTCTTCAAAATTATTTTGGAGTACATATGATAAATCTTTAATATCATTGTATAAATATTTAGCCTTTTCTTCGATGCGTTTATTTATATTATTATAATTACTTTCCAGATCCAAATTTATTTTGGAATCAAGTTTATCTAAATTTCTTTGAACAAGTTCTTCAGTATATTTGTAATTTTTTGTTATTTCTTCATAAATTTGAGAAATTTTTAAATCAGTATTTTGAAGTAAGCTTAACTTATTTTCTTCAATTTTATTATAAATTCGTAAATCATCTTCATTCAACTTTGAAAATAATTCTTCAGTATATTTATAGTTTTTCGTTATTTCTTCATATACTTGTGAAATTCTAGAGTCAGTTTTTTGCTCTATGTTTATATTATTTTTTTCTATATTTGAATATAATTCTTTTTTATTTAATTCTAAATCTTCGGAAACTTTTTTTATTTCATTAGAAAATTCAGAATTTTTATCTTTTATTTCTGAAAATAAATCTTCAGTATATTTATAATTCTTTGTTATTTCTTGATAAACAGAATTAAAACGAGTATCGATTTCTTCTATACCAATCATTTCAGAACGAAGTCTGTCTTCTACTTTATGTATGTCAAGGTATTCTGTAAAAACTTTGTTATTAAAATCTTCAAAAGTATTATTCATAACAAGAAGATAACCCTGAAAATGGTAGACTTTTTTCCAATAATCATCTTTAATATTTTCTATTTCCAAACTTTGAAAAATCTTCTTCATCTGAAAGAAAAATTCTTTATGATAATTTTCTTTCAAAAGCGAATATCTGTGAAATAAATCATTTATAATCCAAGCTTGAATTTTTTGTTTTAAATCACTTAGATATGGAACTTTCTTTAATTTTTCATAAGTAAGAGAAACCATAGGCAAACGATCTAATATTTTATTATTAAACTGCTGCATTGTAGAATTTTTACGATTAATTCTATAGCTGTATAGATTTTTCCATACTATTTGAATTCTTTTTGCAGGAAGATATGTACCGAAGAAAAAAGGTAAATCTTCGTATATAAACCCTTCAGGAAATTTTTCTCCTATATTATTCAAATATTCCCTTTTATAAATTTTGTTCCATAATGCTACATTAATATCTAAAATATTGTTCTTTGTATCTTCTGCACTAAAAATATCATTTTGAAAAGAAGATAAACAAGCTAAAGAGTAATAATCAGATGTTATATAGTTTTCATTTATATCATCATATTCTCTAACTTGGCACATAGATATATCGGTATTATTTGTTTTTGCACTATTATATAAACACTCAAACATATCAGACTCAATGAAATCATCAGAATCAACAAATCCGATATATTCACCAGTTGCTATTTCTATACCTCTATTTCTTGCAAAACCTTGACCTTTTCGCTCGTTTATATTTATAAGTTTAATTCTGGAATCTTTTTGTAAATACCATTCAACAATTTCTAATGTTCTATCAGTAGATGCATCATTTATTAAAATAACTTCTATATCATTAAGTGTTTGACTTAAAACGCTATTAAGACACTCTTCAATATAGTTTTCTACATTATTAAATGGTATTATTACTGATACTTTTGGCATTATTAATTATCCCGTAATTTCTTTCTTTAGATTTTTTAATTTTTCATCAAACTCATTTCTTAATTCGGTTATTTTTTGTTCAAGAAAATATTTATTTTCCTCACTTTTTTGGCACAATTTTTCATTCATCTCTTTATAAATCTTTGTAAGTTCCTCATAAAAAATAGAAGATATATTATTCATATGTTCATACATTTTATCTATACTTTCGGTGACTGTTTTTTCTATATCTATTACTTTATATTCAGACAAACTACCATTATTTAAAGCTTTTAGCTTTGAATCCACTTCATCTATTTGAATATCCAATAATCGTTTTAAATTAACGTATCTTACTATTATTTCCTTTTCAAGTTCTGATATTTTATTCCATATATCATCTTTTCCATTATTAATTATTGATGAAGTTTCATTATTTTTATCAAAAACTAATTTTTCCGTATATTGATAATTCTTACTTATCTCATCATATACACGGTTTATTTCCATGCCTTTTTTATTTATTTCAGAATTGATATAATCATAAACTTTAGCAATATCATCATAAATTTGCTTAGTCAAATCTTGATTTTTAGAACTTACTTCATTAATCAATTCATTATTCTTTATTTGATTTTGGTAATCTCTATCATAAAATACTTTTTCCAACTGATTAAAACGACACAAAATCTCGTAAGAATTATTTTTTATAGTTTCTACATTATTCTGATAAAATTTATTGAATTCATTTTTTATTGAGTCATTTTGATTATCGATAACACTTTTATATTTCTGAATTTCTTGGTTGACTTTATCATTTATAATTTGAGCTATTTCTTCGTCATTTTCAAGAAAACTTCTTCTATAAAAATGATTTTCTTTAGTATTAATTAAATTCTCTTCAATAGATTTTAAATATAACTCTCTGACAAAATCAGTATCATATATTTCACAAGAATTAACAAAACAAACAAAATCACCACCGGCTACACCAAGTGCTATTTTTTTAGCTGATATATTATCCTCTGGCATTGGCATACAAATTAACTTAATGCGTTCTTCATTTAAAGATAATTCTTTTACTATATTTTCTGCTTCATCTTTTGAAGCATTATTTATACATATAATCTCAATATCTTTAAATGACTGCATTATAAGACTATTTAAACATTCTTTTAAATTATCTTGCTTATCATATATTAAAATTAAAGATACTTTTGGCGATTTCATATTTTATCTCTTT
>DVJT01000101.1 GCA_018716565.1 Candidatus Avigastranaerophilus faecigallinarum | reverse complement strand
ATTTTGAATTATTGATTTTAATAGTTTTATTTCACTAGGGGAACCCCAAGATGAAAACTTTATAATATTTTTATCACCTAAATTTGACTTTGAGAAAAAGAAAGAAAAAGGAAGCATAACTAATATTAAAGTTGAAACAATATATAATAATATTTTTTTCATAATATTAAAGAACAGCCAATTCTTTCATTCCTGTATCTGAAATTTCTATCATTGCTTTATAAGAATCAAGTCTTACAATGTACATATCTTTATTAGAATTTCTGTCATAAAATCTTGCTTGAAGATTAATTTGTGTTAAATCATTGAATTTTTGAAGTAAGAATACTTTTTCTCCAACATAACCAAATAAAGCAAAAGCATCATCAATTGTTGTCAAATAAAACCCTTTTGTTGGTGTAATGTGTAATTCAGATAAAAGTTCCGGGGTAGGTGTACTTTCTTCTATTTTTTCTTCTGTTTTTTGTAAAGTTTCAACAATTGGAAGCGCCAATTCAGAAGAATCTTCAATATCACTATTAGTTATAGGATTCGTATGTTTTTGTTTTTCACTTTTTTCTTTTAATAATTTAGAAGTCTGTTTTAATGCGCTTTTAAATTCATATTGAGTTTGTTTTGTATCATCAACAAGAGGAATATCAAAACAGCTAAAAGAGTTGCTATCTGTTGTTTTTAATGTCTTTTTTATATTTAATTTGGGTAAAGTCGATTTTTTTATTTCATTGTCGTTTTCAATATTATTATAATATTCATCATTATTATAATATTTAGCATTAGGAAACGAATAATTCGTTGGAAATGATGTATAACTTGTCCTATATGTTTTTGTTGTTATTTCTTTTACTTTTTTTGCTAAATATATGAATATTGACAATATTACAATAAAAATTAATAAGTTAATTTTATTTGATGTAATATTAAAAGAATTTTTATCTTGTTTTATGGTTTTAGCTAAAAGTCTAAGTGAATAGTCATTTTTTAGATTGACAGAAATTCTTACATAATTTGACTCTGTATTTTCTTTTATGAATGGTTTCTCTTCAATTGATATTTTAATATTTGCTTTATCTTTTTTATTTTTGTAAGCAATCTTAATTTTATCTGATTGAATCATTGTTTCAGGAATATAAACAAAGTAAGTTCCTTGCTCTCCTTTTTGAATAAAAGCGTTACCAGTAAATTTTTGGTTAAAAAGTAAATTAAGCCTGTAACTGTTGTTCTCAGCTTGTTCAACTACAATTTTTGATAATATGTTTGAAGAAGGTATTTCTGCAAATATAGGGCAAATAAATATTAATGTAGCAAAAATAATTGTAAATAATTTAAAAAATATATCGCATTTCATACTAAAAAATTCTTTCAATGGGTATTATAATCTTAAAAACTAAAACTACTTTAATAATATTAAAACATTAAAATATATTTTTTGTCACTTAATCAATGACAAATGCTATAAAAACGTAACAATAATTGATTTGTCTTGTCTATTTTGAAATAAATTGATTTTTTATTGAAAATATTGTTAAAATTTGTTATTATACTTATCAGGAAATGGCAAAAATGATGGATATTACAGAAGAACAGCTTAATAAAATATTTGAACTAGCTTCAATGGAACAAAAAATTTCAAATGGTAATATAACTTCAAGTGATATTTCTGAAGCTTTAATTGAAATCGAAAGAAAAATTTATTCTTTTTCTTCTGAGATAAGAATAAATTCCTTGGAAGATAAAAAAATTCTTATCGCAGATGATTTGGAATTGTCAATATATCAATTAAGCACTGTTTTAAAGAGAATTGGTATTACTCCAAGGGTAGCACGTCATAAAGATGAAGCTATTTCAGAACTTCAAAAAGTTCAGTTTGATTGTGTAATTATTGATTTATTTATGCCTGATAGCTCTGATGGTATAGATTTAATAAAAGTAGCTGTTAATCGTAGAGCTGAAACCGGTATTTATAGTAAAATTGTTGTAATATCAGGTACTGATGATACATCTTTGATTGATACTTGTTATGAATTAGGTATTGATTTTTATATCCAAAAAGATCGTGATTGGCATACAAAACTTCTTAAATATATCAGTACTTCTTTCCAAACTGATAAAAACATTGCGTTTACTAGATACGTTATAAATAATAATATTGCTTCCTATATTGTAAAAAGATTTAATGAGCCCAAAGTGTTTGATTCGATTATAAAAAATATAAATTCTGCTATGTATACTGGTATGAATAATGTTTTGTTTGATTTAAGAGAGATAACTACATTTGATGTAGATAATGCTTATGTATTTGCTGATATATATAAAACTTGTTCTAAAAATGGCGGTAAATTTGTTCTCGTAAACCCTTCTACCACAGTAAAGGAAGCATTATCTTTTGCTTACCTTGAAGATGTTATACCATATGCTAATTCTGTAGAAGAGGCTGTTTCTATAATTTTAAATCCTCAATAAGCTTTACTCTTCTTAAGTGTCTTTCTGCTTCAAAATCAGTTTCTAACCATATTTTGCAGATATCTTTTGCTAAATATTCACCTACTATTCTTTCTCCGAAGCATAATATATTTGCATCATTATGTTGTCTTGAAAATTTTGCAGAAGTAGTATCAGAACATACAACAGCTCTTATACCTTTTACTTTATTCGCGGCGATACTCATTCCTATTCCTGTACCGCATATTAATATACCTTTTTCATATTCTTTAGATACTATTTTTTCTGCAACTTCTTTTGCAATAATCGGATAATCGACGGATTCGGTTGAATGTGTCCCTGCATCTGTTACATTATAATTATTTTCAATTAGAAACTTTTTAATTTTTTCTTTTAAATTAAATCCTGCGTGATCTGAACCAATAATAATATTATAATTTTTCATATATAACTCCCAATAAAATTTTATCATTTATTTGTATCTTTTTAAATATGTTACAAAATTTAAACTTTTTTGTTTTATCTGGCATGTTTTTTTTACTAGAGGTGTTTAATTATATAGTTAAAGGTAAGAATTGTTATGTCAGGAATTCAATCAAATCAGCCAATGTACAACTTACAAACGGGTACTCCGTTATATAACTATTCAAATATAAATACTGCGCAAACTCAACAACCGCAGCAACAGACAGTAAGTGTTACTTCTCCTTTAACTTCACAAGTTTATCAGTATCCGCAAACATCGTTATATAATAGTCCATCAACGCAGCCAGCATCAGGAGTTAATATATTTATATATAATCCGTCAGCAATAGGCGGACCAAGTTCAAATTCAACTGCGAATGCTAATTATACATTGCCTCAAAATCCAGCAATGCCTGCAGTAGCTCAGACATCACTTCCTAATTATACTCCGCAGCAAAATGTTTCAATAGCAAATTCTCCGTTGCTAAATGAAGGCAACGCTGAAGTACCTAAAGAAGAAAAACAAAAGACGAAAAAAGTTGTAGAATTAACTGATGACTATATTAAAACATTGGAAAGTTATTTAAGAAGTCCGGACGCAAATATAAGAAAAACAGGTGTCAAAGAATTAATAAAAAGATTTGAAGAAGATGATTCAAGATATGATGATCCGGCATTAACAGCATTGCTAAATATAGCGCTTCAAGATCCGGATGAAAATAACAGAATGTTAGCAATGAGCCCTATAGCTGCAGGTAGTGCTCATGGAGATGAAAATACTGTAGCAATTTTACAACCATTACAAGCTTCAGATAAATTATATGGACAGGAAGCTGTTATGGCAAATAATGCATTGTTAAAAACAGCTCAAACAATGACAAGTATTCCGGATAACTCGCCGGAAAAAACAGAAAATGAAAATAAATGATAAAGTAAGGTAAAATTATGGCAGTAATTCCTGCAATAGTATCAGGCGCAAAGAAATTTGCAGGCAAACCAATGGGGGTTGCCTCAAAGGCTCTTGCGGTTGCGACAACAGCAGCAGTTCTATATGATTCTCATATAAATGGCAGAGAACGAGCTTATTCATTGGATGAACTGGATTCTGCCGATAGATATTATAATCAATATAAACAATATATGACACTAGAAAAAGAAAGTGCTACAATTGCAAAATTAAAAAAATGGTGGTTTAATTTACAACAAAGTTTTTCTTATTATCATATTTTCTCAAGATCAAAAGGTTATTTATCTGGTTTTGGACAAACCATAATTAATAATATACCAGTACTTGCATTATCTGCTGTTGCTTTAAAATTCCAAACAGCAGGAAAAGTTGCAGGAGCTTTACTTGCTGCAAGTGGACTAAAAACATTAGTTTATGATGTAATGGGTATTGGTGCAAAAAAAGCTGAAAGAAAGTATTAGTAATATAAATTATTTATTTTATAACATTACGAAGTAAATATTTTTTTTATTTATTTTGGTTTTGATAATTATAAAAGGTAATAATACAAATGGCTAGTTATAAATTAGACAATAGGTTAATTACTAAATGATGAATAATGTTTTAATATAGGATTGTTAAAACAATGTTTAACAACACTTTTGTAATCAGAGAGGGTAACAAGTTATGGTAGATGCATTAGCTGGTAATAGTGTAATTAGTGTTATAATCGTTGAGGATTATAAACTGACAAGAGTCGGACTTAAATCAACATTGAACGAATATGAACATATCAATGTTGTTGGGGAAGCCGAAGATGCTGTAGAAGGAATTGCATTAATTGAAAAATTAAAGCCCGATGTGGTATTGATGGATTTGGGTTTGCCAGGAATGAACGGACTAGAAGCTACAATAAAAATTAAGGAAAAGGGCTTAAATTCAAAGGTTATAATATTAACGTCTCATGAAAGGGGCGAAGAAGTTATTGCAGCTTTAGGTTCAGGAGCTAATGCATATTGTTTAAAAGATATTTCACCGGAAACATTATCATATGTAATTAAAAATGTAGCGGAAGGTGCTTGCTGGGTAGATCCGGGTGTTTCATCAGTTGCTTTAAATTTCTTTCCAAAGCCTGAAAATGTTTCGTTGATTCAAACAAACGATGTACCTGATGCTAGAGCCCAATTAACAGAGAGAGAACTTGAAGTTTTAAAACATCTTGTAAAAGGTAAGAGTAATACTGAAATTGCAAAAGAATTGATAGTAAGTGTGCATACAGCAAAAGCACATGTATGCAGTATTCTTCAAAAACTTTGTGTTGATGATAGAGTTCAGGCTGCAGTTAAAGCTATAAAAGAAAATATAATATAATTTTAAAATAGTTATAAATAGAGGGAAGCTAAATGCTTCCCTTTATTATTTTATATATTTTCTGAATAATATGATAAACTGTATATTATAAATTTTAAGGTGAGTTATGGTTCCTACAATATCAGTAATAATGAGTACACATAACAGAGCGGATATTTTATCCGAATCTATGGATGCAATATTAAATCAAACATATGAAGATTTTGAATTTATAATTATAAATGATGCTTCAACCGATAATACGCAAGAAATTATTAAAAGGTATTCAGATTCAAGAGTAAAGCTTTTCAATAATAAGAAAAATTGTGGGTGTACTTTTAATTATCATAATGCTCAAAATATTGCGAAAGGTAAGTATATTGCTCATATAGATGATGATGATATATCATTACCCGAGCGTTTTGAAAAACAAATAAATTATATGGAACAAAATCCTGACGTAGTATTATTGGGAACTTTTATTGAAACGTTTGGAGAAAATCAGCGTCCTTCTTGGGTATTTTATACAGAACCAGAAAAATTATATTTTGCGATGCATATATATAATCCAATTTGTCATTCTTCAGTAATGTATAGGAAATCGTTTATTGAAAAGCATGCTATAAATTATGATCTTACAAAGAGATGTTCACAAGATTATGATTTATATAAACAAATAATATTAAAAAACGGAAAAATTACAAACTTAGATGAGATTCTGGTAAGATATAGAATGCATAAAATAAGGTTAACCGATATAAAGCAGACTCAAAATATACAAATATTAAAAGCTGAAGAAATAAAAAAGGAACTAATATCAAGATTTTTAGATGAAGATGAGTTAAAAGAATATGAGATATTGATAAAAGATTTTCCATTTAATAATTATGATAAGGAATCTGTAATCAAAGCAATAGAAATGTTGTCAGCGGCAATGGAAAGAAAAGGTTATGATTATAGAAAAGTAAGTAAAGAAATAATTTTAGATATAGAAAATAATAAATTCCAATTTTAGTACTTTACAATTAAATATTTTTTTATTAATATAATTGTACGCGATGGAGGAGTGCCAGAGCGGTTGATTGGAGCGGTCTTGAAAACCGTCGTACGTGCGAGCGTACCGTGGGTTCGAATCCCACCTCCTCCTCCATTTAGAAAGAGTCCGAAAGGACTCTTTTTTTGTGGGAAGAGAACCCCTCAAAACGAAGTTTTGAAAGGTTCGAGCGCGAGTGAGCAGAGGCTGAAAAATGGAAATGGTGAATTTTTATTTTGAATGCCGTTTAACGCGAACGAGCAAGATGATCCCACCTCCTCCTAGTTTTAAAGCCACCTATCAAAGGTGGCTTTTTTAGTTATTAAATTTTCCTTAGTGGTTTATAGATGGCGTTGATTATTATTTCAGTATATTTGTTGGGTATGGGAAACCAGACATTTTTCATAAAATCAAAGATTTTGGAAAAATCAGTCAGCCCCAACCTACAGATTACATGCAATTTCTACAAACTTGTCATATTTGTGTTAACCTTATAAAAGGAATAATATTATGATTTCAGGTTTTATTAAAAGATACAATCATTATTGGAAAGTCAGCAAGGCACAAAGTAATACTTTATATATAGCAGATCCTGGTTCTGTAGAAGACTGGTATATTTTGGTTCAAAGTCCAAGTAATACTACAATATTTCTTGGTTATCATAATAGTAAAAATAGAAAGAAGAGCATTTCAACACATATAAAAACAACACCAAAACCAAAGACAAGAGCCCATATTATATATGAAAATACCTCTGAAATATCAAAGTATATTGTAATAAATAGAAAATATGATGATTATCAATATTTTTTTAATGGATGTAACTTTTATGCAGTTCCCATTTATAAAAAAGAAATAATTTTAGATATTGATGTCGCAATGTCCAAATATATAGAAATAACAGATATTAATTTTGAGAGTGTTTTCCCAGATGAGCTATCTTCAGAAAAAAATAATTATAAAGAGGGGGCTATAAAAACTATAACAGTAAATGCCTATGAAAGAAATACAAAGGCTAAAATGTCTTGTCTAGAATATTATGGCACAAAATGTAAAATTTGTGGATTTGAGTTTTCTAAAAAATATGGTGAACAGTTTAAAAACAAAATCCATGTTCATCACGTAAAACCGCTTTCAACAATTAAAAGTGAATATAAACTTAATCCTATAACTGATTTGATTCCTGTATGTCCAAATTGTCATATGATATTACACTCAAAAGGTAAAAACGAAGCTTATACAATTGATGAAGTAAGAAAATTTATTAAGGATAATTCATTTTAATATTTCTTTTATTATTTCTAAAACTTAAAAATATTATTAAAAATTAAGAAACTCAGACAAAGTAAGGTTAAAAGCTTTCGCAATTTTATATAATTTGGAAAAAGTTATATCATTTTTTGCAGTTTCAATATTCCCTAAAGTTGAACGAGCAATTTGTGCTAAATCTGCCAAATCATCTTGCGTGTAATTATTCAATTTTCTTAATTCTTTTATTCTAATTGCTAATTTTTCTAATAACACCTTGTCCATAATAAAATTGTCCGCTATAATGACAAAGTTAACAAACTGTACTACGGACAAAGAATTATGTTTAATAAAAAAATACTTATAGATTTAGATGGGGTTCTAAATGAGTATGGAAAAGAAAAATTTAATGAAAATTTTATTCCTGAAATTAAAGTTGGTGCATATGAATTTTTAGAAATTTTATCTCAAAAAGCGGAACTTTATCTTTTTACGTCAAGGAATTTGATTCTTGCAACCAAATGGCTAATTAATAATAATTTGGATAAATTTTTTAAAGATGTTACTAATGTAAAATTACCGTCATATCTTTATATTGATGATAGAACTATTTGTTTTAAGGGTGATTATCGTAAAACTCTTGATGAAATTGAGAACTTCAAAGTGTATTGGAAATAGACCTTTATAATGAACCCATTTTATTTTATATAAATTCCAATAAAAAAAGAGAGGTTTTCGCCTCTCTCTTTTTATTTATAAGTTATTATTATTCAACTTCAATAGCGTTTACTGGGCAGCAATCAGCAGCTTCTTTTACGCAATCTTCGTTTCCTGCAATAGCGCCTTCATCTACAACTGCTTTATCTTCTACTGAAAATACTGCATCACATACTGATTCGCATGCGCCACAAGCTATACAACTGTCATTAACTGTAACTTTCATTATTTTCTCCTTTTTGTTTCACTGTGTTATTTTTTCTATAACATCTCAATTATATCATTAAAATTAAATTTTAAAATAGGAATTTTTATTTATTTAAATTAAGCATTCTATCTATACTTAATCTTGCTTTTTCGATTATATTTTTATCTAATATAATTTCATTTGTTTCGTTTAATAATGTGTCGTAGATTTTTTCTAAAGTATTATATTTCATACTGTGACATATTATATTTTCATTAATCAGAATAAATTCTTTACCCCAGTTGTTTAATTTGCTGTCTCTGTTTAATCTTTCTACAACGCCTTTTTCTGTTGCAATTACAAATTGTTTTTTATCACTTTTTTGAGAAAATTCCATAATTTCTTTTGTAGAACCAACAAAATCAGCTAGTTTAGAAACTTCATAATGGCATTCAGGATGTGCAAGTATTAATGCTTCAGGATAATTTCTTCTTGCTTCCATTATATCTTCCGGTCTTATTCTTAAATGTACAGGGCAAAAACCGTTGAATGTTATAACTTCAACATCTTTTAATTTCTGACCTACCCATTTCCCAAGATATGTATCGGGAGCAAATAAAACCTTCGGTACATTTAAATTTTTTACTATATCTACAGCATTAGAACTTGTACAACATACATCACATTCTGCTTTTACTTCCGCTGTTGAATTTATATAGCACACAACAGGAATATTCGGATATTTTTTCTTAAATAGTCTTAAATTTTCAACATCTATCATATCTGCCATATGACAGCCTGATGTAATATCCGGAATTAATACTTTTTTATCAGGTGAAAGTATTTTTGCACTTTGTGCCATAAAGTATACGCCGGCAAATAAAATTATATCGGCATCTGTTTTTGCGGCTGCTCTGCTTAGGTATAATGAATCACCAACATAATCAGAAACTTCATCTATTTCTATATTTTGGTAACAATGCGTAAGAATAATTGCATTCTTTTCTTTCTTTAATTTATTGATTTTTTCGACTAAATTCATAATATCCTACCTGCTGAGTTAATTATAAATTAAAGTACAAGGGCAAGGTTAAGTCAAGTTAAGAAAGTAATCTTGTAAAATTTTAGCTATAGTTTTATGTGCATTCTCATCATAATGTATTCCGTCTATAGAAGATACATTAACAAAATCGTTAAGATTAATAATTGTACAATTTTTTTCTTTCGCAATATTTTGATAAATATTATTTAGTTTTTTTGATTCTTCTATTGATTGTTCATCAAAAAGTTGGCAGAAAAATCCATTGTAAATATCTGCCGTTATTATTGATGGGACAAGTATTATAATCTGAACATTTTTATTTATATCGTTTGCTATATCAATTATTTTAGCAAGGCCGTTTTTAATTGTTTCTTCATTATGATGATAGATTTTCTGTAAATCATTTATACCTAATGCAAGAATAAGAATATCCGTCTCATTACTTAAATATTTTTTAATTGCTTTATATCCTGTCAGTTCTTCTCCTTCAGGATTATCCATAAAGCAAGTTCTGTTATTGCATCCTGCTTCAATAATGTCATATTTCTCTTTTAATGAAGTTTGTAGAATGCCAGTCCATCTTGTATCTTTATTATATCTTTGAGCATTTATAGGATTGAAGCCGTATGTATTACTGTCACCAAAACACAGAATCTTTTTTTTGTTGTGTTTCATGTTATTTACATAATCCAATCCAGAACTCGTTTTGATACGTATTCAAAAGAATTAATTTCAGGCAATTTGCCTTTTTTCCCATTTTTTGAATAAACAATAATAGGTACTTGTTCTCTTGTATGGTCAGTGCCGGGAACTGTAGGGTCGCAGCCATGGTCTGCCGTTATTATAAGAAGATCTTCTTCTGTCATAGCATCCATTATTTTGGGTAAGTATGAATCTATTTCTTCTATTGCTTTTGCATAGCCTTGAGCATTATTTCTGTGACCATAGAGCATATCAGTATCTACAAGATTTGTAAAAATGAACTGCTTATCATATTTTTCTATATCGTATTTTTTACACTTTAACTCATCAAGGTTTAGTTCATTTCTAACTGCTTTTAGAGTTATTTCAAGTCCTTCTGTATTTCCGCCTGTATGAATAGCATGAGAAATGCCTTTGCCTACGAAAATATCTTCTATTTTGCCTATGCCAAGTACTATTCCGTTATTTTTTAATATAATATCGCAAGTTGAATCTTTGAAAGGTTCAACAGAATAATCACGTCTTAGTCCGCCGATTCTGGTCGGTTTTCCGTCTATCATTCTATATGGTCTTGCTATAACTCTTGAAACATTATATTCATCAGTTAAAAGTTCTCTTGCAATTTTACAATAATTGTATAAAGTTTCTAAAGGTATTACATCAATATCAACTGCAATTTGAAAAACGCTGTCTGCACTTGTGTAAATGATAGGAAATTTTGTTTTAGAGTGTTCTTCATGATAGTCTTCAATCACTTTTGTTCCAGATGCAGGAAAGTTTGCTAAAATACCTCCGCATTTTGTTTTTTCTATAAACATTTTTATAAGTTCTTCAGGAAATCCGTTTGGATAAACTTTGAAGGGATTATCAAGAACAAGACCCATCATTTCCCAGTGTCCGGTTGTTGTGTCTTTTCCTTTTGATTTTTCTTTCATTATTCCATATTCTGCTATTGAATCAGAATTGGCTGAAACACCCAAAACTTCGCCTAAATTGCCAAGTCCCATTTTGTAAAAATTTGGTACATTTAAGCCGCCAACTGCTTTTGCGACATTACATAATGTATTACATTCCGGAATATCCGAATATTCACGGCAATCAGGCATTGCTCCGCAACCCATTGAATCTATTACTATAACAATTGCTCTTTTCATAATAACACCCCTTAACTATGACTATTTTAGTACAATTTTTAAATAAAAAAAAGTTCTGTTTTCAGAACTTTTTAATTAAATCCCCAATCTCGCTCGATTAAAATCACTTATTCTTATTAATGTCTAACCTAAATATTCCCAAATCAACACTCTCTCCCACAAGAAAGCTTAGCCATCACTCCTTCCGCAAGCTGTTTTCTCTTTGTTTCTAAATAGTAAATCTTATTAACTAACCTTACAAGGTAATATTTTTTAATTAAATTTTACAAATGACCATGCCCTTACATACAAGAGGTTAAAATAACTTTTACAATCTTTTACAAATGTATTCTTGACACTTTTTATAAAATTATGCTTGACAGGTGCATGAACCCTTCATAATTCGATTTTGACTAAAATACTGTTACAGATGTAATTTTATTCTGTTACAAGCATGTAAATTTAAAATTATTAAAAGTTACAAAGTTAACAAACTTATTTATTTTAAAAATATAATCTATAATGGTAGCAGAAAGACAAGGTTATATATGATTTTTAGATTTTTAACATCCGGTGAATCCCATGGTCAGTGCTTAAATGCAATAATTGAGGGAGTTCCGTCCGGTATAACCATAGATAATGAATTTATTAATAATGAACTTGCAAGAAGACAAGTTGGTTATGGACGCGGTGGTAGAATGCTTATCGAAAAAGATACAGTAAAAATTCTATCAGGTGTAAGACATGGCAAATCTATAGGTAGTCCGATTTGTTTGGAAATTGAAAATAAAGACTGGAAAAACTGGATTATTCCAATGAATAGTCAAGTTGTAGATAATACAGATGGAAATTTGAACCTTATCGAATCAAAAAAAATTATAAATGTAAGACCCGGTCACGCTGATTTAGCCGGTGCTTTGAAATATAACCATAAAGATATCAGAAATATTTTAGAACGCTCAAGTGCAAGAGAAACAACTACAAGAGTCGCTGTTGGTGCTGTTGCTAAAAGCATTTTAAAAGAATTTAATATTGAAGGATTATCTTGTGTAACACAGATTGGTTCGGTTAAATCTGAAATTCCTAATGATATTTTTCAGGTTAAAAATGATATTGAATCTTCTGATTTAAGAACTTCAGATAAAGTTGCTTATGAAAAAATGAAGATTGAAATTGATAAAGCAAAAGCAGAAGGGGATACTTTAGGCGGAAGTTTTAAGATTGTATTCAAAAATGTTCCTGTGGGATTAGGTTCCCATGTTCATTGGGATAGAAGAATTGATGGTTTATTAGCTCAAGCTGTTATGAGTATTCAAGCTGTAAAGTCTGTTGAAATAGGTCTTGGTTCTCAAGTTGCTGAAACTTTAGGTTCAAAAACTCATGATGAAATTTTTATTGAGAATGGTCAATATGTACGAAAAACAAATAATGCAGGCGGTGTTGAGTCTGGTATAACAAATGGTGAAGATATTGTTATTACAGCTTCAATGAAGGCTATTCCTACAATGCGAAAACCCTTAAATTCAATTGCTATCGATAAGAAAGAAGCAGTTCAGGCTCATTTTGAACGTTCGGATACTTGTGCTGTTGCTGCTTGTGCTGTAGTTGCAGAGGCCATGGTCGCAATTGTTTTGGCCGATGCTATGCTTGAAAAATTTTCTCACGATAGTATTGATGAAATGAAAATAAACTATCAAAATTATCTTGATACTGTTTCTAAGAGGTAGTTTATGAATATTTCTTTAATAGGAATGATGGGATCTGGAAAAACATGTATTGGAGAGCTTTTGGCAAAACTCTTAAATATGTCTTTTGTTGATACTGATGAACAAATCATTAAAACTGAAAAAACATCCATCAATCAAATTTTTGCTCAAAAAGGCGAAACTTATTTTAGAAAAATAGAAACTGCTACTTTGAAAAATGTCTTAAAATTTAATAATCAAATTATTTCAACCGGTGGAGGTATTATTAAGTCAGACGAAAATTTATCTTTATTAAAAGAAAAATCAGTTGTTTTCTATCTTAAGGCTAGTCCTGATATTCTTTTTGAAAGAATAAAGAATAATAAAGAAAGACCTCTTTTAAATGTTGAAAATATGAAAGATAAAATAAAAACTATACTTCAAGAACGAATTTCTCAATATGAGAAAGCACAATATATAATTGTTACAGATGATAAATCACCGATTGAAATAGCAAATGAAATTATAGGAATAATAAATGACTGTGTTAAATGTTAGAATAAAAGCAACAAAGGAAAGTTCATATCCGATTATAATAGAAGAAAATATTCTGGAAAAAGCCTATGAATATATTTTAAAATATACTAGTGCAAAAAAGTTTCTCGTTGTTACTAATGATAAAATTTTTAATCTTTATGGCGAATATCTTAGAAATGATAACTCGGAATTTATTGTACTCCCTGATGGAGAAGTATATAAATCCATGGAATATCTAAATAAAATTTTAGATAAAGCATTAGAAATAAAATTAGAAAGAAAAGATGCAATAATTGCATTAGGTGGTGGCGTAATCGGTGATATGGCGGGTTTTGCTGCTGCAATATATCAACGAGGCATTGATTTTATACAAATTCCGACAACATTATTAGCTCAGGTTGATTCTTCTGTTGGGGGAAAAGTTGCTGTTAACCATAAACTTGGTAAAAATATGCTTGGAGCTTTTTACCAACCTAAACTTGTTTTATCTGATACAAATGTACTTAAAACATTGGATGAAAGGCAATTTAAAACAGGGTTAAGTGAAGTTATAAAGTATGCTTTTATTGAAAAAACTTGCAATGCTGAAGAAAATTATAATTTTTATGAGTTTTTAAAAGAAAATAAAGAAAAAATATGTAAAAGAGATACTAAAGCTGTAAAGGAATTAATTACAATATGCTGCAAATTAAAAAGTGCCGTAGTAAATCAAGATGAAAAGGAAAAAGGCTTAAGAGCAATATTAAATTTTGGACATACATATGCTCATGCAATTGAAAATATTACTAATTATGAAAAATATACACACGGTGAAGCTGTTTCAATTGGTATGAAATTAATCTTTGATTTAGCATTATCACTTGGGAAAATTTCAGATGAATATTATAAAGATGCAATATCTCTAATACAAAAATATGATTTAGTAACAAGTTTGGATTTTAAGCCTGACAAAGAAAAGTTCTATGATGCTATGAAATCAGATAAAAAGGTCTCAAATCAATCAATAGTGTTTGTAATGCCAAAGAATAGAAAAGAAGTTGAAATAGAAAATAATATTGATAAAAAACATATATTACAGGGTATTTAATAATTGGTAAGTTAAAATAAAAAGTTTATAAGTGTTGCAAAAGGGGTTTATATGAAAATTTTATTATCAAATGATGATGGTGTAATGGCAGAAGGCATAAAAGCTTTAACTACTGCATTAAGTAAAGAACATGAGGTATATGTTATCGCACCTGATAGAGAAAGAAGCGCAGCAGGTCATTCTTTAACACTGCATACACCTATAAGAGTTGAAGAACTTGAATCTAAATTTGGTGCTAAAAGAATTTGGATTACAAGTGGAACCCCTGGTGATTGTGTAAAAATTGGTATAAATGCAATTTTAAGTGACGATGAAAAACCGGATTTAATTATTTCCGGTATTAATCATGGTCCAAATTTAGGGACAGATATATTATACTCAGGTACTGTAAGTTGTGCTATGGAAGGAGCTATGATGGGTTATCCAAGTATAGCAATTTCTCTTGCAAGTATGAGTTCAGAGCCTGAATTATTTAAAAATGTAGCAGCCTTTGTTGCTAAATTTGTACATAAAATAAAAGATTACAAATTCCCGCCTAAAACAATTTTGAATGTTAATGTCCCCGGGTTAATGCCTGAAGACTTAGCTGGTATAGCAATTACCAGATTGGGCGGTAAAATGTTCACCGATGAATATGATAAACGTGTTGACCCCAGAGGAAAAGTATATTACTGGATGGCTGGTGAACTAATAAAACAGTGTGAGAATGATGATTCTGACATAAATGCTTTAAGGTGGAATAAAGTTTCTATAACACCAATAACATTTGAAATGACTCTTGATTCAGTACGTCCGGAACTTGAGCAAAAATTATGTTCAGATGATATTGCAGATTGGATTTAAAATTGACCAAGATTTTTTAAATGCTCAATAGTTGGGTTCTTTAGCCCAATTATTGCTATGCCGTCAAATCTGTAAGCATTATATTTCTTTTCTGATAGTTGAAGATAAGCTGTGATTGCTGTATTTATTTTTTCTATTTTACGTTGATTAATCGCTTCAAAAGGATGTCCAAAATTCAATGTTGTTCTTGTTTTGACTTCGACAAAAACCAAAGTTGTTTTATCTTCTGCAATAATATCAATTTCTGCATTTTTAGAGTAATGCCAATTTGTTTCTATAATTTTATAACCTAAATTTTGAAGATATTTTTTTGCAATATCTTCACCTTTTTTTCCATTATCAATATTTTTTTTGAAATCCATAGTTTGATTATATCAAAAGTTTGTGATAAAAATTACTTGTTATGAATAAGAAAAGTAAAACAATTTTAATAACTGGGGCATCTTCAGGTATTGGTAGAGAAACAGCAATCAGACTTGCGAAAGAGGGGCATAAAGTATTTGCCGGTATAAGAAGAAAAGTTGATAAAATCGAAATTGAAAAGCTTAGTAAAAATATACAAGGTGTATATTTAGATGTTGCAAATCAATCCAGTATTGATAAAGCTTTTTGGTTTGTAATGAAAAATACAGATAAAATAGATGTGTTAATAAATAATGCAGGTATTGTTGTTGCAGGTCCTGTTGAGTTCCTAGATATAAAAAAATTAAAAGAACAATTTGATGTTAATACATTTGGAGCTCTTTTGGTTGTTCAAAAATTTCTTCCATTATTAAATAACGGAAGAATAATAAATATTAGCTCTATGGCTTCAACAGGAATTTTCCCTTTTATTTCTCCATATTGTGCTTCAAAAAGAGCTATGGATATTTTATTTAACAGTTTTTCTGTAGAAAATAAAAATAATATAAAAGTAATATCTGTGAAACCTGCGGCAATTAAAACTCCGATTTGGAATAAATCAGTTAAATCAACAAGAGAATCTTTCGAAAATATAAATGAAATTGCAAAAGAAAAATATTTAAAAGAATTATTCTTTTTGGAAAAAAATGCATTAGAAAATAATAATAAAGGTATAGAAATATATGTTGTTGTTGATAAGATTATAGAAATTATTAATGCAAAGAATCCAAAATCAACATATAATGTAGGAATACAAGCCGTTTTGGCTGATGTTATCTCAAAGCTTCCTCAAGATTTCATAAACAGATTGATAAAATTCCGATTGGGTAAAATATAAATATACAATTGGGTTATTGTTATAAACATAATAATTTAGTTTTATTTTATTATGAATAAAATATATACAATAATAGTAATTTTAACATTTGGTTTAATCGGATATCTTTTATACGATAAGTATACACATGTCAGTGTGATAGTTAAATTTGATGAGCTTGAACCAATAGAAAAGCAAATGAATGTATACTACAAAGGGTTTAAGGTTGGACGAACTGTAAAAATATATCCTGACAGAAATTACCAGAATACCTTCATTGAAATGAGGTTATTTCCATATAATATTAACTTGCCTGCAAATATAACAGCTAAAATAAAAAGAACAAAAACTGCTGCTTATATAAATATTCTTGTTCCTGAAGAGCCATCTGTTAAAAGAATTGCAAATAGACAAATAATAAAAGGTACATCAACAAGAGATTTAAACAGTTTAATTAATGATTCCTTTGGAGATGAAGGATTTGACGTTATAATTGATGATGCTACAAATTTAATGGAAACTGCTAATGTAACTGTGAAAAATTTGGGGGATATTTTTTTGCAAGTTAATGAAATAATTACAGAAATTAGAGGTGATATAAACTTAGCTGCTGATAATCTTGCAAAAACTACAACAAATTTAGAAAAAATGTCTGCAAGTTTAAATAAGAGTTTGGATGAAAAAACAATGAAAAACTCTATTGATAATATTGAAGAAACAACTCAGAATATATTAAAAATAACAGAAAGTATAAATGATATAACTGTCGAAATTGATACCAAAACAATGCCTATAGTAAATTCTGTTTTATGTGAAACAAATGCTATGGCTAAAAATGTCAATGAAATATCAAGCGGTATAAAAAATACTCTAAAGAAGAAAAGAGGGCTGGGCAAAGTACTTTTTGGTAGACCAATTTCAGATGATAATGAATAAATTTATTTTGTTTTCAATTGATGAGTTTCAATCATAACCATAAGTACAGAAATGTCTGCAGGTTTAACTCCTCCAATTCTTGAAGCTTGACCTAATGTAATCGGTCTTATTTTAGCCAGTTTATCTCTTGTTTCTATAGAAATATGTTGAATTTTACTATAGTCAATATCAGATGGAATTCTTATTTTCTCAAGTTTATCTGACATATTTACTTGTTGAATTTGACGTTTTATATATCCTTCATATTTTATTTTTACTTCAACTTGTTCATATACATCACGAGTTAATGCTAATTTGTGTGTTTTTTCATCTGCTTCCATCAATGTTTCATATGTAACATTTGGTCTTTTAATTAATTCTGCAAGTTTCATCCCCTTATCAATATGTTCCCCGTATTTTGAAAGAACAGAGTTTACTTTTTCAGATGGTGAAATTTTTTCAGACATTAATCTTATAATTTCATTTTCAATAGTTTCTTGTTTCTTTAAGAAGTCTTGATACCTTTTTTCATCAATCAAACCTGCTTCATATCCTATTTTAGTCAATCTTTCATCGGCATTATCTTGCCTTAAAAGTAATCTGTATTCAGATCTTGAAGTCAACATTCTATATGGTTCATCAATATCTTTTGTAACCAAATCATCAACTAATGTTCCAAGGTATGATGATTCTCTTGAAAGTGTTATCATTTCTTTGTTTTGAAGATACTTTATAGCATTAATGCCTGCTAATAAACCTTGAGCAGCAGCTTCTTCATAACCAGATGTTCCATTTATTTGCCCTGCACAAAATAGTCCTTTAACTTTTTTTGTCATAAGAGAATGTGTAAGTTGAACTGCAGGCAAATAATCATATTCTACAGCGTATGCAGGTTTCATAACGTGTACATTTTCTAATCCGGGCAAGGATTGTAGCATTTGTATTTGTACAGATGCAGGAAGGCTTGTAGAAAAACCTTGAACATACATTTCATAAGTATTTTTACCTTCAGGTTCAATAAAAATATGATGTGACGGATTATGTGCAAATCTTATAATTTTATCTTCTATAGAAGGACAATATCTTGGACCTATTCCATGAATTAATCCGGAATATAAAGGCGATTTATCTAAGTTATTTTTTATAATTTCATGCGTTTTGGCTGTTGTTCTTGTCAAATAACAAGGATATTGTTCTCTAATCGGTCTATTTGGAAGAAAAGAGAAAAATGACGGGTTTTTATCTCCGGGTTGTTCAATCATTTGCGAGAAATCAATTGTTCTAGCATCAACTCTTGCAGGAGTTCCTGTTTTTAAACGCCCGATTTTAAACCCAAGTTTTTTTAGTGAAGGAGAAAGTCCTTTTGCACTTGCTTCACCGAGTCTACCAAATTCTAAATATTGAAGACCGACCCATATTCTTGCTTCTAATGATGTTCCTGTTGTTAGAATTACAACAGGGGCATAATATTCCTGTCCAAATTCGTCCTTGAGTCCTTTTACTTGATCATTTTCAACTAAAAGTTCAGACATTGTACATTGTTTTAAAGATAGATTACTTTCACTTTCAAGTAAACTTCTAACAAAACGCATATATTCTTTTTTATCTGATTGAGCTCTTAAAGCCCTAACAGCAGGTCCCTTTGAAGAATTTAATGTTTTTAGCTGCATATAAGTAGCATCAGTTGCAATTGCCATTATTCCGCCAAGTGCATCAATTTCTCTAACTAAACAAGATTTTGCAGGTCCACCTATTGCAGGGTTACAAGGCATTAAAGCAATATTATCCAAATTTAAAGATGCAAGCAATGTTTTCGCACCAAGCTTTGCTGTTGCCATTGCTGCTTCACATCCTGCGTGTCCCGCACCTACTACTATTACGTCATACTTAAACATACTTTAATTATAATCTAAAAAAAACATCTAATAAATTCAATTTTAATTTGTAAATAATTTGACAAAAAATCTTAATATATATAAAAAATCTCATGACAAAAATTTATTGAAGAACTATTATTATATTGTTATTCGTAAGTATTCTATTATGGAGATGGGGAAATTAATACTTCTGTTATAAACAAAAATAATAAGTTGTTCTTAGAAAGTACAAATTTAAGCTCATTATCTTGTGATGATGATAAATTTAGTTCATTAAGTATGTCTGCAATGCTGGCTAGAGGCGAAGTTCCTGATTCTCACAGAAGAACGGCTGATAACTATATGGTTATAAAGAAAATATACGGAGTTCCTGTTGTTTTGCCTCGTATTAATAATAAGGAAAAGGCTCTGCTTGCTAAGTATGATTTTAATCCGTTAGAATTTTCTACTATAAAGCAAATAAATGAAGAATTATCTTTCTTAAAAAGATGGTCTATGTCATTAGAAAAAAATTTAAAAGCGGATGCAGATGAAATTATTCAAATAAGAGCTAAAGAACTTAAATATTTGGCTGCTTCAAGGTATGTAAGTTTATCAAGTGAAATATATTCAGGCTATAAAGCACTTGAAAGATACTTTGAAGAAATTTCTAAATATTAGTTTTAAAAAAGGAAATATATGAATACTATAAAAGTTGATAATTCAATTGTACTTATTATAGATGTACAAGAAAAACTGGTAAATATGTTAGATGATAAGACTGTCTCATCAGAAGCTGTAAAAGTGGCAAAAACCGCAGGTATTCTAAATATACCAACGATTATTACTGAACAGTATCCAAAAGGTTTAGGTACTACAATTCCTGAAATTAAAAATGTAGTTCCAAATGCTGAATATATCGAAAAAACAAGCTTTAGTGCATTAAAAGAAGAAATTCTTCAAGTTAAATTAAATGAATTAAATAAGAAACAGATAATTATTTTTGGGATTGAAACACATATTTGTGTGCTTCAAACTGCAATAGATTTGTTAAATCAAGGCTATGAAGTGTTTGTAGTGGAAAATTCATGTGGTTCAAGGTCAGAAAAGAATAAGGAATGGGCTTTAAGACGATTAATGCATATGGGAGCTCAGGTTGTTACTACCGAAATGGTAATTTTTGAGCTTCTTGAAACATCTAGACATCCAAATTTCAAAGAAGTGCAAGCTATTATAAAATAGTTTTTACTTGAATATGGTTAATAGTGAATTCTTTTTGTTTTTTTCATTATCAATCATATTTTGAAGTCTTTCATAAAGCTCAAAATTTGTGTTAAGCTGTTTTGCTCTTTTCTCAGCATATTTTATTAAATCAAAAATATGTTTTGGAATATTATCTTTATTTTTAAGGTACCAATTTTCTTCAATATCTAAAACAGTAGTGTATAAACCTGCATTATAATTTGCAATCATCCATTTCTCTATTTCTTCGATTGAGTCATTTATTCCTGGTATAATTATATATTTAGCACTTACAAGATATCGTCCTAAAAATGTTGTTTGGAGTGCATATTTTCTTATTGTCTCTCTAACTTTGTCATAACAAGGAACTTGTTTTATTTTCTCAAATGTTTCTTTTGAGCCTGAATCTACAGAAACAACAACGTATCCTCTTATTTCATTTATAGCTCTTGCCAATGCCGGACTATATTTTATTCCTGAAGTATGAACTCTAATTCCCCAAAAATAATTATCCAAGAAAAAGTTTACAAGATCTTCAAATTCATCCAATAGAGTGGGTTCACCACCACCAAAAGATATAATCCCGCCCGGTCTTAATATACCTTTTTCAAACATATCTTTAACATATGGGAGAACGTTATATAATTTGTCTACTTTAAAATCTTTAGGATTATTTGTTGCATAACAATATATGCATTTCGAATTACAATTTGTCCAATGACTTAAATAAAGATTATTTATGTAATTTTCATTATCCCATTTGTCTTCTTTCAGAAAAGGGCAACCTATACAGCTAGTGTTTATTTTCCCTTTTTTATGAAATCTTCTGAATATTTCTTTAACTTTGAAAATTCTGTCCCAGTTAATTGGCTGACCAACAAAGTTATCTCTGATTAAAGTGTGTCCACCGCCTTCATGACCACAATAACAACACATTGTTAGTTTATATTGAAAGAAAACCAGACCATGTTCAATCCAAGGACAACTATAATAATGATCTTCTTTTTTACTTACATATTTTTCATTATATATGAACATTAGTACACCGATTATTTTTATTGTTTTTTATTTATTGTGTTATATATAAAACTTGTTCTATCACAAAAATCTATTTTAATTTCGTTATATTCTGACATTGTTTTTATAAAGATAACAAGTTCTTTTAAATATTGTGGTATAGAATCCTTAATTTGATTATACCATTTTTTATCTATATCAATAGTTAGTTTTTTTATTCCTAAATCTCTTGCTAACATAAACCAGTCTAATAATTCTTTTTGGTTATCGTTTATGCCGTTTAAAATAGTATATTTTAGTATTACTCTCTTCTCTGAAGGTTCTTCAAAAGCAAGATATCTTTTTATATTACTTATGACTATATCGAATTTATTTGAACCTTTTATTTTTTCAAAAATATAAGGACATCCAGAATCAAAAGGAATTATAACCTCTGCTATGTTTTTGGCAATTGCTTCTGAAATAGATTCGCAATATCTCATAGCTGGTGTATTTATAATAATTTTTTTTATTTCATAATTGATAAAATAATATAAAAGTTTATCAAATTCAGGGTGAATTGTAGCATCTCCGCAATCAATTATGATAGTAGTATTTACATCAATAAGTTTGCTATCGATTAACTGTTTTATAGATTGGAAGACATCATAATGAGATGCTTTTATTAAGTCTTCCTCTTTTGGAAAATCACAATAAGAACAATTTAAGTAGCAATTTTTCCAATTCGATAAATATAAATATTTGATTCTATTATTTTCATTCTTTTTATTTACCAAAAAATACTCACAAGTATTGCATGTATTAGGACAATCTAGCGAATTAATAATAGTTATAGACTCTGATTTAATCTTTTTAAGTTTTTCAATATCAAACCAAATTCCGTCAAAATTTGATGTAATAGTTCCAAAAGAAGAATATGGG
>DVJT01000100.1 GCA_018716565.1 Candidatus Avigastranaerophilus faecigallinarum | reverse complement strand
ATATAGAAAATCTTCATGGTATAATTTTACCATTATGGTTGATAAAGAAACAACTAAATATAGAAGAAAAAGCAGAAGAAAAGAAAGTTTTGTTGAAACTTTAGCAAAAGCACAGCAAATAGTTTTTGCACCGTTTACTTTTCAAGTAATAGCTTCAATGATGAAGTTTGGTATTTTAGATTATCTGAAAAGCACTTCTGCTTCGATAGACGAAATTGTACAAAATTGTGATATATCAAAATATACTGCTAAGACATTATGTGAAGCTGCTTTAGTAACAGAAATTATAGAGTTAAAAGATGGTAAATATTCTCTAACCTCTTTAGGTGATACATTTATTGATAATGAGATGACAAGAGTAAACTTTAATTTTATGCGAGATGTGTGTTACTTGGGAGCGTCAGAGTTGGCAAATTCATTTAAAGAAGAATCTCCTATTGGACTAAAAAAATATATAGGAAATTATCCGACTATATATCCGGCCCTTTCAAAGCTTCCTGAACAAATACAAAAAAGTTGGTATGAGTTTGATCATTATTATTCTGATACTTGTTTTGATGAAGTTTTGGATATAATTTTTAAACAAAATCCTAAAGAAATATTTGATATAGGCGGAAATACGGGTAAGTTTGAAAAAGCTTGTTTAAAATATAATTCCGATTGCAAGGTTACAATGCTTGATTTGCCTGAAAATATAGATAGAGCAAGAGAAAATGTAAATAATAAAAGATGTGAGTTCTATGGAATTAATGTAGTATCAGAAAATGCCGTTTTCCCCAAAATGTCTGGTGCTGTTTTTATGAGTCAGTTTCTCGATTGTTTTTCAGAAAAGCAAATTTTATCAATATTAACAAATGTAGAAAAAGCGTCTGATAAAAATATTCATATATATATACTAGAACCATTTATAGATAATCAGCAATTTAAAGCTGCAGAGTATTCTCTTGTTCATATTTCTTTGTATTTTACTTGTATGGCAAACGGTGTAAGTAAAATGTATTCTGAAAAAGATATGCTTTCTTTGATTGATGAAGCTGGTCTTAAAGTTAAATCAAAATATTCAGTGGGAATTCATGATTATACTCTTTTGGAATGTGTAAAAAAATGAAATGGTATGAGATAAAAGAGCAAGCAGCAGGAACAAAAAGACTCTTTTTGCTTTGGTACATATATAAAATATTAGGTAAAACTCCAGTTAAGATAATTACTTTTTTTGTTACGCTTATTGCTTGTATAAATGCAAAACAAGTAAGAGAGTGTTCAAAAAAATATCTTGAGATAGTGGGAGAAAAGCCTTCTTTTAAAAATGTTTTCAGACATTTTTTATCATATTCATATTCTCTTGTTGATAGAATGGAAATCTTTACAAATAATTTTCCTCCTGAAAAATTATATTTTGAAGATGAAGAACAAAAAAAACTTTTTTTGGAAGATTTAAAAAATTTTAAAGGTACGTTTTTTATATGCAATCATCTTGGTAATGTTGATGCAATGCGTTCATTTGTAAATTCAGATATTAAAGATACCTGCTCAAGTGTGTCAGTTT
The DNA here is from genome assembly GCA_018716565.1 of Candidatus Avigastranaerophilus faecigallinarum. Taxonomy (GTDB): domain Bacteria; phylum Cyanobacteriota; class Vampirovibrionia; order Gastranaerophilales; family Gastranaerophilaceae; genus Avigastranaerophilus; species Avigastranaerophilus faecigallinarum. Next base: position 3,005 of record DVJT01000100.1, on the reverse strand, counting down.
TTTTGGCAAAAGAACAATGCAAAATATTTTCCGGATTTATAGAAAAAATTACAACAAATAAAAATATTAATTTATACCCTGTTGAAGAAATTGATATAAATACTTCAATTGAAATAAAAGAAAAATTAAATAAGGGTGGAATTGTATTTATGGCAGGTGACAGAATTTCAGCTCAAAGTAATAATCTTGAAACTGAGTTTTTAAATCATAAAGTATTATTTCCAGTTGGTACATTCAAATTTGCACAAATGATGGAAGTACCTGTGTATTTTGTAAGTGCAATAAAAATGCCAAAAGATAGATATTGCATTCATTTGAGGAAATTTTATAATTCACAAACGAAAGCTATGACATTAAGTAAAATGCAAAAAGAGTTTGTTGCGTTCTTAGAAGAAAAAACAAAACTTGCACCATATCAGTTTTATCATTTTTACAATTTTTTTAATGATTAGTATAATATTGGTATAACTATTTCAAGGATATTCATATGAAAAAGATAATTGTTATTTTTATAATGTTTTGTTTCTCATCTTTTATATTGCCTGTATATGCAGTTGATGAAAATAATGTAACTGCACCAAAGTGGGAAGATTATGTACCTGAAAAATATCAAAATCCCAGAGAAGATTTTACAAGAGGCAGCGCTATAGCAGAGATTGCTGTTGGTTCAGAATTAACGGCCCTAATTATAACATCTCCTATTGGAATACCGATGTTATGTCATGGGGTTACAAAGTTTAAGCATGTTTCTTACAGAGATAAAAAAGCGAAGTTTGAGGCAGGATTAAAAGAAGCTGAAAAAATAGAAAATTCGGCTGATAGACAGGCATATTATGAAAAACTTTTAAAAAAGTGTAAATTTAAAGAAGAAAAAAAACAAAAATTAGCAAAAAAACGTGCAAAAGATGCAGAAAAAGAAGCCAAAAGAGTAGAAAAAGAAAATAAAAAGTTAAATAAAGAAAAAGTTGAAGAATAAAAATTATTTTAAGGCTTCTGCTTTTTTAAAGTCATTTTCAGCTTCAGTTTCTAAACCTTTTATTTTTTCTATTGATGCTCTCATGTAATATGAATGCGAATCATTAGGATTTAGCGATATTGCTTTATTATAATCATTTATAGAACTTTCATAATTTTTCTTTTCGAAATGATAGAAAGCTCTTTGTTTGTATAATCTGTAATCATCGGGATTTATCTTTATTGCACCGTTATAATCGTTTATAGCACCTTGAATATCTCCAATATAATATTTTATTTGAGCTCTGTATTCATAGTATAAGGTGTTTGTGTAATCAAATTGAATAGCCATATTATAAGCTGTAATAGCTTCATTATATTCTTTTATTTTTCTGTATACATCGGCTTTTAGTGCATATAATTGTGCATCTTTAGGAAATTTCATTATTGCTTTTGTATAAAAATCAATTGCATTTAAAAACATTTTGTTTTTTCTGTTAACTCTGGCAATTGCTTTATATGTTTTTAATGACTTTGGCATTAAAGATAGTGCTAAAAACAAATTACTTAGTGCTTTTGGATATTCACCAAGATTTTCTCTGTTTATTCCTTTGTTGTATACGGAATAAAATATAAAAAATCTTCTTATTCTACCAAAACCAAACAGAAACAATTATAATCTCCTTAGTTGTTAAGACTGTGTATTGGGGCTGGAATTCTTCCACCTCTGTTAATAAAAGTTTCAGAGGAAAGCTTATTAACATTCATTATAGGTGCTTCTCCCAATAAACCACCATATACGGCATAATCTCCTACTTTTTTATTCGGTACGGGGATTATTCTAACTGCTGTAGTTTTCTTATTTATCATACCAATAGCCATTTCATCAGCAATCATACCTGAAATTGTAGTTTCAGGTGTATTACCCGGAATTGCTATCATATCAAGTCCTACAGAACATACACATGTCATTGCTTCTAATTTATCAAAGGTTAGAACACCTTTTTTTGCCGCTTCAATCATACCGGCATCTTCTGATACCGGAATAAAAGCACCTGATAAACCTCCAACATATGAACTTGCCATTATTCCGCCTTTTTTTACAGCATCATTTAGCATTGCAAGTGCTGCCGTAGTGCCGTGTGCACCTGCATGTTCTAATCCCATAGCTTGGAAAATCCCTGCAACAGAATCACCAATAGCTGGTGTAGGGGCTAAAGATAAGTCAATAATTCCAAATGGGATATTCATTTTTTCTGCCATTCTTCTGCCAACAAGTTCACCTGTAGAGGTTATTTTAAATGCTATTTGTTTTATTTTATTTGCCAGTTCTCCAAAATCTGCATCTTTGGGTAAATTTTCAACGGCTGCTCTAACTACTCCGGGGCCGGATACTCCAATATTTAAAGCACACTCTGGTTCCCCATAACCATGGAATGCACCAGCCATAAATGGGTTATCACCTGGTACATTACAAAAACAAACGAGTTTTGCAGCACCTATGCCATCTTCATTTGCTGTAAGATTTGCGGCTTGTTTTATTATTCCGCCCATTTTTTTGACCGCATCCATATTAATACCGGCTTTTGTAGATGCTAAATTAATTGAAGAACATACACGCTGAGTTTGTTTTAGGGCTTCTGGAATACTTTCTATTAGAGCGATATCTCCTTTTGTACAACCTTTTTCAACAAGGGCAGAAAATCCGCCTATAAAATTAACATTTACTTCTTTTGCCGCTTCATCTAATATTTTCGCAAGATAGATATAGTCCATATTTTTGCAGGATTCTCCAACTAAAGATATTGGGGTAACTGCTATCCTTTTATTTATTATAGGAATAGAATATTCGTCTTCTATTTCAGCAGCGTAATTATATAAATTTTTTGCATATTTTGTAATTTTTTTATATATTTTATCTCCAACTTCTTGAACATTTTCACCGCAACAATCACGTAAACTTAATGCCAAAGTAACGGTTCTTATATCTAAATTGTGAACCTTAATCATATTTATTGTTTCGATGATTGAGTTTTCATTAAAAAAAGACA
>DVJT01000099.1 GCA_018716565.1 Candidatus Avigastranaerophilus faecigallinarum | reverse complement strand
CAATAAATTGAAAAAATTTCAGAGCAACAATTTTCAATAATTAGGTATATTATGGCTGAAACTTTCAACAAAATAAAACTAAAAAAACTTTATGAAAACAACCACTTCAAAGAAATATTTATTTTATCAGGATTTAAAATAACATTTGAAAGATGCGGAAACAAAGCTTCTTTAATTAGAATTTTGGATAATAAATTTGTAAACATTTATATGAAAGCAATTGTTTGGAATATAAATAATCCATTAAAATATGAAACATTCACAAGCAGTTTAACTTTATCTTCAAAAGAAATAGAAACCATTTCCCCAATAAAAATAAGAAAAGAACTTGTTAATAATATATATAAACAAGTTATTAAAAATAAAATTATGATGATATAATCAACTTATGGGTAAAAAAGTTATTTCAACAAACAGAAAAGCATATCATGAATATCATATCTTCGATAAATATAATGCGGGTATGGTACTAACAGGAACGGAAATAAAATCTATTCGTAAAGGTGCAATTAATTTAAAAGACAGCTTTGTAAGAATAGATGATTGTGAAGTATTTTTGTACAATTGTCATATTAGTCCATATGAACAAGGAAACAGATACAATCACGAAGAGAAAAGAACCCGAAAGCTTTTACTTAACAAAAAAGAAATAGAAAAATTAATCGGGAAAATAAAAAAAGACGGATATGCAATAGTACCACTAGAGGTCTATCTTGAAAACGGTTGGGCAAAAATAGAAATTGCATTAGCTAAAGGTAAAAAATTATACGATAAACGTGATGACTTAGCTAAAAAAGCCCAAAATAGGGATATTGATAGAGCAATGAAATCTAAAAATTTCTAAATTCTATTTAGTTTATATATTTACCGTCAAAAAGTTCTTTTACCATAGCAGCCTGGCTGGAAGAATCTATATCAGCAGCAGTTAACTTTTTACCATCAGGATTTTCCTTTTTTGCTTCCATGAAAGCCTGATATTCTTCCTCATCCTGTTTTTGAATATTTTGTTCTTCAATTTGTTTTTGAGCCTGAGTTGGAGGCGGGGTAACTTTTTTAGATAGATCAATATTATCACTGGTTATAATTTCTATATCAGGATTTGAAATATTCAAATATTTTGAAACTGCATCAACCAAAGCCTGATGTTTAGCTCCTTCTCTTGCTTGCTTAACAAACATTTCTTTTGAGAAGGCAACAACAACCTTATTTTGACTAATTTCAACAGGTCGGGCAAGGTTAGAATAAAATGCACGATTTGGAGGACTATCAATACTTTGAAGAATTGATACCCATAATGAATGCATATCATTTGCAGGTGAATTTATAGAATTATTATTAGATATATTTTCTTTTTGTTGACTTTGACCTGAAGCCAAATTTACATTTTCTTCATTATTTTCACTTTTAGTTTCTTCAACTTTTCTTGGAATAACAATACTTGTTTCTTCTTTTACAACAGGTTTTGAAACTGCCATTTTTTGCGGAGCAGCAGAAACATTAACACTTCCCGAAGAGATTTGTTGTTCTAGCTTTTCAATCCTTTTTAGCAAATTCTCTGCAGAAGGCAGATTTTTATAATTAGTCAAATCAATTATACAAAGTTCTAACCACAAATATTTATTCGTAGTATCTTTGATTTGTGTTGCATAATAAGATAACCTGTCTATAATTTGTATAATTTCTGATACAGATATTTTTTCCGCTTGTTGTTTGGTTCTGTCATAAGTCACTTCAGAAATATGAGTTAATGAGAATACAAGTTCTTTATCAGAACAATTTTTAACAATCATCAAATCTCTAAAGTACTGAATCAAATTCATTACAATTTGAACCGGTTCATTTCCTTTTGCATAAATATTATCAATTAAAGGAACCGATTTTGAACAATCTGCTTCGATTATACATTGTGTAACTTCAAACAGAGTATCATAAGAAATTTTACCCAAAATTTCGTTTATATCATTTGTATCAATCTGCTTATTAACACCTAATACGCTAATTTGATCCAAAAGTGCAAGTGCATCTCTCATACCGCCTTGAGAATTTTTAGCTATTGAATACAATGCATCTTTTGTAATATTAATATTTTCCTTTTGGGAAATATATTCAAGCCTTTTAACAATATCATCATTTGTAATACGTCTAAAATCAAACCTTTGACATCTTGAAATGATTGTATCCAAAACTTTATGCGGTTCTGTTGTAGCCAGAATAAAAATAACATTTTCAGGCGGTTCTTCAAGAGTTTTCAATAAAGCATTAAATGCATGGTTTGAAAGCATATGAACTTCGTCTATAACATATATTTTATATCTGCCGTTAACAGGAACATATTGTATTTTTTCTAAAATTGCCTGCGTATCCTCAACGCTTCTATTACTCGCAGCATCTATTTCTATAACGTCAACAGGGATAGAATTCATAATATCCAAGCAAGCAGGACATTTTCCGCAAGGAGTAAGCGTAGGACCTTCTTTACAGTTTAAAGATTTTGCAAGTATTCTTGCAGAAGAAGTTTTACCGGTACCTCTTGGTCCGCAAAGCAAATACGCATGTGCAATTCTGTTCAGCTCTATAGCATTACTTAAAGCATGCACTATATTTTCCTGACCTATCAAGTCATGAAAGGTTTGAGGTCTGTATTTACGATATAAAGGAATATATTTTGTATCCAATTGCTTGCTCCAATAATATTTGATAATATCTATATTATATATGAAGAAGGCTAAAAAGTGGACTAATTTAATATGAAAATCATTAAACCTAACAAATTAAAAAAAGGTAATACAATTGGAATATTAGCGATTTCAGGAAGAATTAAAAATTTTGAGAATATAGAAAAAGCCAAATCATTTTTTGAAGAGGAAGGCTATAAAGTAATTATTTCAGAAACTTGTAAAAGTTCACACCGTTATATGGCTGGTTTAAATGATGATGAATG
>DVJT01000098.1 GCA_018716565.1 Candidatus Avigastranaerophilus faecigallinarum | reverse complement strand
ATTTTTAACTAAGATTTTTGATGTAACTGAGTTAGATGGGATGCAATGGCTTGTAGTCATTGTTGCTGGATTCTTGATGATAATTATTGTCGAAATTGTCAAATTCTTTGAAAGAAAAGCTGCTAGAAAGTGATGAATATTATTTTCTAGAATTTAAATAGTAAAATATATGTGTAAAAAGACAACTAGCTAAAATGTTAACTAGTTGTCTTTTTTACAAATTAAAATATACGTTCTAATTGTTGGTTGTGTAATTCATAATGGTGATTAAAGAGGTGCATGATTTTGGGTGGAATGTGATGATCAATTTCAACCACAGTTAGTGGAGAATTCAAAAACATTTCATGTATCTGATTGGCTGTAGTGGGATCAAGCGAAGCTGTTCCTTCATCAACGATTAAAAAATCTCTTTCATATAAAAAAGCTCGTGCTAACTCTATTCTTTTCTTTTCACCACCAGATAAGTTCTTCCCATTTTCTTCTATAATTGCATTTAATCCATACCGCTTAACATATGGCAATAATCCGGCCTTTTTGATAGCTTCTGCAATTTTGGAATCACTAAACTTTTTACCTAAAGTTAGGTTGAAAAGCAAAGTATCATTAAATATTTGAGAAGTCTGTTGTACCTCACTAAATGTAAAACTTTTATTAGATAATCCATTGATAAGAATATTTCCGTTAGTAGGTTTTAGTCGACCAGTTAAAAGATTAAGGAGAGTAGACTTTCCCTGACCAGATTTACCGGTAAGTAATAGCTTATCGCCTTTTTTAATTTCTAAATTGACTTTGTCTAAAACTAATTCTTCTGCCTTATATCCAAAACTAATATTGTTAAGTATTAGTGTATCTAGGTTAGAATTAGAAACATCTGTATTAAATTTTTCTGGTTTAAAGGAGTTCAGCTTATCTATCATGGGTTTTGCCGAAGACATTTGATTACGGCAGCTATTAATACTGTAAAAACTGTTAATAATCCAAGTACTGGAATATTGAACTGCCACAAATGAGGCTAGAGTGAGCATCCCTTTGATGACCATAATTATTCCTACTCCAATAGGTAAAAAGCTAAAAGAATAAACGAATATATTAACCCAAAAATTACTTTTGGCAATTGTATTATCACGTAATCTTTTATTTTCAGTAGATTGAGTAATAATTTTTTGTCCTTTTTTAATAAATGTATCTAAGGCATTATAATTTAAAACTGTTCTAATGTTTTTTAGAAAATCAGACATAAACGTTATGTAAGTTCCAGTAGAAGTACTCCAATTATTTGATTGTTGGGCTGTTTTTTTGCTGAAGAACTTAGGAATAATACTTGAAAAAATAGCGAATGAAATAAAAACTAAAGTTAATAAAAAACTATTGCCAACTGCAACTATTGAAGTACCGACAATTGTTACACTCATTGAAATTAATTGAAAAAGTTGCTTAAAATAATTCTCTTCTATTAAGTTAAGATCATTTGATAGAAAAGAAATTTGTTTTGATACCTTATTTTCGCTGATTTCAATAAAGTTACTTTTCATTAGATATTCACGCACATTTTGATTAAAACAAGCAATATTTCTATTGAGCATCCTTGTATTTAAATATTTGATGACAACCAAAAGAACTTGAGCAGCAGTAATAATTGTTATCATCTTGATAGTATTAGGAATATTTTTTTCGGTAATTAGAGCGAAAATCTCTGAATATGACCAAGTTCCGAAGGGTAACTCTAAGCCACTTAAGCATGCAAGCAAGATACTTAAGGTAAAATATTTTTTGTTGATAAATTTCTTCATTGTTGATCCTCTTTTCATTTAAGATGAGACAAATGATAAAGAATTTATGTAATGAAGAGATTATTTCTGCATAATTGATTAACAAAATGCGTATATGCAGTTTATTGAGGTAAAATATCTATTATTTTACTTAAATTACTTTGTTTTAAAAGTTTAGTAATTATTTCTAATTGATCTTTCTGATTAGTAAAGTAGCAGTGATAGTAATAACCTAAAATTTTTTCAATACCTAGTTCAGGAGATTCTGTTAATTGAGTTAATAAATGAATAGCCTTATCAGTTGAACCAATATGTTTATTTTGGGATGCGGAATATAAGTAATTAATACAAAAAGTTGCAACACTTTCTTGAATTTTAAGAGGTTGTTGGGCAAGATTGTTTTGATATTTTTTATAAATTTGATTTAAGAAAAAAGGTAAATCAAGCGGATCAAAAACCTCAATAAAATTAGCTAATATCAGAATTTTACTAGAATCACTATTCCAGTGATTGCCTGAAAAGACCTTTTGCAAAATTTTATCTTTATTTTTAGAAAGTTTACGACGACCTCCTTGCAAGGTATCAAGGATCAATTTAGCTCGTAACTTGAGTAAATCGTTATCGGATGTACTAATTTGAGTATAAATTTCTTTGGCTTTATCAACATCTCTATCGTAGTAAGCAGACAGCAATTGATCACTAATTTTTTCATCTTGTTCTTCTATACTATTTTGGTTAAGAGAGGAGAAAAAATCTGAATATCGTATTTTATTTTGGTTTAAAAGTTTAAGAAGATCATTTGCGGAAATGTCATGTAAATTACGTTCTATTTTTGAATAATGTGCTGGCGAAAGGATATTTTGAGTAAATTCTTTCTGAGTTAGGCCTGCACTGGTACGATATTGTTTTAATGCTTCCCCAATATTCATGTTGCAATCTCCTATATAAAAGTATCTCTAATATAAATTATATGAAACTTCAATGAGAAGTAATAGCTATAAAAGGAAAAAGTATTAATAGGTTGAAGAAAATAAAGTTTTATCAAATAATCAAAAAAAGCTTGAGTTTACTCAGGCTTTTTTTATACCCTTAGTAGAGAATAAAATATAAAAATTAACACATAATATATGTGTATGTTACTGGGGAATATCTAATGAAGAGTTTATTTTTTCGCTTATACTTATGGGGGATGAGCTTGCTAGCGAGTTTTCGTCCAATTAAAGAGAAGAATATTGTTGTCTTAAACGGATCAGGTAGATCAGGCTCAAACGGCTATTTATTCTATAAATACATTAAGGCTAATCACCCGGATTATGATGTAACCTTAGTTGAACCGTGGCCATCGTCACATTTGTCTTGGGAAGCGTGGAAAAAGATTGGTGCAGCCAAGTATGTGATCACAACGCATCAACCTTTTAAAGCGCGCCCTGCACAAATTAATATTCAATTCTGGCACGGTGTTCCGCTAAAGCGGATGGGATTTATGGCACATAATACACGCTATCGTGCTAATAAACGAAATCAAAAGCTTTGGCATAAAAATGCTGATATGGTAACAT
>DVJT01000003.1 GCA_018716565.1 Candidatus Avigastranaerophilus faecigallinarum | reverse complement strand
TTTTAATATTTTTTTTTAAGTAAAAAAAAATGTCTACAAATATTTTAGAAGAGGGATAAAGAATATAAAATAAGCAAATAATATGTTTATGGAGGGAAAAATGAAAGCGGAAAACATTAATATTATGTTAGTTGAAGACCATAAACTAATAAGAGTGGGAATTAGAACATTATTTGATGAAGCTGAAGGCTACACTGTAATCGGTGAGTCTTCAAATGGCAGAGATGCAATAGATAAAGCCTCAAAACTCTTGCCTGACATCATTTTACTGGATTTAGGTTTGCCTGATATGAAAGGAACAAAAGTCTTAAAAGAACTTCAAGATAAGGAATTAAATTCAAAAATTATAGTATTATCATCACATATCGATGAAGATGAAATTATAAAATCGTTATCACTAGGCGCTTACGCATACATTATAAAAGACGTTAATACAGAAATGCTACTATATATAGTAAAAAGTGTTTATGAAGGTGCAATGTGGCTTGATCCCAAAATTGTACCCATTCTTAGAAATAAACATGATTTTATTATTCCAATGAAACAAACTAGCAGAGCTATGTTTAAAAATACACATGCAAACCTAACACAAAGAGAATATGAGGTTCTAAAACTTGTCGTTGATGGAAAATCAAATAATGATATAGCAAAAGAACTTTGCATTAGTGAACATACAGCGAAGGCTCACGTCTGTAACATTATTCAAAAACTCGTAGTCGATGATAGGACCCAAGCTGCAGTTAAGGCTTTAAAAGAAGGTATAGTATAATCTGATTATTTATTTAAAGTTACGAATTATTAAAATTGAATATCAAAATAGCAAAAAAATAATTAAAGTGACTTATAATAAATAAAAAATTCGGAGAAGCTATGTCTAATAAAATTGAAGAGCAGAGAAGAATAAGTATAAATGAACTTCCAATTGAAATTCCTGACTTTACTTCAACATATGAACCTAAAGATTCAATAATCAAAAAGTGGATTATAAACTGGATTTTAGATGCAGTATCAAAAAATCAAATTAAAGAAAATGACATATTGCCTCATAAAAAAGATATTTCTGACTATTTAGGAGTAAGTATAGGTACGGTTCAGAATGCAATAAGATATGTGGAAGATGAAGGTTATCTAAAGTCAAAACAAAAGCTAGGAACAATGATTTCTAATTCTTCCAATCCTTTAAAACATAATATTAAATTAACATCAAAAAGAGAAAAGGCTATTTTAGCAATAAAAAAAGCTATTATACAAAAAGAATACAAGATTGGTAAACCCATACCCTCTACAAGAAAAATGTCAGAGTTTTTGGGTATATCACAGAACACAGCACGACTTGCATACGAATATTTATGTTCAGTTGGGATATTGGAATCAATGCAAATGAGAGGAAATGATTCAAATTGGTATTTAAAAACAATACCCAATATTTCAGGAAAGGAAGTTAAGCAGATAGAAAATATGGCTGCGGATACTCTTGTATATAAATTAACTAATGAATTAAAAGTATATCTTTCTGAAAACTATATTATTGGTGACAAAATTCCATCTCAAGAGGAATTGGCAAATAAACTTAATGTTAGTGTAAAAACAATACATGATTGTATAAAACAATTAAACAAAGAAAGTATTGTTATTTCAAGACGAGGAAGATATGGTAGTATTTTAGCACAAAATCCACTTTCTCCTGCATTTGAACCTCTAAAAGAAAGTTCTATATTTGCCAAAGCAGAAGATGCAGCATTCTACAATTATCAAAAAATTGAAACACAACTCGTCAACTTAATTAATAAAAATTATAAACCTGGTGATAAATTACCATCTATAAAAGATCTGGCAAGAAAATATGAAGTCAGTACCAATACAATAAGGAAAGCTCTTGTATCGCTTGAACAGGATGGATTTATAACCTTTGGTAGAGGGCGATTTGGTGGAACATTTGTTATTGAAAAGCCTGAAGGCACTGAAAAACAATCATATCAATGGTTATCAATAAATCCCAATTATATATAAATTTAATATTAAAAAAACAATTTAGTTAATTATTTTTTACAGGTAAAAGTCAATAATATATTGACTTTTTAGAATTAGTAAGTAGATTAGCATGAAATTATTATAAAATAATGCTAAAATAAAGTATGTAAAAGGTTATTTATGTCATGTATATAAAAATCTAGATTTAAAAGGAGGCGCCCAATGTCAACTACTGCAACACAAATCTCACAAACAACAAACAAAATTACATCAAAATTTACAGAGGAATTTGAGAAGTATTTAAAGATGCAGTCATTAAAAGCAACATTTAATGGTTGTGATATTGAAACATTTAGTTGGTATAAAAAAATGTTGGGCATAGGCTGTTAAATATATAGTTTTTATCAAAAAAAAGGAATCGGACAAAACTGATTCCTTTTTTTGTTTTATATCAAATTTTTTGATAAAATTATAATATGAATAAAGTATTTTACTTAGTTTTATTAATATTTTTAATTATATTTACGCAATTATCTTCTCTAGCAAATGATGAGGAAATATTAATAATTTTTGATTCTTCAATTAGTATGAGAGAAGATTTCTATGGTTCTCCAAAGTATATATCTGCAGTTAATGAAGCAAAGCTTGTTCTTGATAAATTAAGTCCATCAAAAAAAATTGGATTGAGAATTATCGGATTAACACTTGATTCTTCTTTGCTATCTTTTATAAAAAATCCATCAGAACTATGTAAAGCAACACAACTTGTTGTTCCAATTCGTGAAAATAACATAGAATATATAAAAAATAGTATGGATACAATTATGCCTCTTGGTACAACTCCCTTAACATATACTTTAGAGACGTCTTTAAAATATGATTTTACAAGATATGCAAAATTAAAACATATAATATTGGTCACTGATGGTGCAGAAAGTTGTAATAGAAACCCTTGTGAGTATGTAAAAGAAATAACAAGCTACCAAAAAGATATTAAAATTGATATAATGGCAATTGGCGTAACTTTAAATGATTATCAACAGCTAAAATGTCTTGCAGATTACACAAACGGATCAATAATTAATATTGAAAAGCCATCAGAATTTAAAAATGCATTTGATAAATTTCTATCTCCAGACTATTCACAATTTAAAATGCCAGCTATAAATAATAAAAGAGTTCAGAATAGTCAAATTATATATAAAAATTATCTTATAGAAACATACAAATAGTGACTATATACAAAATTTTTGGTAGACTTTAAATATAATGAAAAATATTGCAAAATACATATTAATCTTTTCTGGAATTATTTCGTATCTTTTTTTTATAAAAGCATATCCTGTTGATAAATTTGTAGAAAACTATAATTATAGTAAAATTCAAGATTTTAACGATACTAATTTAAGTACATCTTACAACGAGGAAATACTTTTTATTGTTGATTTTTCAAATAGTATGAATAAAAAAATGGGATACACGCCAAAAGTTTATTACGCAATTGATGCAATAAGAGAGATACTATCAAAATCAGGTGATAGAACAAAAATTGGACTAAGAATTTTTGGTGTCACAGATAAACCTGTAATAGAAAGAGATGGGAAAGGGTATTCTTGGCACAAAGAAAATCTATGTTCTGCATCAACTTTAGTAATGCCTATAGCAAGGTATAATGCCGTTAATATTTCGGATAAGCTTGGTCAATTAAATCCTCAAGGCGTTTCTCCAATTGGATATTCTTTAAGACAAGCTATTCAGAATGATTTTTCACCGGCAGCAAGTTTAAAACATATTATTTTAGTTACTGATGGAGCTGAGAACTGTGGTGATGACCCTTGCTTGTTTATAAAACGATTAGTAAAACTTAGAGATGATATAAAAATTGATGTAATAGGCATTACTGTGGATGAAAATGCTTATTCGCAATTGAATTGTCTTTCTGTACAAACAAAAGGAAATTATTATACTGTTAATACCCCGGAAGATTTTCAAATAAAGTTTGACCAAGCATTTTATTCTGAAACCCCTAATTCTGACAAACCTAAAACAAATACTATAAAAAAATATATTTCACCTGAATCAGGTATTAAATATAAAAGTTTTATTTTAGAATTTGATAATTAAATGAAATATATTATTAATTAAAAAAGTTTTAAACAAAAGTATAATGACTTTAAATATAGTTTTTGTTAGTATAATCAAAGAATATAAGAGTGTAATATGAAAAAGTTTCTAGTATTTATTTTTTTGTATTTTATATTTATAAATTCTACAAATGCAGAGCCGAATTTTACATACTCGACTCCAGATAATTATAAATTTTCAAATTCCGGTTTTGAAACAAACGATAATTCTCGTGAAAAAATTCTTTTTATTGTTGATTTTTCTAATAGCATGAATGAAAGACTTGGACATAGAACAAAACTAGATATAGCTCTATCGACAATGAAAGAAACATTGCAGCAACTTCCACAAAATGTAGAAGTTGGACTAAGAGTTTATGGTCACAGAACAGGATTTACACCAAGACAAAGTTGCAGCGCATCACAGCTAGTTTCACCAATACAAAAAAATAATGCTATTAACATATATTCCAGATTAAATTCAATAAATGCTGTAGGTTGGACACCTATAACTTATTCATTAAAGCAAGCAGTATTCTCTGATTTTACAGACACAACATCAAAGAAAAGAATTATTTTGATTAGTGATGGCGGTGAAAATTGCGATGAAAGTCCGTGTGATTTCATTATAGAATTAATGAAATATAGAGATGATATTAGAATAGATGTTATAGCACTAGCGATAGGTGACAAAGATGCAAATAACCAATTAAAATGTGTGGCACTTGTTACTTCTGGTAAATTTTATAATGCAAACACTGCAGCTGAATTAAAAAACAGTTTGCAAGATTCACTAAATTTAGAAAAAGAAGTTCAAGGAGTTATTTTAAATCAATAAAAAGCGGTCATTACAACCGCTTTTTAATTTATTGATTAAATATAACTATTTATATAATGGTTTTAATTTTTTCTCTTGTTGAGGAATAACACCTTCTTCTATAGGCAAATATACTCTATAGTCAATTACTGGGAAGCAATTATCAATTGATTCTATTTTCTTTAATTCTTCATCATTTATGTTACCTGATTCAATCATATCAGCAATTAAAGAAAATCTTTCAACGTGCTCATTAAATCTATCTGTAGCGTAATCTTTTGCTTGCCATGTAGTTATAAGGAAAGGCCAATCTGAACTTTGCAATAGTAAGTTTTCTCTTGCAAGTTGATTTAATGCTCTATGTAATAATTTATCTTCAGGTATTTTTTCATATTTAGAAACAATATCAATTATTCTTTTTTCGCAGGCATGAATTATTGGCCACATCCACTCTGTTAGGTGGTTTAACCAAACATAGAAATGACCGCCTTGTCCCCAAGATGATTCTGGAATTTGAATAGTATCAACAGGCGGATGCTTTTCTAAATACTCACCGGCAGTACATCTTTCAATTTCTGGTACAAAATTATTTAGCTTTCTAATAACTTGTTTTATGAATTCAACACCTTCAAACCACCAGTGACCATATAATTCCGTATCAAATGAAACCATTAAAAGACCTTCTTTCCCGGTTGCTTTTTTGTGGTCATTTAATAGATGGAATAAAAGTGTAGTATAGTGGTCAGAATTAGAATTAACTTGATTCATTGCTAATACAGGATCGTAAAGCATTTTATCACCAAGATCGGTATTTGAAGAAGTGATTCTCCAATAATTCATACCTGATTTATCATCTTTTTTATGGAACTCTCTATAAACGCCATCACCAGGATATCCATCTGCAGCAGACCATACTTGGAAGCCTGCTCTGTCGTTTCTACCCATTACAGCAACTTGTGCATCTGGTAACCAATAAGCTGAATAAGTATCATAACCAGTAGCTTCTCTTTGTGGAAGAGGAATATACTCAATATTTCCATAAATACCGACAACTCTTCTGTTTCCAACTGAGTTACCACCTTCAATTACGTGAGATTCAGTAAAGAAATATTCAATATCATTATTCTGGAGTGTTACTTCTATAGCAGGTCTCCATTTCTTTTGACCATCTTTTCCAACAAATTCATATCCTTGTCTATATGCACACTCAGGAAGCCAAGCACCTTTTGCCTTTTTACCGAATAATCTTTTTGTTGTATCTGAACCTACTTTAAATTGTGCATTTAAGTTTGAATCAGTTGCCAATAATGGTGAAAAACCGTGCGTTGCACCTGATGTTGTAATTTCAATACAACCTAAATCTTGATACTTTTTAAATGCTGAAATTAAATCCATATTGTATTTATTTACAAAAGAATCTTTTATATGGTTAAACCAATCATAATAATATTTTGCTAAATATTTTAAATGTTGAGAATGTTCAACCTTTGGATCCGGATATCTGTCTAAATCTTTTGATACTGCTTCAATTCTTGAATCAAGATATTCAACAAATCCGTGTTTTAAATGTTCATCATTAAGTTGCTCTGCTAAAATCGGAGTTATTCCGACTGTTAATTTTGCTTTGATTCCTTCTTCTTCATATAACTCTGATATTGCATTTAATAGCGGAACATATGTTTCAGACATACATTCGTACAAATTTTCTTCACCAAATGGCCACATACCAGCCATTCTGTAGTACGGAAGATGTGAATGCAACATAAATACAAATGATCCTACTGTCATAAAAACCTCCGATTTTCTAATTATATTAATTTATATCATAAATTAAACAAAAATATAACCCTAGAGAACTAATTCGGTAGTATTGTTTACAAAAGTTTTAACTTTTTAAATTTATAGCAAATTTTTTATTCTTTTTCGTTAATAATATTGGGTCATAAATATGATAATTAACAATATTCCAAAATTTACAATACAATCAAAAAATTTAAGTAGAAATAAAATACAATACAATTCTTATTTAAATAATGATATTTTTGTTAAGAATTGTAGTTTTAGCGGCAAGAGTGAAAGTAAAGATGAAAAATCTTTTGCTGAGCTAAAAAAATGGGCAGAAAAAACTTCTTTTATAGATAAAGTCGAAGATATAGTATACAGAACAGGAAGAATTCTCGGTTCAGGATTTGAAGGAAAAACATATAGCATACCAGGTACAAATAATTGGGTGTTAAAAAAATATAATCGTGGAGATATTATTGCAAAAAAAAATGATAGAAGAAGTCTCATTCAAATTAGAGATTTTTCTCCAAGGTTAAATGTCGGACAAACTATTGCAAGAGTTGAAGTTCCAGCAGGAGGAGATTACTCTTATGTATATTATGTATTAAAATATCAAACTGGAAATTCTATTGGAGTACCACTTTCGATTGCAGATACCATATCAGATGGTAATATAAAAAGACACATTGAATCCTTAAGGATACTTGCATCATCACCACAAAAAACTTTTGATAAATGTATAAAAGATATTGATTATGTAACAAAACAAGGATATGAATTTGACTGTTGCAACCCATATAACTTTATGTATGACAAAGAAACTCAAGAGATACATTTTGTTGACATAAATGACATAAAAAGAAATGATTATACTCAATTCGGCGAAGTACTCTATGCGCTTCTTGATGGTGAATTTGCAATTAATTATTCAAATTCAGATTGTGATGTATCAACTAAAAACGAAGCAAATAAACTTTCAAATGAAATAATAAGAAAATTCTTTGCTGCAATGATACAAAGTAATTCAAAATTTAGTTTAGGAACTTATTTCAACAATTTATTAGAATCGAGCTTGTTAGATGAAACATTAGGCTGTACAGATAAAGAAGATAAGATAAATAAATTGAGATTAATGAATTTAATATAATCAGATAAGTTGAAAAAGAGCATAAAATCAAGTAAAATTAAAAAGTACTTTGACAATTAAATATGGGGACGTTTTGGATTTGACGGGTGGATTGGTGTAATCAGGCTGCGGGTCTCAGCGCTGTTCTGAGTTATCAACGAGCAAATTAAAATAAACGCTACAAATAACGTAGTAAAAGCTGATTTTTCTAGAGTAAGAGCTCTAGCTGCGTAAGCGCAGTTCAGCCGTTGTGTCAGACCATCTTGCCGTTTGGCATAGCGAAAACATGCAAGATGCAGTTCGGTGATGAAAGTAGCCGAATTAAGACAAACTTTCAAGCTGCGTATCAGTCTAAACTGCTCTGATAAATAAAAGGAAAGGATCGTGCCGTAATTTATCGAGATTAACAGACCTACACTCGTAGACGCAGGTTTATATCCCATTCCGGACGAGAGTTCGAATCTCTCCGTCTCCAAATTTAAAAAGAAGAGACCGACTGTGGTCTCTTTTTTTGTACCAAAACCAAGTTCTTTATATACAATAATGAAAAAAAATTGTAATATGGAGTATAACAAAAATTTTAAGAATTAAGATGAAAAAGATTGTAATTTAACGGGACATTTTATCTGCACGCATAAAAAGATTATTCGGCAAAGTTGGCTTTGTGTTTAAGTTTTAGCAGTCGGAAGTAATCGTTTTATATGTTACAAAATGGTCTTTTGATGGTCATCATTGTCCGATTACTGTCCAAGAATTGACTTAAATTTTCTATTTTAAAACCAATGTTATAGTCTATTTCGCCCTCACAATCTAACTTGTACGGCTAAAACGATTATTTGACATTTTAAGTAAATAAAGTCCGGTTACTATAAAAAGTTTTAAATTTTATGCTTCTCTCCCCATTCACATAATGAATATAGTATAGGAATAAGTGATTTCCCTTTTTCCGATAACGAATATTCAACCTTAGGAGGAATTTGCGGATATTCTTTTCTTATGATTAAATCATCCGCTTCAAGTTCTTTTAATACATTACTTAATGTTTTATGTGAAATCATTTTTAAATATTTTTGTAATTGATTAAAGCGAATTACTTTATGTCTATATAGAGCATATAAAATTGTTAGTTTATATTTTCCGCTTATTAGAGATAGAGTATAATTAAATCCAGTTTCTTCAAAACTTTCAACACTATTTATGCAATCTTTTTCTTCTTTTTCCATAAATGGTTCCTTTAAAGTAAGTAGGTTACCTAAATATCCGTACTTGAATAAATTACCGCTAAAGTTTATCATGCTTCTTGTAAAAAGTAAAGGAGGATTATATGAGAGAACAAATAGAAGAATTCAACACAGTTGAGAATTTAGCAAGAAAATTTATTGAAGCTGTTAAAAATGGTAATAGTGAAATTGTAAAACCTTATTTTTATGAAAAGGCAAGCTTCTATGGTCAATTAAATGAAAAAGAATATCAATCAGGTTCAATTCAACTTTTCTACGATACTATAGATAAAATGGGGGCTTGCACAGATGATTATGTCGCAAGAGTGGATGTTATTACATTAGAAAAAACCATTGCGGTAGTGAGGGTTATTGAAGATAATTGGCACGGGTATAAATTCACAGATTTATTAATTATGAATAAGATTAACGGTGATTGGAAAATTGTTGCAAAAGTTTATGATACATTATCTTATGGAGAGTAGTGATGAAAGTTCTTTTACTAAATGGTTCACCACATAAACAGGGCTGTACTTATACTGCTTTATGTGAAGTCGCAAATGTATTAAATCAAAAAAATATTGAAACTGAAATATTTTATATTGGAACAAATGCAATTTCTCCTTGCCGAGATTGCAGAGCTTGTGCAAAATTAGGCAAATGTGTTATTAACGATAAAGTGAATGAATTCCTTGATAAAGCTGAAAATGCTGATGGATTTATTTTTGGTTCTCCTGTTCACTATGCAAGTGCCAGCGGTATAATTGTACCTTTTTTAGATAGAGCCTTTTTTGCAGATTCTTTGAGCAATAAAAAGAGGTTTTATCTTAAACCCGGTGCAGCAATAATTTCTGCAAGACGTGCAGGAACAACTGCAACTTTAGACCAATTAAATAAATATTTTTTAGTGTCAGAAATGCCTATTATATCTTCAAGATATTGGAATATGGTTCATGGTTGGACGCCTGAAGATGTTAAAAAAGATGAAGAAGGTCTGCAGACTATGAGAATATTAGGTACAAATATGGCTTGGTTTTTAGAAATGAAAGAATTTTACACTAAATCTAATAACGATTTACCAAATATGGAAAATTATATTTACACAAATTTTATAAAATAAGATATGATGCATTAAGTCTAAAAGCTAAGATATAAGTGCCTTGCGTATTCAGATATTGAAAATTCCACGGAATTAATAGCCCGTGGAATTTTTAGTTTTCACATTTTACTTTACAGTTTGTAAGATGCTACCTTTTGAATTAGATTATTTCTTCGAATAAAATGATTATTTGAAATTTAATTTTGGGTCAGAAGTGATTTTTATAAACTGGAAAAGTTCACTGTTTATATTTATGGAGAATTAATCAAATATTTATTCTCAAATAAATAAAGTTAACATTTCTAAATTAAGTGTAAAAAATAGAAATTTTTAATA
>DVJT01000097.1 GCA_018716565.1 Candidatus Avigastranaerophilus faecigallinarum | reverse complement strand
AAACGGAGAGAGAGGGATTCGAACCCTCGGCAAGGTCGCCCCTGCACAAATTTTCGAGATTTGCACCTTAAACCGCTCGGACATCTCTCCTTCTACATTAGATTATATTACCTATAATTTTTTTTAACAACTTAAAGTGATTTTATCATCTTTTTTCTATGTTCTCAGGTTCTGGATGAATAATGATTGTCATATTAGAAAAGCTTTTTGCAAATTCAGCTTCTATCTCATCACAAATTTTATGACATTGCGCTATTGTTAAATTAGGTTCAAAGAAAATAGTAACTTCTATATCCTTACATTGACCGACTTTTCTTGTTCTTAAGTCTTTATATCCTTTTATTGATATATTATTATCTAATATTGATTCAATTTTTTTCATGTCTTCTTTAGGTAAAGATCCATCCAATAAATTATTCAATGTCTCTTTTGATATAGAATATCCTGCTTTGATAATTATGATGGCGACAATTATTGCGATTATAGGGTCAAGAATTACAATACCTGTTATCTTAATAAGTATTAAACCGATTAATACACCCAAAGAAGAGAAAATATCAGTTCTTAAGTGTTCTGCATCGGCGTATAATGAAACAGAGTCAGCTTTCTTTGCTACATAAAATAAATAACTGCTTACCATAAAATTTGCAACAACGGCAAATGCCATTACATATATACCAAGCATTGAATTAAATTCAAGATTATATCCCCATATTAATTTCTTAAATGATTCATATATTATGTATAGACCTGCAAGAATAATTAATCCACCCTCAATGAAACCTGACATGTCTTCATACTTGCCATGCCCGAATTGATGTTCTTTGTCTGCTGGTTCACTTGAACGAGTTACAGCAAAAAAAGTTAATACTGATGCCAAAAAATCTGAAAAGGAATGTATGGCTTCTGATATTATACTTATACTTCCGGATAAAATCCCGGCAATAATTTTCAATAATATTATTACTGCATTAGATGTAATTGACAGTCCTGCTGCAAATTTTTTTTGTGCATTAAGTTCCATAATAACCTTTATAATAAATGAAGATAATATCTTATTATATCATTCTACAACAAGTATTTATCTTTAATAAATTTTTTTATTTTTTATTTTAATATAATAATTTTTTCTTAAAATTATATATCCTTAAGAGGGAAGTTTTTTTTATAAATTAATGGTAAATTCGACCGAAAGGTTGAATTTGTGTATCAAAAGAAAATTCTAATTATATTTACTGTTTTTATATTTATTATTGCAAAAGCATTTGCAGTTACAGTTCCTAATGCATCTGTATCAACATTTTCACCTGAACAGCGCTCTACAAGAACAGAGAGTATATGGCTTAAACCATATAGTGCTTTTGAAACAATTGAACTTGAAAGTGGCAACAGAGTTCATAATACAGCTTACGGTACATATATTGGATATGACACAAATGTAATAAATTTGGGTAATGATTGGGACTCTGTATTAACATTTCATACCGGATATACAGGCTCCAGACAGAAATACAATGCAAGGACAATATTCCAAAATGGGGGGCAACTTGGAGTATCCGGAGTGTTCTTCAGAAAAAACTTTTTCCTTGGTATTTTGACTAATGTTGGAGCAACAAATGCTATTTCAGAAAGTTCTTTTGAAAATATTAATTTTTCTATGCTTAGTGCAACTGCTGCATTAAAAACAGGTTATAATTTTGAATTTTTAGAAAAAAGACTTTCATTTCAGCCAAGTTTTTTAGGTGCATATCTTTGGGTTAATACATTTGATTATGTAAATGCTCAAAATGAAATTGTTAAATCTGATCCTGTGTATTCAATTCAGTTAGTACCAGGACTTAAATTGACAGCAAATCTTGAAGATGGTTGGCAGCCATATATTGGGGTGCAACAGGTTTGGAACATAATAAATGCATCAAGATTTTCTCCTAATGATGTAAGTATTGGTGAAATAAGTTTAAAACCTTATGTTCAATATGGTATTGGTCTGCAAAAAAATGTTGGTGAGGATTTTACAGGTTATATTCAGTCGACAGTAAGAAATGGTGGAAGAAACGGTATTATTCTTTCTTTTGGTCTTAGAAAATATTTTTAAACAGAAAAAATTATAATAAAACTATAATTTAAAAGAAATAATATAACTAAGCCAATAGATTAAGTCTTTGTCCTGATTGGTTTTTGATATTTTTTGCTTTATTTTTTATTGCTTCAGCTTCTGATGCTACTTTATAGTCCTGACTGGAAGGGGAATTGGGGGCCATTGCTGCTTTAATAACGGTATCTGCATGTTGAATTGTTCTTTCAGGATTATCTTTATCCAAAACGGGCATTTTTATATCAACATGTCCTCCTACGGGGATTCCATTTGTATCTTTTTCTATAACAATAGAACCACCTAATGAACCGGCTGCATTTTTATGTGCTTTTTCGTGAGCATATATTTCTTTGTAGCGTTGATCTATTATCTCATTTTTTTGCTGTCTATATATATTGTTTGAATTAAAACCCAAAGCACTAATCAAAACCTAACACCCCTTTTCTGCTACTATTATAGCAAATCAATATTGTATTCTCAATATTTTGTAAATGTGTTTTTATAATTATTTAAAATTTAAAATAAAAAGTTAAATTATAGAAATATGATTGAAATAGATTGTAATCTATTTTATTTATTTAAACATTCAATAAATCTTTTAATGCAAGCTAATTTTATGCTGTAATATACGTTTAATCCTATCTTATTATCTTTTATAATCCCTGCGTTTTTTAAAACTTTAAGCCCTTTTGAAATATGTGGTTGCTCGTATGGTAGTTTTTCTGTTATTTCACAAACACATTTTTC
This sequence comes from Candidatus Avigastranaerophilus faecigallinarum, assembly GCA_018716565.1. Lineage (GTDB taxonomy): Bacteria > Cyanobacteriota > Vampirovibrionia > Gastranaerophilales > Gastranaerophilaceae > Avigastranaerophilus > Avigastranaerophilus faecigallinarum. Next base: position 18,809 of record DVJT01000097.1, on the reverse strand, counting down.
CCCATCAAGTAACATCTCAACAATTTCCAAACGCATTGGATTTGATAGTGCCTTAAATATTTTTGCTTTTTCATTATTATCCATGTTGACAATATAACATAAATGGCATATAGTTTAAATATTATATGCCACTTTTGGAATATAACAAGAAAGGATTATATGTTTATAAAATTAGCAGATTTATTTGTATATAAAATATTAGGTTTCACACCTGAAACAAGTTTAGGTTCAGCATTGCATTTTTTTGTTTATGATGTAATAAAAATATTATTTTTGTTGTTTTCAATTATTTCAATAATTGCATTTTTAAGAAGTTATATTGATAATAATAAATTTAAAGCTTATATAGAGAAACAACCAAAATTTATCGCACATCTTTTAGCGGCTTGTTTTGGTGCTATAACACCATTTTGTTCTTGTTCGTCAATTCCATTATTTATAGGTTTTATGGAGGCAAAAATTCCATTTGGAGTTGCCATGAGTTTTTTAATAACATCCCCAATGATAAATGAGATTGCGATGCTTGTTTTAGCAGGAATTTTAGGTATAAAAATAACTTTAATTTACATTTTTACAGGTATTATAGTCGGTGTAATTGGCGGTATCTTAATGGAAAAATTAGGGTTTGAAAAATATTTACAAGATTATTTGAAAAAGATTGCAGATAATACAACTGGTTGTAGTTGTTCTTGTTCTAGTAAAAAAGCAGAGTTAAGTATTATATCAAGAATTAAAGAAGCTTTATTATATGCAAAAGATTTGATGAAAAAAATCTGGTTGTATGTACTTTTAGGGGTTGGAGTTGGCGCCTTTTTACATGGGTATGTTCCTCAAGAATTTTTTATAAAATATATGGGGAATAATAATTTTCTTGCAGTTCCTATTGCTGTTGCCTCCGGGATTCCATTATATTCTGATGCCACTACAATTATTCCTATTGCACAAGTTTTAATACAAAAAGGAGCCGCTATTGGTACGGTACTTGTATTTATGATGGCAGTTGTAGGGCTTTCTCTGCCTGAAATGATTATTTTATCAAGAGTAATGAAAAAAGGACTAATTATAAGATATGTGATTTTCATGTTTATTACATTTACTCTTGTTGGATATTTATATAATTTGGTTATTTAAATTAGTATATGAGAATTTGTTATTAATTTATAATAGAAGAAACGATTTTATAAATAAGTTTCTTTTCTTCTTCTGTCGCTTTCTTTAGCATTTTTATTACATCTTTTTCAACATCAAGTTCATCTTCAAGATGCTTTATTGAAAATAAGTCTTTTATTTCGACCTGAAAAGCTTTTGCAAATTTTTCTAAATTCTCGTAACTTGTAAAATAATATCCTGTTTCAATACGGCTGATTGTTTGGTAATCTAAGTCTAATATTTCAGCAAGTTTTTCTTGTGTTAAATTATTCTTCTCTCTGAGTTCTCTTATTCTTTTACCAAATAACTTATTACCCGATGCCATAACTTTATCTCCCAAAGTTATATTATCGAAGAACAAAAAGATAAAGAATGTAGCCTAGTGTACTATAATATTGACAATTTATACGTAATACATATAATCATGATAGTAATATGTTTATTTTTTTGCAATTATTATATGTTATACGTCAATAAAGGTGGTTTTATGAAAAAGAATATAACTTTATACTATGTGGGGACTAAAGGAATTAATTTTGGAGATTCGATTAACCCTATTTTTTTTGAACGTATTTTAAATATAAAAGTAAAAAGAGGATATCCAACAAATAGTGATTTTGTTGCCATAGGTTCGCTTATGCAGATGTTAACACTTAAAAATATTATTAGGTATAAGAAAATCCCGTATTTTCTAAAATATAATCTAAAACCAATTATAACAATGGGAACAGGTTTTAATTGTGATATTGAAAAATCAAATTTTTTAACTAGAACCTATAGAAATGTTTGTCCTGTTATTTTAAGAGGTAATCTTTCTCATAAAACTTTGGAGAAAATAAATAAAAGAGAATATAAAGATGTTTCATATGGTGATTTAGGACTTTTATTTCTATATTTGTTAGAGAAAAAAATTCCCAAATGCTATAAACTTGGTATTATTCCACATACATCTGATTATAGCAATCCAATAATAAACTTGTTATTAGATAAAATTCAAGATTCTACATTGATAGATTTAAGAATGCCTCCGCTTGAAACTTTAGAAAGAATTGCAGAATGTGAGACAGTTATTTCATCAAGTTTACATGGTTTAGTTGCAGCTGATAGTTTAAATATTCCAAATAAAAGAATAAAATTATCTAATCATGGTTTTGATTTTAATGTCGATTTTAAGTTTGATGATTATTATTCTATATTTTCTAATGCTTCACCAAATTATATTGAATTAACACAAGAAAATTATCAATCATTTATACAGGAATTAACCCCGGAAAAAATTTCAGAAGATTATTGTATTTCATATAGAGAAGTTCAAAATTATCAAAACCAGCTTTATAAAACCTGTCAGAAACTAAAAGATATAATTTAATAATAAAATATAAAAATAAATTTTATACATGTACTTTTCTCATTACAGAAAAGTACCAAAAGACTAGCAGCTTGATATTCCGTTTCTATTTTGTTAATTTCAACCAAAAGCTTTATAACTCGGACTTCGTCCTCAAACAGATAAAGCTTTGATACCGTTTCAATAAACAAAATTACGAAACTACATATATAGCTGCAAATCTAAAATAAAAAAACTAGATATTATAAAGAAACAGTTAATACCATAATAATGTATTAGAAATAAATAGCTTGAACAACACATTTAGATACACTTTCCAGCTTGAAAGCTTCATTTTTGAAACTTTTGAGTAATTTAGCTTTGAAAAATACATTACATAAAAAGCTTTAATATGACTAATATTCGGCTTTATGTTACATAACTGGTAGTACTAAAATAGTTAATTGGTTTTTTATGTTATACTAAACAAAAAAGGATGTTAGTTTACTTTGAATAGATTTGAACATGAAAAGAATTTAAAAAATATTTTTTCATTTGATAAATTTTATGATAGACAGTGGGAAGTTGTTCAACAATTATTGTTTGGAAAAAAAATTTTACTTATAGAAAAAACTTCATTTGGGAAGTCACTGTGTTTTCAATATGTTGGGAAATATCTATATGACAATAACAAAGGTATGACAATAGTTTTTTGTCCATTAATAGCCTTAATGCGCAATCAAATTCAAATATTAAAAAGCAAAGGTATTAATGCTGCTTCTTTAAATTGTGAGCAATCGTTTGAAGAAAATCAAATAATTATAGATAAAGCAAAAAAGGGAAAAATATCATTATTATATATTGCTCCTGAACGTCAAGAATCAGCAGAATGGCTAGAATTTATAAAAAAAGTTAAAATTGCAATGATAGTTATAGATGAAGCTCATTGTATTTCAACATGGGGGCACGACTTTAGACCAAACTATAAAAGAATTATTGATGTTGTAAAACTCTTACCATATGATATGCCAGTATTGGCAGTAACAGCAACTGCAACAAAAAAAGTTGCAAATGATATAAAGTTTCAATTGGGAGAAAATGTTCAAGTTTTAAGGGGAACATTAAATAGAGAGAATTTTGAATTATCCGTTGTTAATGTTAGTACTGAAGATGACAAAATGATAATGATAGCAAATCTAGTAGAAGATATAGCTGGAACAGGTATAATTTATACTGGAACAAGAGCCAATACACAAATTTATGCTGATTGGTTAAGATATATAGGTATAAATGCCATTCATTATAATGCTGGCATTGGTACTGAAAAAAGACAAGAAGTAGAGGATAATTTCTATAAAAATAATTACAAGGTTATAGTTTCAACTTGTGCGTTCGGGATGGGAATTGATAAACCTGATGTTAGATTTATCATACATACTCAAATTACAGATTCATTATTACAATATTATCAAGAAATTGGTAGAGCTGGCAGAGACGGGCTGCCAACTAAAATCATTTTATTTAATAAAGAAGATGACAAAAGATTAAGACAACGCTTTATTTCACAGTCAAAGCCTAATTTGTTAGAATATCTAAGAACAATTGATATATTAAAAAATAAAATTTGTCGTTTACATGAGTTGACTAAAGAAATAAATATTAAACAAAATCAAATGCAAGTAATTTTGCAAGATTTGATTGAACAGAATATTATATATAAAGATGGAACATCGTATATATATAAAAATTCAGATGCAGTTTTTGACTATGATAAATTTCAAGATTTTAAAATTTATAAATCTCTTGAACTTGAGAAAATGATTGAATACACCAATATTTCTTCATGCAGAATGAAATATTTATGTAATTACTTGGAAGATTTTAATATTGATAACTGTACGAAATGTGATAATTGTAGAAAAATACAAACTAAACGGGAAATTAATGAAAAAGAACAAAAACGTTTAAGAAATTTTCAAGCGCACTATTTTATTGAAGATTATATTGGAAGCAATGATAAAGAAAAAGCAATTAAAGTTGTTGCATCATCTTATTATGGAACATCAGATATAGGAAATATTATTCACCATTGTAAATATGAAAATGGTGGTGATTTTCCTAAAGAGTGTGTTGATAGAGTAATTTTAGCATATAAAAAATATTATAAAACGCATGATTTAATATTATTTGTACCTCCAACAATTTCTGGAAATTTGGTTGAAAATTTCGCAAAAAAAGTTGCATTAAAACTTGGTATTCCAATATCAAATACTTTAATAAAGAACAGAGAAACAAGACCTCAAAAAGAATGTAAAAGTGCCATTATCAAAAATGCGAATTTGAAGAATGCATTTGAAGTAAGGAATGTTGATGTTATACAAAATAAAAGTATACTTTTGATAGATGACATAATTGATAATGGAGCAACTATAAAAAATATTGCAAAATATTTATTAAAAAATGGAGCCAGAAAAGTAGATGCTCTTGTTATAGCAAAAACATTAATAGGTGATGAATAATGGAAAATGAATATATATATTGGTTAGCAATTGCTCACCTCCCTCGATGGACACAAGAAAAAATTAATCAATTAGTTGTCGAAATTATCCATAATAAAAAAATTGCATTGAGTGATTTTTTCAATATAAATAGCTCTTCAATACAAAAAGATTTTAAATTATCTGAAAAGGAGTTGAAAGATATTCAAGATGTAAAAAATAGTTTGCCAAATTTATCTTTTTTGGTTGAAAAACTATTAAATGAGGGATATAGAATTATTCCACTTAACTCCGAACTTTATCCTAAAATAATGAAAGAAAATTTAAAAATCAAATATTCACCAACAGTAATTTATACTAAAGGCGATGTGAAAATTTTACAAGAAAATGCAGTAGCTATTGTTGGTGCAAGAGATGCAAATGCGGAAGCTTTGGAATTTACGGATAATATTGCAAAAAAAATGGCAAATGAATATAAAGTTGTAGTGAGCGGATTTGCTAAAGGTGTTGATAAACAAGCATTAAATTCCTCAATAAAGTATAATGGTAATAGTATTATTGTTCTACCACAAGGTATTTTGACTTTTGATAGTGGTTTTAGAAAATATTATAAAGAAATAAACACTGGTGGGGTAATTGTATTAAGTACATTTCCACCAGAAGCAGGTTGGTCTACTGGTCTTGCAATGGCAAGAAATAGATATATATATGGTCTAGCCAAAGAGATTTATGTTGCTCAAACGAATGAAAAAGGTGGTACTTGGCAAGGGGCAACAGAAGGATTAAAGAACAAAAGAGAAGTCTTTGTCTATTATCCTAAAAAAGATGAGAAATGTGCAAATTATCAACTCATAAAACTAGGCGCAAAGGCAGTTGATTTTAATGGAAATATTTTAAATATAGAAATACCAAAAGAAGTTGAACAATTAAAAATATTCTAATTAATTTTATCTTAATAAAAAAATAACTATCTTTCTTTTGTTTGAAAAACTTTCTCAACAAAAAACAAAATATTGTTATGGAACTAACTATTAGCAATCTCAAATTCAAACAACAAAAAAGGTTCACATTAGTGAACCTTATCTTAAAATGGGGCAGGTAATAGATTTTAATTCGAACCAAATATTTAATGAACTTAAAAATTTTTATAAATTGAAGAATGTAAAATAATATATTTTTAATGTAGTATTTAGATAAAGGAAATTATAATGAAAAACCGATTAAACAATTTAATAAGATGGATTTTATTCTTTATAGCTTATTATCCTTTATTTTTAATACTGTTAATCCAACATTCTAAATTGATTGATAGGATTTTTGCTTGGGATTTTACAAACTTTAGATTTATTGAATTAAATGATGTTTTTTTATGGGGAATTATTCTTGGTTTAATAATTTTTGCAATAATCACTATTTTTCTAAAATTTCAAAATAATACAAACACCATTCAATATAAAGTTTTATCTATTAAAGATATTTCACACGAGACTTTAAATTATATTTTAACTTATTTAATAGTATTTTTATCTTTAGATATGAATAGTCCTAAAATGATTTTATCTATTATATTATTACTTTTTATAATCGGTCTAATTTATATAAATTCTAATATGTTATATGTAAATCCTATATTACAATTATTAGGTTATTCTATATATGAATTAACAGTAACGAGACATAATATAGATGACGAATGTAGGATTATAGCAATTTCAAAAATTGGAAAAATAAAAAAGAATGAATATATTGACATATCTTTGGTCAATGAGGGTGTGAAAAATATATATTTTGTAAAATAACTTAATAATAGGTGTAAATGCTTTTTTTATAGTATCATGTGCATGGAAAATTGAGTCATAGAGGGGAAGTTGTATTGCCAGATGATTTTTTATCACATGTTAATAGCTTAAAAGAAATTGTTGAAAATACAAATAGTCAGCAGTTGATATTTTTCAAAAGAAAGAAAAGTGGTTTTACTTCAAAATATGAAGCATACAATTTTGAATTAGACCAAAATAGCATTGGTTCAAATCTAAAAAATATAGTGCTTTCTAGTATTGAAACAAATAGCACTTGTCGATTGAAAAACTATACGATAGAATTGGACTCTAATGAAACAAATGTGATATATGAAATAGCATCAAGAGATATAGGGAACTTTAGAAAAATAATAGAAGCAATGTCTGATGGCTCACTTAATAGAATAAATGTGGCTACAACAGAAGAAATTGACCCTAATTTTTATGTTTTAAATTTTGACAATAATGGCGAACAATTAATGGCATTTACTCATTATTCTCCAGCAACAACTTTTAAGAGTAAATTAATTTTTAAAAATCAAGCAGAAATCTATGATAAATGTTTATCAATCGCTACATATGTCCATTGTTTGTATTACAGAATAAAATTAAATAATGAACAGTATATCGAGAATGTTGTTATTTTTAAAACTGGTAAATCCAAGTTTGAACAAATTTTTGACTATAAAGAGGATTATCGAGCTAGGGCAAATGCAACAATTAGAGAACTTGAAAGTTTAAATTTAATATCAAATGCTGATGTTTTTGAATTAAAAGCGATGAATGATGAATATTTCATAAGAAAATTAGCTAAAATTCATCTTGAAAATAAAATAGAAATTGTTAGAAATAATTTTGAAAGTTTAGTGCAAGCAAACAATGATTTTCAAGAATTAGGAGTGCAAATAAATACAGAAACTCAAACTATTTTAATACCTCATAATGCAGATAAAGATTATATTAGAAGTGTTTTATCATTGCTTAATACAGAGCCAATGCAGAATTTAATATCACAAGCAAAAGTATTAATACCAGATAATAATACACCAGTTCAGCAAAGGTTATTTTTGGTTTAATTAAAGTATTAATCTAAAATCCCACTCAAAACTTTATATGCAAGTTTAATATCTTCATCAGATGCTTTATCGAGCATTTTTATAATATCTTGCTTTAAATCGTCAATGTCTTTCTGATGATTAAACATATAGAGTTTATAAGGTTCTACATTTAAAGCTTTTGCAATTCTTTCAAGGTTTTCATCTGTTGGATGAAAATGTCCACTTTCGATTTTGCTGATACTAGAAGCTCCGATTTCAGTTAACTCAGACAAATCCTCTTGCGTTAAATTTCTTGCAACTCTTATTTCTCTAATTCTTTTTCCTAAAAGCTTTTTCAATTCAGACATTTTACACCTCACAATATATTTTTTATGAAATAGTTGTAAAAATGAATTAATCTTAGCCACAAGATAAATTGAAATTCTTTAATCTTTATGCAAGTATATATGCATACTACAGAATAAAATTAGACAAAATTTGCATTTAAGTGCAAGAAAGGAAGTCATGAATAAATTTAACAATATTTTATTATGGGTATTTATTAGCTTTTCTTTTATTCTTTCATTAGCTCTTATGTCAGATAAAGACTGTATTTTATTAGGTCAATATTTTTTTGTTTTAGGATTATGTTTAATTCCTAAAATAAAAAATTTGATTAACAACAAAATAACCGATATTTTGGCAGTTTTTGATAAAAAAGATAATGGCGAAAAGTCAATCACAAAAGGACTAGAGAAGAAAATTGGCATAATAAAATTTACTGTCTTTTTTACGGCATTAATATTTATTGTAGCAAGTTTACCTCAACCAGAAAATTCCAATTTTACTCAAAATAATACAACTCAAAATCAAGAAATTACACAAAATAAATATGTTAATAATAAAAATACTAAGAAAATATCTAAGGCTTTGAATATTAATAAGATGGAAGCAAGTAATATATATGAAATCCTTGTTAATTGTGGAGTTGATGAAATACATTGGATTGAAAAAATAGAAGATATAGAAAATGCGTATTTTATACACTTAGAAAATATCATTGAACCATTAAAAATAAGCCTAAAAGATAATAAATTGGAATATGTATTTTATACTACTTGGAATTTGTATGGTAACGGAAAATATGATGGCAATTTGTCTGATTACGCTATAACTATTGATGAAAAATTTGCTTTAAAAAGACTTAGCAAAGATAATATAAGCATCAATTTAAAATATCCTCAAAATTCTAGGTACAATGAAAATAGTTGGAATATAACAAGAATTGATAATGAGTACAGCGTTTCTTGTAGTGTTGATGCTCCTAATACGTTTGGTATGATTGTTACGCATCAATTCTTTTTAACATATCAAAAAGAAAATGAAAAATTTATAATAACATCAATGGAGTGTGATGGAAAATATTTAATTAAATCAACAGAAATAACACAAAAATTAACAGTAAAAGATAAAAAAGCTGTTGAAGAACTAAATGAAGCATTAGGATTATAGTAAAAAGCAAAATTTTAGAAATATTAGTATAATAGCCATAGGAGATAATCTTATGGCTACTTTAAAACAACAAAAAGCAAATAAATTAAATTCTTTAAAAGGTGGAGTAAAAACTCATGCCGGAAAAGAAGTTAGCAAAATGAATGCTTTAAAATATGGCTTTTTCAGTAAAATAGTTACGCAGTTTGATAAACTAGATAATTCTGATTTCTGTAATGAAATTTATAACTGTTTTAATCCGATAAATGAATATGAAAAACAATTAGTTGAAATTTTATTATCAAATCTATTAACATTTAGAAGAATTTGTTTTATTGAAAAAGAGTTTATTGAAACAAAATTAAATCCAGATGTAAAAATGGATTTTGAAGTTTGTATAAAAGCAGGTTATAAACCTGTTATTGAGTTAAATTTGCTTGATGATTTAAATAAATTTCAAAAATACAAAACAAGTATTCAAAATAATATTATAAAATTACAGCACGAATTAGAAAGACTTATTAATAATAGATATACTACTGATAAAATAATACCAAATTCAGTAGATATAAATGTTTCAACTACAAATGGGTTCGTTTTGGAAAATTGATTTACATTTCTTAAATTATACTTGTATGTATAATTTTTACATACTATAATAAATTATACATTGAGGTATAATTTATGAGTGATGAAATTAAAAAAGAAAGCTTTAATCCTAAGTTTTTAAAAATAAAAGATTATAAAACTGTAGAAGAATATAAAAATGATTTTTTTGTAAAAAATATTGTTGATACTACTGAATATTATGAATTAGCTATATTAAATTCTTATTTTATTTATCCATTTTTATCGTTAAAATCTATCTCACAAGCATCTCAAGAATTATATGGTTCAGATAAATTAGAAATAACTTATCGAAAAGTAAATGATTGGGGTTCTAAGGGGTTATTTGAAGATAATAGGGCAAGTAGTATTCAATGGCGAAAATACTCTGTAAATACAGGCATAAAATTACTAATAATAAACGATTTAAAAAGGTTTGGCTATTCAAATGAACAAATAAAATACATCTTAGCTCAAATATGTGAAGATAGTTGCAGTGTACTTGTAAGAAATAAAAAATTTAATTATAAATACTTTGATTTTTATGCATCAACATTTTATAAAACTGGTATAAATTTTTTAATAATGATTGATAATGATTGCAATGCATTTTATTTAGCTGAAAAAGATTTAGCATTAAATATTACAGATAGTTTAGATATTTCTAAGCCACATTTAATATTGCCATTTTCAAAATATTTACAGGTTTTTGCTAAATACATATTTAATCGTGAAAATGAAGGTGTAATCACAAAGTCCGTTTCATTATCAGAGGAACTACCAAACAGTAATGAAAAATATCTTATTGAGCAATTTCGAAATAATGAAAATGATGAAATACACATAAAAAATAAGAAATCAGATAATTCAAAAATCGTTAAAACAAAGAAAACAATAAACAATATAAAATTATCTGATAAAGAATTTGTAAATCTTTGTAAGAAAGATAAACATATGAAAATAACTTCAACTGTTAAAGATAATGGAAATTTTGATATAACAATTGAAGAAACCGAAAAATTAAGATAGTAGCAATAAGGCACATTGAACTATTTTAATAGTTACAACTAAATATTTTAAGGTGGCAATGAGGTAAATTGAGCCTTAATACAAGTAATAAGGATAAAAAATGCTTAGTATTGAGGTATGCCGTAAAATTTTAGGAGTTAATGAAAGTGAAGTATCAAATAAGGAACTGGAAGAAATAAGGGATGCATTATATCAGTTAAGTGCAATACTTATTAACAATCAAATTGAGGTAAAATAAAATGCCAAAAGCAGTAATTTATTGTAGAGTATCAACAGAAGAACAAGCAAAACACGGTTATAGCTTGGGACAACAGAAAAAAGAATGTATTGAATTTGCAATTAAACAGGGTTATGAAATTGATAAAGTTTTTATTGAAGAAGGAGAAAGTGCAAAAGATTTAAACCGAACTCAATTAAAAACCATGTTTGAATACTGCACGCAAAACTATAAATATGTTAATGCTCTTATCTTTTGGAAATGGGATAGATTATCAAGAGGAGAGCAAAGCGATTACTTGGAGTTAGGTAAGTTTTTTGATAAAAATAACATCAAGCCACTGTCTGTTACCGAAAATAATGAAGAAACAGCCGAAGCTGAATTATTAAGATGGATTAATCAAGGTACATCAAGATATGAATGGCGAAAAATACAAGAACGCACAAAATTAGGAATGCGAGGAGCTGTAGAACAAGGTAGATGGGTTAATCTTGCACCAATTGGTTATAAAAATGACAAAGAAAAATCTTTAATACCTTGTCCTATTAATGCTAAATATATAAAAATGGCTTTTGAATTATTTGCTACTGGATTATATTCTCAAACAGAGCTAATAGATAAATTGCGTATTGCCGGCATGGAAAAGCTTAATAAAAATAAAATAGGGAGAATATTAAGAAATAAGGTTTATATAGGAGTATTAACTTATGACTGGCTAGAAGAACCAAAACGAGGAATTTTCGAACCACTAATAGATGATGAATTATTTTACAAAGTACAGGCTATTCTCGATGGAAAGAAGCCTATAATAACTGGTTACAAACGCAATCGTGAGGACTTTCCTTTAAGAAGATATGTTAGGTGTCCTTATTGCAACACTCCATTAACTGCAAGTTATAGTAAAGGCAGAAAAGAAAAATATGCATATTATCATTGCCATAACAAAGATTGTAATATCAAATTTAGAGTTCCAAAATCAAGAATAGAAGAAGATTTTATTAAGCATCTTGAGTTAATTAAGCCTAAAAAAGAATTATTACAACTCTTTAGAGTTATTTTAGAAGATACTTATGAAAATAGTATTAAGGAACAGAAAACAACTATAAATAGGCTAAATAAAGAGCTTGATGAACTTGTTGAGAATAAGAAAAAGCTAACAAAACGATATTTAGAAGATAAAATTACAGAAAATGACTATAAGCTTGTAAATGAGGATTATGATAACTCTATTAATTCTAAAAAAGCAGATATAGCAACTATTGAATTACCTAATGTTAATATTGAACAGCATTTGAATAGTTGTACATTTATATTAAATAACATTAAAGATTTATGGTTAAATGGAAGTTTGGACTTTAAACAACGATTACAAAAGTTAATTTATCCAGAAGGCATACAATATGATTTTTCAGAATTTCGAACAAACAAAAAATCAGTCATATTCGACTTTTTAGACCGATTGACTGATAATAAGTTTAATATGGGGCGGACAGTGGGATTCGAACCCACGTATATCGGAACCACAATCCGAGGCCTTAACCGCTTGGCGATGCCCGCCATCTCTAATTAAACTTTAATATAAACAAACCTTTTTTTCAACTGTTTTCTTTTTTAAAAGAAAGAAGCCATATTTTATGGCTTCTTTTCCCTTTTTTATTTGAAGAATTAGTATCTTTCCAAGTACATATCAAGTTCGTATTTTGTAACGGCGGTTCTGTATCCATCCCACTCTTTTAATTTAGATTGCATGAATTCTTTAAATATATGTTCTCCTAATGCCGATTTTACAATTGCACTCTTCTTCATCAACATTAAGGCTTCATATAAGCTTCCTGGAAGAGTTTCTATTTTTGCACGTTTACGTTCTTTATCATCCATTTTGAAAATATTTTTATCAATATCTAATGGTGGTTTTGTTTTCTTTTCAACACCATCTAAAATGGCTTCTAATATTACTGCTAAAGCTAAATATGGGTTGCAAGAAGGGTCTGGTGATCTTAACTCAACTCTTGTTGCGTTTCCTCTTTTAGCAGGAACTCTTATTAACGCAGAACGGTTTGCTAAGGACCATGCCAAATATACAGGAGCTTCAAATCCGGGAACTATTCTTTTATAACTGTTTACAGTCGGATTTGTTACTGCTGTAAAATTTTTCACATGATCTAATAAGCCGCCAATAGCATATAATGCCGTTTCTGATAATTGATGTGCTCTTTTTGGATCGTAGAATGTATTTTTACCGTTTTTAAATAATGATAAGTTACAATGCATACCGGAACCGTTTATTCCATATATTGGTTTTGGCATAAATGTAGCATGTACGCCCATTTTATTTGCAACGGCTTTTACTGCATATCTGAATGTAATTATATTATCTGCACTTGTTAGCGCATCTTCATATTTAAAGTCAATTTCATGTTGACCTTCTGATACTTCGTGGTGGCTTGCTTCTACTTCAAACCCCATTGCGGTTATTGTTCTAACAATTTCTTTTCTTATGTTTTCACCCATATCATCCGGGGCTGTATCATAATAACCTGCTCTATCGTGAGTATTTGTAGTAGGAAATCCGTTTTCATCTTTCTTGAATAAGAAGAATTCTGCTTCAGGTCCTACATTCATTTCATAACCCATTTCTTTTGCACGTTTTAAAACTCTTTTTAAATTTGAACGAGGACAGCCTTCAAATGGTGTGCCATCCGGATTATGAATATCACAAATCAATCTCGCAACATTTGTTCCAGCTACTTTATCTTCTCTGAATGGTAGTAATGTAAATGTTGATAAATCAGGATAGAAGTACATATCTGAAGTTTCAATATTTCTAAATCCTTTTATTGAAGAACCATCTAACATACATTCATTATTTAAAATTTTATCCAACTGCGAACTTGGTAATGACATATTTTTAACTTGTCCGTTAATATCGCAGAATTGCAACTTGATAAATTCAACTTTCTTATCTTTTACAATTTGTCTGATCTCTTCAGCTGTGTATTGCTTTCTTCCTGCCATAAAAATTTTTACCTTTCTTTTTCAAAAACTTTTAATGTTTTTATTATAATACTCCTTGGAAAAATTACAAGTGAAAAAATGCACTTTAACAAAAAATGCATAAAAAAATTAACAAAAATGTCATTTTTTTAGTGCAAGTCTTCTTATAAATGATGATTTTTTGCTTAAAACAGTCTTTTTAACGAGAAATGCAATTTTTATTGTTTTTGACTATTTTTTTTGACTGCAGATAATTAAATTATGAATAGATTAGTTTTAGCTCAAATAGATACTATAGCAGGTAATATTAAATATAATGCAGAAAAAATTATTAACTGCATTAATAAAGCAAAAGAAAATAATGCAGATTTAATAATATTCCCCGAACTCGTCCTTATAGGATATCCTTTTGGCGATATTATTATGAGACATAAATCAGTTATTGAACAACAATTGGCTGCTTTGGAAGAAATAGCATCAAATACACAAAATATTACTGCACTTATAGGGTTCGCAGAACCAACAAATGCTGCAGATAAAAAACCTTTTTATAACTCTGTTGCTGTTGTTCAAAATGGGAAAATAATCAATATTATAAGAAAACGATTACTCCCGAACTATGGAGAATTTAATGATTACCGATATTTTGAACCATCACAAGAAGTTTCTGAATTACTTGAAATAAATGGTGAAAAATACGGAATTTTAATATGTGAAGATAGCTTTAATGATAAATCTTTCTTTAAAGATGAATGTATCTATAATGTTGATCCGGTTGCTGAACTTATGAAAAAACACCCGACAACTTTAATTAATTGTTCTTGTTCTCCTTCGAGAACAGGAAAAGAATTTATGAAAAATTCTCTTTTCTCATCGATTGCAAAGAAATATCAGGTTAATTATATTTATGTTAATAAAGCAGGTTATGCTGATAATCTAAGCTTTGACGGAACATCAAGAATATATAACAAAGATGGTGAATTAACACTTAGAGCAAAATCATTTGAAGAAGATTTTATTATAACAGATGATTTAACGGGTAAAATTAATAACCTTCCTATCGGTATGGATAAGGAAATTAAAAAAAACAAGTTTGATTTGGACTATTCATATGATTTAGACAGAACATATAAAAGTATAGTTTTTGGTATAAAAGAGTATTTTGAAAAGAATGGTTTTAAAAAAGCTGTGTTGGGGCTATCTGGTGGACTCGATTCAACCATTAGCTGTGTGCTTCTTGTTGATGCTTTAGGAAAAGAAAACGTATTCGGTATTTCTATGCCTAGCAGAATTACATCTCAAGCAAGTAAAAATGATGCTAAAATTCTAGCAGAAAATCTTGGTATTAATTTTATTGAGATTCCTTTGGCAGAAAGTATAGATGCTACAAAAAATATGCTTAATTATGCTTTTGATAACATAAATACTGATAAGTATGAAAAATCTACAACAATTGAAAATCTTCAAGCAAGAACAAGAGCAACTTTGTTGTGGAGTATAGCAAACGAACATAAAAACATGCTTCCTATTGCTACAAGTGATAAATCAGAAGCATATATTGGTTATGCTACCGTAAATGGTGATATGTCAGGTGGCTTCGCTCCAATTGCAGATGTAACTAAAACTAAGTTATTTGCATTGGGTGATTTCTTGAATAAAAATAGAACACAAAAAAATGCAATTCCTCAAGCAATATTAGAAAAACCGCCCGGAGCTGAATTAAAAATCAATCCGAAAACAGGAAAAACTGTTTGTGCCGAAGAAGATAATATGCCATATCCATTTTTAGATGAAATTATTTGGTATGTTGAAAATTATGGGTATGGTTATAATGATTTTATTAATCATAACTTCTTTTATGAAAGAAATAATATGGTTTCTAAAGAACAGAAGGAAGAATGGCTTAATAAGTTCTTTTGGAAACAGCACTGTGCTGTGTTCAAATGGCATATAATTCCACCATCTGTTGTTATTGATATGCATTCAATAAACTCTGTTGAATATCGTCAACCAATAATTTCAAAAATTTATTGAT
Source organism: Candidatus Avigastranaerophilus faecigallinarum (assembly GCA_018716565.1). Taxonomy (GTDB): domain Bacteria; phylum Cyanobacteriota; class Vampirovibrionia; order Gastranaerophilales; family Gastranaerophilaceae; genus Avigastranaerophilus; species Avigastranaerophilus faecigallinarum. Next base: position 2,627 of record DVJT01000097.1, on the reverse strand, counting down.
AAAATAAAACGATTCTAACATATAAGAACTCCCAACTTAAGTTGGGAGTTCTTACTTCTTATTTTATTATAATTTTATTTTGTTCAATATTTTCAGTATTTTGAAGTTTAATTGGAATTTCTTTTCTGCTATTTCTGTATCCATATAGAAAATATATTACTATACCGATTACAAGCCATAACGGGAATAAAAAGGCGGAAGTTTTAACTTCTCTTAATGCAACAAACATTAATCCTGAGCAAAAAACAGCACCAATTATTGGGAACCAAGGACAACAAGGTACCTTAAAAGGTCTTTCTCTGTTTGGTTCGGTTTTTCTTAAAATCAAAATGCCTATACAAACAATTACAAATGATGTAAATGTACCAAAAATAGCAAGTTCCGCAGCAACCTGCATATTTATAAATAATGATCCGATTAACATCAAAATTGTAGATAAAATTGTTATAACCCAAGGTGTTTGAAATTTGGGGTGGATATCTTTCATAACTGATGGTAATAAGCCATCACGAGCCATTGCTAACAATATTCTTGTAGTCCCAAATTGAAGAACTAGCAATACTGAAGTTAATCCGGCTAAAGCACCTATTGCAATAGCACCAGCAAACCAATCTTGTCCAACAAAACTCATTGCAGCCGCAATTGGTGCCTTTAAATCTATTTGACTCATCGGAATCATGCCTGTTAATACAAAAGTAACAAAGCAGTATATTAAAGAACAAACAACTAATGAACCAATTAAACCTATTGGTAAATTTTTCTGAGGATTTTTTGTTTCTTCTGCAGCTGTAGATATAGCATCAAATCCTATGTATGCATAAAACATTGCAAATGCACCCATTAAAATACCCTTTAAGCCGGTTGGACAAAACGGAGTCCAGTTTTCAGGTTTTACATAAAAAGCTCCTACACATATGAATAATGCAATAACAATTATTTTCACAAAAACCATTATTTTGGCAAAATTTGCTGATTCTTTTATTCCTTTCAATAATACAATTGATATTATGGTGATAATTATCATTGATGGTAAATTCATACATATTGGAATACCTAATATATGCGGAATATTTTCTCCGCTTGCAAAAGCTGATTGATAATCATTAACAAGCCATACCGGAGGGTTCTTCATAAAATCGGGTAAGAAAGGAAATCCTTCGAAAAATTTAATTAAATATCCAGACCAACTTGCTGCTACCGCAATTGTTCCAATTGCGTATTCTAACATTAAAACCCAACCCATCATCCAAGCTGCAAATTCTCCCATTGTTGCATAAGTGTATATGTATGCACTTCCTGAAACAGGTATCATTGAAGCAAATTCTGCATAGCATAATGCGGGAAATATACAAGCTAATGCTACTAGAAATATTGATATTACTAATGCAGGACCTGCACCTACCCTTTCTGTTGTGCCTATAACAGCAGAACCTATCATTACAAATATTCCTGCTCCTATTATGGCACTAATTCCTAATATTATTAAATCGAATGCATTTAATGTCTTTTTTAAACCACCCGCGGCAGATTGTTCCAGAAATTCATCCGGATTTTTCTTTCTTAGAAGATTTGATACAAATTTTTCTAATAAATCTTTCTTGGTGGTTTGCATTTGTTATTTCCTTTTCATTTTTCATTATCGCTGCGGGAATTATTTTATAATTCCTTGCGCTCTACTCTCTATACATTACAATGTTGCTTTTTTAATAGTGGAAAACCTAGTTCCTCTCTTTGATCTACATATAATTTTGCAACCATTGCTGCCATTCTTCTTACTCTGTTTATATAATTTATTCTTTCATCTCTGCTTATTACGCCTCTTGCATCAAGCAAATTGAATGTGTGGGAACATTTCAAAACATAATCATATGCAGGAAGTACTATTTTGGCTTCTACGCAAGATTCAACTTCTGCTTGAAACAAATCAAACATTTTAAATAATCTTTCTGCACTTGAATATTCAAAATTGTATTTTGATTGTTCTATCTCATTTTGTAAATAGATTTCACCATACTTTAATTCTTTATTCCACATAACGTCATATACAGAGTCAACATTCTGTAAATACATTGCAATACGCTCAAGTCCATATGTTATTTCAAGAGCTACAGGTTTTATCTCTAAACCTCCAACTTGTTGAAAATATGTAAATTGAGTGATTTCCATACCATCAAGCCATACTTCCCAACCTACACCTGCAGCACCTAATGTTGGTGACTCCCAATTATCTTCAACAAATCTTACATCATGCTTTGATAAATTAATCCCCATTGCCTCTAAGCTTTTTAAATATAATTCTTGAGAATCTTTGGGCGATGGTTTTAATATTACTTGATATTGAAAATAATGACCTAATCTGTTTGGATTTTCTCCGTATCTGGCATCGGTTGGTCTTCTGCAAGGTTCTACCATTGCTGTATTCCAAGGTTCTGGACCCAACGAACGTAAAAATGTTGCCGGGTTCATTGTACTTGCTCCTTTTTCTATATCATATGGTTGTTGGATTATGCATCCATAATCTGACCAGAATTTTGACAAATTTAATATTAATTCTTGAAATGTTAAACCCACGATTAATAGTCCTCTTTTCTTTGAAATCTTAGCTTTAATATTGTATACCAACCAAA
>DVJT01000096.1 GCA_018716565.1 Candidatus Avigastranaerophilus faecigallinarum | reverse complement strand
TTATACTCTATAAAATTAACTTATACAATTTGTAGATATAAAAGAAGCTTAAATTTGTTAAATAACATAAATATATTGTATAATTGATTTGATACAAAAAAAGGAGTTTTATATGGCTAAAGATTGCAGTTTTGATATTGTTTCTGAATTTGATAAGCAAGAACTTGTTAATGCAGTTGATCAGGTAAAAAGAGAATTAACAACAAGATTTGATTTAAAAGGTTCAAATTCAGACGTAATTTTAGATACTGATAAATCAATAACAATAACTACTAATGATGAAATGAAACTAAAAAATATACTTGATATACTTCAATCCAAAATGATAAAAAGAGGATTAAGCATAAAAATTTTGGATGCTCAGCAAGTTGAAAATGCACTTGGTGGGAATGTAAGACAAGTTTTCAATTTAAAAAAGGGATTAACACAAGAACTCGCAAAAAAGATTGTGGCAGATATAAAAAATACAAAGCTTAAAGTCCAAGCTTCTATACAAGGAGAACAAGTTAGAGTTTCCGGTAAAGATAAAGATGACTTACAAGCTGTAATTAAAATGCTTAGAGAAAAAGAAGATAATTACGAAATACCTCTTCAATTTCAAAACTATAGATAATGAACTTTTTTGGGAATTATACAGTTATAAAGTATAGTAACTAAGAAAGATAGAAATGAATAATAATTTCATTAACAAAATTATTACATGCTTGTTTATTTTAAACTCTGCAAATTTATGTTTTGCAGAAATGGAAGTTCAAGAACTAAAAATAGGTTATCCATCAACAGAAAAATCAGAATCAGGAATAAGCCAGAACTTCACAACAACAGAAACAAAAACAAATGTAAATAATAAACAAACAACCAATAATACAGAAAATGATAAAAACAACATTATGTATTTACCATCACCATATTACAATGGGAATTCCGTTACTTATCAAATAGGACCCTATCCATCCAGAGGATATTATGGAATGACAAGAAGTTATTACATGCCTGGAGGATACAACTATAAAGGTTTTTCTTATAATTATGGTATTGGTAAAAAACCTATATACATTAAAGTTCCGGTTGGACCATTCCCCCCAAATGGAGGACAAAAACCACCTCACCCACCAAACAAACCTGACCATAATCACGGAAATCATCAAAACTAAAACTTCAAAAATAAATACAATAAAAAAGGAGACCTCTTTCGAAGTCTCCTTTTTATATTATTAAATATTAATATCTATAGTGAGCAAATGCTTTGTTAGCTTCAGCCATTTTGTGAGTATCTTCACGTTTTTTACAAGCTGCACCAACGCCATTTGAAGCATCCATCAATTCGTTAGTTAATTTTTCAACCATAGATTTACCGCTACGTTTTTTAGCAGATTCAATAATCCATGTTGAACCTAAAACCATACCTCTATCAGCTTTAACTTCTAATGGAACTTGATATGTAGAACCACCGATTCTTCTAGCTTTAACTTCCAATAAAGGAGTTGCATTTGTTAAAGCTTTTTTAAATACTTCTAAAGGTTCATCTTTAGTTTTAGTTTTTATATTTTCTAATGTTGAATAAAAGATTCTTTCTGCTACTGATTTTTTACCACGTCTCATTAATCTGTTAATAAAACTAGCGATATCAACGCTATTATATACAGCATCAGGAGCAGGTATTCTTCTTGCAGGTTTACTACGTCTTGACATTATAAATCACCTTTCCTATTTTTTCTTAGCTCTTTTAGCGCCGTATTTAGATCTTGATTTCATTCTATTTGCAACGCCTGCTGTATCTAATGTACCTCTAACAATGTGATATCTTACACCAGGTAAATCCTTTACCCTTCCGCCTCTGATTAATACAACAGAGTGTTCTTGTAAGTTGTGTCCGATACCAGGAATATATGAAGTAACTTCAAATCCGTTTGTTAATCTTACCCTTGCTACTTTTCTTAGTGCAGAATTTGGTTTTTTAGGAGTTGTAGTATAAACTCTTGTACAAACACCTCTTCTTTGAGGGCAATTTGTTAACGCCGGTGATTTAGTCTTATCAGTTGTTCTCTTACGTTCTTTACGTACTAACTGTGCTATTGTTGGCATGTTTTCTCCTTGTTTATTTAATATTTTAAGTGATTAATTTTCAGCACAAACTTAATCACTCTTTTTACCTTCTGTTATATTGATACTACAAGCAAAAACCAATGTCAACGCTTTATTTAATCATAATTAACATTTATAAATTATCTTCATTAAACAATTCTTCAGCTTTATATATTTTTCCATCTTCTAAAAATTTAAAATATTCTATTTTATTTAATCTATTATTGTCTTCTGAAACTTTATACCAATCTTTTATTGTTATTGAATCTCCAAGATTTTTAATATTAATTATTTTTATATCGTTACCATCTTTTTCAAAGATAATGTCTTCAACACTTATCCCTTTAGAAAATAAAATTATATCTTTTCCGTTTTCATCAATGATAACATCATGTCCATCCCCCAATTTATATATATATGAATCATTTCCAAGATAACTATATATTTTATCATTTCCTTTTCCTGCATTAATAATATCATTACCTTTTTCAAGACTTTGAGGATCAGGATCATTATGGTCAGGATATATTAAATCATCACCATCACCTGCGATTATAATATCATTTCCCTCTCCGCCACGTAATATATCATTACCGTTTCCACCCCATATAATATCTCTACCTTGGACTCCATCTATTTCATCATCACCATCTCCGCCGTCTAAAATGTCATTTCCGCTGCCACCTATGAATCTATCATCTAAAATATCTCCATATACAACGTCATCCCCTCTTCTTGCATGAAAATCTAATAATTGAACACCTTTATATATTCTTACGGCATCATCTCCCTGTTTTGATTCATCCATTAACTCTAAATCATAAGGAACTTTCCCAAAAGAATCAACTTTCCACTTTAACTCTCTATCATTTTCTATAAGCTTTGTATAAAAGCAATCCGGATTGTATGGATTATAATATTCCGGACTTTTATCATAAACAAAACCTTTAAGCCAAGCAGCTACATAAAATATTCGTTGTTTTACTTTTTGCGGATTTTCTTTTAGTTCTTGCTCTAATTTATCAGATATTTTACCTATTTTATTTTCTACAATTAGAGAATCTTTAAAAGAATAAAAAAAGCTTTTTTTTAATGAGAACTCGTCCAAAATATCTTTAATATAAGTTTCGGCTAAGAACTGAGCAAAAATCATTGCTTTTGTTTTTTGATAACCGGATTCTAACAATTGACCTGCAACAATATTGGGATTTTCAGGATTCTTTGAGCCATGAGCGGCATCATAAGTTGAAAAAAATTTTCTACCTATTATTTTTTCTAATACAACTAAATGCTTTGCATTTACATATTCACCTCTGGAATCTTCTGCTACATCATCTGCACCTAATTCCTTATAAAGAAAATCTTCAACAATTTGAAGCCTGTCTTCATCACTTAAGTTATCATCAGAAAACTTTTTCAATAATTTCTTAGAATAATGTATTTTTATTTCAATTTTCTTTAATTCATATTTTAAAATTATATTAGATTTAAAACTTGCTTTATCTTGAAAATAAAAAACAGAAGGAGCTACTAAAGATAATATTGAACAAAATACTATCATTATTAGAGCTACTATTAATAAAATAAAAATATATATAAAAA
>DVJT01000095.1 GCA_018716565.1 Candidatus Avigastranaerophilus faecigallinarum | reverse complement strand
ATTTTTCTTTGCATCATATGCAACCATAATTCTTTGTAAACGAGTTACATCTGAATCTGAAACAAAAGTTCTGTTAAAAAGTTTCTGTTCAAGTCTACTCAATCTATTTGAGGTATTATCATTATTATATGAATTTCTAAGCAAATCTTCCTCTAATGCAGAAAGTTGAAAAGGTATAGATTGATCATTTACAGGCTCAAATCCATTATTATTATAATAAGCATCTAAATCATCACTTGAGTAACCATAATTATTTTGCTGGTACATTTTTCTTGCTTTTGGTCGTATAACAGAAGCAAGTTTATCTACTCTCGAATTTAGGTCTTCATCACTTGTCTTATTGAATACACTTTTTTCCAACCTATTTAATCGCGAATATATATTTTCATTTTTATATGTTGTCTTAAAAATTTCTTCTTCCATCTTATCAACAATAAGATATTCAACCGTAGCATCTTCCTTTAACTCAGGAATATCATCATCTTTTCTTGTTAAAGTTTTAGAAGAACTATTATTTTCTATAGATGGCTGTTTTGAGAATGTTAAACCAGAGTCATTTTTTATATTTTCGACTCTTTTCGCCAAATCACCACTTTTCTTTTGACCATATATATTTTTTTCAATACGTTCAACTCTTTTTTCATCAGTTTCACCATGATAATCATATCCAAAAAGAGTATTTTCTATTGCAGTAATATTATCTTGTATTGATATTTGGGCATTTACATCAATATTTATTGTAAATAGCAGTAATATAATTATTATATATTTCTTCATAATCTAATTCTCTATATTGAGAATATATACCACAATTTAGAAACAAAACATACCATCCAGTTAATAGCAAAAACCGAAGCAACAAAAGGAAGAAATATAAGCATAAAGGCCCTGGATATTGTTATATTATATGCAGCTCTAAGTGCTAAAGCATACAAGAAAATAATCCAAAAGTATAATACAAATTCAATTAATGTTGCAAAAATATAACCAATTTCGCCTATTTGTTTCAATAAATTTAATGGAGCAAAAAATATATACGGAATTGGAACAAAAGCCGTTAGAAATAATATTTTTTCAAGTTTTTTACCCCTATCAAATATCCTTGCTATATATTCAAAAAATAAAGCAGTTAAGAACCAAAGAAAAACAGTAGATATTATTGACCCCAACAACGAAAGAATAAACATCATATTTAATATTGAGCCATCAAAAATACCCAAAGTGATTTTATTGATTAAAGCAATAAAAATCACTGTTACCAATGCTAATCTTACAGATATAGTTATATCTTCTCTCTCGAAAAATGCTTTTGGAGAAAAAATTACACTATAAATATTTTCAAAAAAATCATTAACTGTTATTCCCATAAATATAAAGGCCTTCTACTTAATACCATACTTGTTGGAATTATATCCGAAAATTTTATATTCCTATTTAAAGAATATTCAGTTAAACCAGAGAAATATTCTCCAAAAGAACTTTTTCTATTATAATTAACCAACTTTGCTTTTAGTTTATTATTGAATTTCTGTTGAGTCATTTTTTCTATCATAATTTTTGCAGTATCTATGTCACCTGTTTCATCAACAAAACCAAGCTGTTTTGCCTGTATACCAGTGAATACACGACCATCAGCATATCTAATCAAGTTTTCTTCAGTTAAATCTTCTTTAGGAACCTCATAACAAGAATTCCTTTGAATTCGTCCCTTTCTTATTGCATTTAAGAACTGTTGATAAGAATCATCAACAATATTTTGCATTAATTCTTTTTCTTCGGGAAGCATAGCCCTTGTACTTGAACCTATATCTTTAAATTTACCGCTTTTTATAACAACTTGGTCCACATTTAATTTATTAGTAAGTAAATTATGATAATCCATAAAAGAGAATATAACTCCAATACTACCTGTCAAAGTACCATCTTGAGCAATAATTCTATCTGCGGCAGAAGCAATATAATAACCGCCACTTGCAGCAACATCATCCATTACTGCAATTATTGGTTTATTCTCTCTAATTCTCATAATTTGATTGTAAATATTCTGCGACATTGCAACTGTACCACCGGGAGAATTTATTTTTAAAATAATTCCTTGAATTTCAGAATCTTCTTTCGCCAATTTTAATGATCTTAACATATTTGCAGCATTTGCTTCTTTTGCAAAGAAATTATTTTCAGACGATGAAGCTATTACTCCATCTAATTCAATTACAGCAATTTTATTTGTATTAGATATTATATTTTTTTTATTTGTTTTATTATCTCCAACATAAGATTCATTCTTATCTATTGCAAAAAATCCTAAAACTAATGATAAAAAACATAAAACAACTACTATTTTTGCTAATATTGATGCTTTCATTATTCCTCACATTCTGAATATTTTGCAATACATTCATCGAGTAGTGAAATCATAACATTTTTATAATGTATTGCTTTCTCCTTTTTTGACGCTTCAAATCTTAGTGTAAATACAGGTTCTGTATTACTTTGTCTTATTAAAGCAAACCCATCCGGGAATATAATCCGTAAACCGTCTAATGTTACTATATCATTTATTTTTGTACCAAATATCATATCATCATTTTTGATTTTTTCAGTAACTTCCTGTAAAACCTTCTTTTTAAGATTGTTCTTACATTTATGTCTAACTTCATCTAAAGTACAAACTCTGTTAAACGGTATAAGCAAATCACCCAATTTAAAATTAGGATTTATTTTTTTATTTTTCGCTAAAATTTCAATAACTCTGCAACCGGCATAAACAGCATCATCAAAACCGTAATATCTGTCTTTAAAGAACATATGACCCGACATTTCACCAGCTAATATAGCGTTGGTTTCTTTCATTTTCGATTTTATATAACCATGTCCTGTCTTACACATTATTGCATTACCGCCTTGAGCATTTATTTCATCAAATAATACCTGAGAGCATTTAACTTCAGAAACAACAGTAGGTTTTTCGCCTCGAACAGATAAATCTTTTATTACATCTTGAGCATAAATATATAATAATTTATCACCTGTTAATGCGTTACCTTCTGAATCAATTACGCCTAATCTGTCAGAATCACCGTCAAATGCAATTCCAATATCTGCATTTGTTTCTATAACTTTTTTCTTAATATCATCTAAAGTTGATAAATCACTTGGATTTGGATGATGATTCGGGAAATTTCCATCAGGTTCAGAATATAATTCAATAACTTCACAACCAATATCAGAATATAGTTTAGGTGCAACAACACCCGCAGTCCCATTTGCACTATCTACAACTACTTTAATTCCACTGCCGACTCTACCAAACTTGGAAGTTAAGAACTCAATATATTTAGGTAATATATTATACAATCTTGATTCACCATGTTTTACAGCAGTGATATCATTATTCATTTGTTCTAGTGTATATTCTTTCACTTTTTTTATCTCTTCTTCATTTAAAGATGATTTATTAAAAGTAAGCTTTAAACCGTTATACTCTGGCGGATTATGGCTTGCAGTAACAATTAAAGCCCCTGAAATTTTTGCATCTTTTGATATACTTTCAGGGATTGAAACAAATTCAGAAAAATATCCGATTGGAGTCGGAACAATATCTAAATTAATAGCATTTGCCCCCATATGAACAATACCTTTAATTAAGGTTTTAGCAAGTGATTCGGAATGGAGTCTTGCATCCCTTGAAATAGTTATCCAAATATCATTTGGAGCTAATCCAGTCTTATCTTGAATATATTTAACATATCCTTTACCTACATAGTAAAATAATTCTTCTGTAACATCTTCGCCATATATACCACGAATATCATTTTTACCAAAAGCACTAAAATCAATTGTCTTTGTCATATTTATTTATATCCTTGTTTCAAAATAAAAAAACGATTATACTCAACATTATAGAAAAGATTTCAAGTAAAATCAAAAATGATAAGAAATTGTTGTAATAAAACGAAATTTAATAAAAGTTTAATTTTTTTAGCTTTTATTTTACCTTCATTTATAGGGTGTATAATTTTTATATTTGTCCCCTCTGTTTTTTCATTTTTACTAAGTTTTTTTAAATGGGACTTGATTTCGGAAATTAAATTTGAAGGACTTAGTAATTATATAGAGCTGTTTACAACAAAAGAATTTTGGTTCATATTAAGAAATACAATTGTATATGCAATTTCAGTAACAATTTTTGCAACACTAATACCTTTAATACTTGCGTCTATAATAAAGAATAAAATTTTAGGGAAAGAATTATATAAAACAGCATATTTTTTACCATTTATAACCCCTATGATAGTAATAGCAATGGTTTGGCAATGGATTTTTGATCCTAATATTGGAGTCGTAAATTATATTTTCAAATCCAACTTGCAATGGTTATATGATCAAAATCTTGCAATGGCGGTTCTAATATTTGTTTCAGTATGGAAACTAGTAGGATATAATATGGTTATTTTTCTTTCCGGATTTTCAACAATCAATGAACAAATATATGAAGCAGCAAAGATTGATGGAGCAAGTAACAAAAGAATATTTTTCAATATAACAATTCCTTTATTAAGCCCAACAATCTTCTTTGTACTATTAATAACGACAATAAGTTCTTTTCAAGTATTTGACTTAATATATTTAATGACACAAGGCGGACCTGAAAACTCAACTAATATCCTAGTTTATTGGCTATACAAGAATGCTTTTGAATTTTTTGATATAGGAAGAGCCTCCGCTATAGCGTACATACTATTTATGTTCATTCTTATTCTAACGATAATACAGTGGAAATTAAGAAAAAAATGGGTTATAAATGAAACAGAATAAATTATGCAAGAACTGATAGTAACTGTTTTTTAGGTGATAGATTATCATCTAAAGAAGATTTGTTTAAATATACACTATCTATATTTGCCTTAATTTTTGCAGCTTCCTCGGTAACTTTAGGACTAAATAAAGCAGCAATTTTTTCAGCAATATTCTGAATTTTTTCACTAAATGTATCAGAATTTTTATAATAAGCACTTTCGTATTCCGGATAAGGAACCGCAGTATGTTTAAAACTTGGTATTGTTGAGTTATAATTAAATGAATTTATTGAATTAACTTTCATTTTTCTTACCTCTTTCGTTTAAAGTGTTTCACTTACACTTTATTTTATATATTCATTATGTATTAGAAAAAATATTTTGTCAATACTTTAGGTTACAAATTATTTCAATTTGTTTTTTCCTTATTTTATAAGCTTTTTAGCATTAAGTGTATTATATGCACTTAATGTTTTCTTGAATACTACCCAGAAGAGGTATTTTTCTTTTATCCTGTTGTCGAATTGTATTAAAAAGATTTATTTAGTTATATATAAGTATCTTTTTCATACTTCCAACTATTCTTAATTCCAGACAGTAGGGCTTATAGCCCTCTTTTTTTTATTTAATAGAGAGATGATTGAAAATTTTATTCAAAATAATTAATAAATAACTAATTATATTTATTTTGAACTTTGTTCAAATCAGCATTTACATCACAATAATATAAAAATGCCTCAAGAGTTCTGCTTAAAGTTTCTTTTAAAACAGTTTTTTCATCTTGCGAGAAATTTTGAAGCACATAATCTTCAGATTTCATATAAGGCGGCTGTGGACCAATTCCTATTTTTATTCTGTCAAAAACTTGTGTTTGAGCGTGTTTAATAATGGACTTTACTCCATTATGTCCGCCATCTGAACCTTTTGAGCGAAATCTTATTTTTCCTATATCTAAAGAGATATCATCATAAACAAGAACTAATGTACTTATATCAATTTTATAAAAATTTTTCAATAATGCCAAAGATTCACCTGAAAGATTCATAAATGTTTGAGGCTTAATAATCCATATTGACTCATCATTATAGACTCCTTTTGCCATTTCACACTTAAATTTTGTTTCGTTAGAAAAATTACATCCTAACTTTTCTGCTAATAAATCAGCAAACATAAATCCGACATTATGTCTTGTATTTTCGTATTTTATACCGGGATTACCTAAACAGATTAATAATTTCATCCATGCTTCCTTTTTTATAAATTATCCCACATTTATATTCAACTTACCAATTAAAAACTTTAGAAAATGACTAATTATTATAAAAAATAGGAGACAACTCATGAAAACAAACAAAGACTCAATAATTAGAATGAAAAGCAGTGAAATGCTTTATAATTTTTTGGAAAACACACACTTACATAAAAAGGATTTTGCCCAAATGATTGGAGTAACACTTTCTTATGTATATAACTTAATAGATGAAACAATTCCTTTTTCCACAAGAAGTACAACCCTTGAACGAATTGCAACAGTAATGGATATTTCACCTGAAGAATTTGTAGAATATAAAATTCCGCAAGATCCTATTTTAATTGATGAAACAACTGAATTTATAAGGGAAAAACAAAAAGAAAAAAATCTATCAACTGTTCAATTTTTAAAATCATTTCCGAGAAAGCAAAGACTTGAAATTGTTGATATTTTAAGAGGAGCAAGACCAATTCCTCTTGACTGGGAAGAGGTTAGTGTTATTGCTTCTATTCTTGATGTTTCAAAAGAAGAAATGTACGATTTCTGGGAAGAAAGAATGCGCCAATTATTAAAAACATCAGGATTCAATTTCGACAGTAATCAAGGACTGGCAAATGCAATGTTTGCTTGCGCAAGAAATTATGTTTATAAAGAAAGTAAATAGTTAAACTCTTACTCGAGAAACAACAACCTGAATATCTTTTGGAGACTTATAAGTCTTTTCATCATATATTATTTTAATTATTTGATATGAATGAGGTATATCTTTGAACGCAGGAGCTGAGATATGCCTTATTCCATTTTCATCTGTCTGAACTGCTTCTTGATGATAATGCCCTGAAGAAATTAAAAGAATATTATTGTATTTTTTTAAAAGTTCTTGATATTTTTCTGTATCCAACATTGAGAGTTTATACTCAACTCTTGGAGGCATTAAAGGACAGTGATGAAATATTAAGAATATTTTTTTAGGATATTTAATTAAAAGTTTTTCAAGCCATTGAAGCTGTTCATCATCAATTTGTCCATGTTCCGACTTCGCAAAATCAGGATTATCATCCAATACTACACAAATAAAATCACTATTTGGCTTAAAATAATAATATTTCAAAGCATCTTCTTGATTACTATTAAAAGTTGTAACGATATCAAGATATGTTTCTTTTTCAAGTCCACTTAATTTATGTGCATCGTTCTTTCCTAAAACAATATAATAAGGCACCTTTATAGAGTGAATTGCACGCATAAAACCTATAACATCTTCTTCTCTTGATTTATCTACATTATCACCAAGGAATATTGCGAAATCAGGATTTCTCTTTTTTAAAGATAAAGAAAGAAAATAAAGATATTTATCCATAGTTTTGTCATCAAGAGAATAATGCACATCACTTATTTGTGCGAACTCTAAAACTTCAGCAAAAGAAACGCCTTGCAATGCTATAAAGGCTATAAAGAATAATAAAATTTTTTTAGATATTTTATGCATTATTGCATCTTTTCTGTAACATTTTTTGAACATATAATGCCTGTTTTAAGTCTTTTTTACTAATGATTTTCATCGATAAAAAAATTTCACCCATTGGCATTTTTTTAAAACGCTGAACATCAAGAACCATTGACAGGTGATACAAATTAATCTTGCCGGATTCAAGTAAAATTTCACCTAATCTAAGACAAGAAACATCGTACCAGTCATCAATGTTGTACAGATTCTTCATACAATAATTATATCTAAAATTTTAATTTAATCAAATATTAAGCATAGAAATCAAGCTTATTTGCTCGATATTCATCTTGTTGATTTGGTTTTTGATAAGCTGCATCTAACCTATCAAGACGTTCAACAAGACCGACATCGCCACCTTGATTTTGTCTAATATTATTTACACCATGATAATTACCGGGATTAACTCCTGATAATCCATTAACAGAAGATGTTGAAACATTATTATCAGAAGCAAAAATGTTCTTTTCTTCGGCACCTTGAGGTGTAAATTGTTGTTGACCGCCACCAAACGATACACCGGCGCTGCTTGCTCCGGCTGCTTGCATTTGTTGATATTGATAAGGATTTAGTGAGATCATTTATATTTTCTCCTGCCTAACATATAAATAAAGTATTTTTTATAAAAAGATTTGCTAGTTTTCAAAATAAATTTACAATTGTTACATTTGAAATTTTTAAAATTTATCTTGAAATTTTAAATTTATGTGATTTAATAATTCTTGTGAGCGTCCGTAGCTCAGCTGGATAGAGCAACTGCCTTCTAAGCAGTGGGTCGCGCGTTCGAATCGCGCCGGGCGTAAATAAAAAAAGAGGATAGGATATTTCCAATTCCTCTTTTTATTTTGATTGTGATAGCGATGAGAATACCAGTTTGCATTCAAAACGAGCATTCCAAGAATGTAGCTAAATGCCGGTTAAATCGGCTGAGCACAGCTCAAAGAGACACTCAAAAAATTCTTTTATGGCGTGGAAAGTGATTAATCGAATCTAGGACAAATAAAAGGAATAAAAAAGCGGGTTTAAGCCCACTTTTTTATTCCTTTTGTATTATTATTTCTAGTTATAAAATGAAAAAACTAAGAAAAT
>DVJT01000094.1 GCA_018716565.1 Candidatus Avigastranaerophilus faecigallinarum | reverse complement strand
CCCTGTTTATAATTGCTAATATCATAGTTGATTTTTTTAATGGGATCATATCTTTTTATTCCATTAATACTAAGATCTATTTTTTCCCCAGAAAAGCCTTTCAATAATTCTGCTATAAAGCTCCTATCGACAAAGTCATCTGAATCGACAAATGCAACATATTTTGTTTGAACCTTACTTAATCCAAAATTTCGAGCAGCAGAAACTCCTTTATTTACCTGATGAAAAACTTCTATTTTTTTATTATCTGAATACAACTTACGTAAAATTCTATTTGTCTGATCATTAGAACCATCATCAACTATAATAATTTTAATTTCTTCAATACTTTGATTTAAAATGCTTTCTACACATTTTTGTATTGTATTTTCACCATTATATACCGGTACTATTACTGTTACTTTTTCCTTCATAAATTAGTTCTTCTCATTACACATTCTTAGTTGTTAATCGTCAAATTAAATTTTGCTTCATTCGAGCTGCCATCTGAATACGTTACTTTTACATATTCTGTATAGCTGCCCGGCTTCTTTGAATCATTCGTTATTTGATCTACATTTGACCAATCATAGCTCGCATCTTTTGGCATCTTTCCTAAATTATCAATCAACTTCCACGCTACTGGCAAGCTTTCTCCCGCTGCCATTGTAATGGATTTTGCGAATGGAATATATTTTACCGCTTCGCTGTTTTTATCGTTTACCGTTAATAAGAAGCTTTGGAGATTTACACTTCCATCAGGATACGTTACTCTTACGTATTCTGTATAGCTGCCTGGCTTCTTCGAATCATTCGTTATTTGATTTACATCTGACCAGTTGTATCCAGTACCAGCTGGCATTTCTCCTATATTTGTAATCAAGCTCCACGCTGCTGGAAGGTTTTCTCCTGCTGTTATTATAACTGTCTTTGAAACTGGCGAGTATTTACTTGCTTCGCTATCTTTTGAATTTACTGTCAGAATAAATCTTGCTTCATTCGAGCTGCCATCTGAATACGTTACTTTCACATATTCTGTATAGCTGCCCGACTTCTTTGAATCATTCGTTATTTGATCTACATTTGACCAATCATAGCTCGCATCTTTTGGCATCTTTCCTAAATTATCAATCAACTTCCACGCTGCTGGCAAGCTTTCTCCTGCTGCCATTGTAATGGATTTTGCGAGTGGAACATATTTTATCGCCTCGCTGTTTTTATCATTCACTGTTAATAAGAAGCTTTGAAGATCTATGCTTCCATCAGGATACGTTACTCTTACGTATTCTGTATAGCTGCCTGGTTTCTTCGAATCATTCGTTATTTGATCTACATCTGACCAATTGTATCCAGTACCGGCTGGCATTTCTCCTATATTTGTAATTAAGCTCCACGCTGCTGGAAGGTTTTCTCCTGCCATTATTGTAACTGTCTTTGAAACTGGTGAATATTTTTTAGAGTCTGCTTTTTTAACACTTAAAACAAAGCTTACCAAGTCAAAGCTAGTGTCTGGATATGTTACTTTTATATATTCTACGTGGGTTCCTATCTTTTTAGAATCATTAATTAAATTAGTAGAATTTTCAAAAAAGTATGTCGTACCGTTAGGTAGTTGAGAAATATTTTCTATCAATTGCCACGCAGAGATTATACTTTCTTCATCATTAATTTCAATATTTTTTGTAAGCGGAGTATATAAATCAGCATCACTATCCTTATATTTAACTACTCTGATGATTATAGGATTATTATCTATTGATATTTGATGATCTTTTGTATATTTATTCTTATCAGCATCTGTAAATGTATATTTTTTAGGTAATATTTCACCTTTCATAAGATAATATCCTTTTGGAATATTTATATTTAGATCAACTACGTTAGCATTATTTGTTGTATCAGGTACTCCATAGATGGTTTGAGTAGCCCAATCGACGATTTGACCATTTTGATCCATAAACTTCAAGGTTTTAATTTTAGGATTTACAACAAAAGAAACACGTCCATTTGAAACTGATGTATCCCACTGCGTTAATTTATGTACCCATAGTTGCAGTCTTCCATTCCCCCAATAATCCACATGGTTATTACTTTCATTAAAACTGTCATCTACATAATATTTGCCAACATGAATTTTATGAGAATCTAAATTCTCTCCTTCAAGAATTAATTGATTATCTATATTTTGCCAGGTACTAATACCATAATTATCATCCAAAATAGGTGTATTTTTAACATAATCTTTTAATTCAAGTAATGGTAATTCTAAATCATCTTTGGTTATATCAATTGGAATAACTGACAAACCCAAATTTTTTCCAGTTAAATCATCATTAACAGCAATAGTAACTTGTCGATATCGTGGATCCGTTGTATGACTTTTTATATTATTTTCAATTAATTGATCATAATACTTATTACCCGTCTTCTTTATTTTGTTAACCGGTAAAGCCTCTTGTGCTGGATAATTTTCATTTTGAGGCTCTTTATCTTCTTCAAACCGACCTTCATATCGTACAAACACCTTAAAAATATGTAAGTTTTTCGCACAATAATTTTGAGGCTCAATAGGATCAAATTGCTGAATATGAGCCCATTCATTAGCATGAAATATTCCTTCATGATATAAATCATTTGAAAAACTTAGATCTAAATACGGATGATGTCCAGACATTGGATCATCATAATTAAATTCATTTACAGCGGTAAAATCATTTTTTGTAAAACTATTTTTATCTGTTACTAACTTACCATCTTTTACCACTACCATAAATTTATAGCCTTTTGGAGCATGTATAACAAAATCTGTATTATTTCTATACTCCTTAGGAATATTTAAATTATCATCGAATAAGTGGCCTTCGATTCCCATACTATAGTCATTTATATTGGTAGATCCTAAATAATAACCAGTATCCTGATCATACCAATCTAAGCGAGAATTATAGCTATTATTACGATTTAATTCATCTAAATCCAGTGTTGACTCTTGCCCTGAAACTTGTTCTGGTGTTCGATAAAATATAGCATATGATTGTTGATCAGCAATCGTATTTAAATTTATCTTTCCATCATCATTTACCATCAAATATCTAGCAGGATCATATTGCTTTGTAAATTTATCGTCATATATATATCCATTTATATTTGTTGGAATATCAAAAGTATTAGTGTTTAAATAAGTATCTACTGAACCATAAGTACTATATGACAATCTCCCATCATTATGTAATTTTATAGTTATGGTAGCTGGATTATTATTATCTTTATTATGTATTCTTTTATAGTCTAAATAATTTCCTTTATTGTCAACACCTGTTGGAACAGTATATTGATTTAAATACAATTCTTTTTTTACATCAGTATTAACTAAACTATTATCAATTTCATTTTCCTTTTGATCGTTACTAGACATCACCAAAAGATTGACATCATTTAAATTGGAAACTTGATCTACATGCGTTCTATTATCATTACTTTTAAATTTATCCGAATTAACATCATTATTTACTAAATCTTCTTCGTTTTTAATAGAATCATTATTTTTAGTTTCTATGTTATCTTTTGTAGTTATTTTTTCCGTATTTTCCACTTTAGATTCTATTGTTTCAGCCTTTACACTGGACGTAGAAACCATATTTGTAGCTGCAATCGTAGCTAAAGTTGCTGTTGCTACAGTGACTAGTTTTACTCTTTTTTTCATTCTAATATTTCTCCAGAATACAAATTACTATTTTAGTATAAAACTTTTGTCCTACAATAAAAATAAAAAAAGTAGATACAACATGCTAATGCTATTATCTACTTTATATTTAATTAAATCAGTAATTTTTATTTTTCAAAGCTTGATTTTTTTGGAAACTTTTCTTCTAAAAGATTATGGATTAATTGAACTTTAGAATCATAATTGTCTGTATTTGTATCATTTATACAAATAGTTTTTGAATGTTCCTTTATTAAATCATTTTTTATTTTTTTTATATCATTAATTGTATATCTTCCATTAAACTTAGTATTTCTAGATACGAAATTTCCTAGTTCTAATTGTAAATATCTGATTAACCAAATAGTAATATCGTCGTACTGCCTAAACTTATGAAAATTATTTTTTTCTAATTCATCTTTCCATAGTTTTTTTGCAATATAAAACGATTTTTTATTGAAGCTTAAAGGGCCATGGGGATCTAAATATCCAGGAATACCACTGGTTCGAAGCTGGGGATAAAATATAAGATTTCTCATTTGAGTCTTTCCATACTTAGCAGACATTAGTCCATAAGTTGAAATAGGCCACTTTCCCTTAACGAATCTATTTATCAATATATCATCGCTAACTAAAATATGCATAAATCCTTCTTTAGGAACAATACTTGTATAGATTCTATAATCTCGTGGCTTACCATTTACAAAAAAATCCTTTGGCATGACCGGCTGATTTATAAACATATCATCATTAAAATATATAAAATTCTCAGACAGATTCTTTATTTTATATACATTCATTTCAATGACACTAGAGTTAAAGACAGGTAAATATTTTGATTCAATTATCTCAGTATGATCAATAATTTCTACCTTCTTATTCGATGTATCTAGCCAATCTGGTTTTTGATCATCTGTTACTAAGTATATTTTATGAATCCATGAAGCATTTTCCTCTATACTTCTAAATAAATATTTTAAAGTGCCATAATCTCTATATCTTTCATTGCTAGAGCTTGTTTCAATTTGATCAGAAGCATTACAATCTACGTACTTTTCTTTTTTATTTAGCCATTTTTTATCATCAGAATTTACCCAGGGAACAACTACATCAATCGGTTGCATTAAACTTTCTCCATTTACTATAAAGAATTTATCAAATCATTTACATTTACATATTTGCTTTTTCCAAATGGTTCATATGAGGCTCTAATTTCTTGATGAGATTTTGGAGCTTTTATAAGTTTTATATATGGAGCTTTTAAATACTCTTTGTGAACAGTAAAACATATTTTGTTTTTTACTGGTAATGCAATAAATTCCTCAATCTCATTCATACTACACCCATTTTGATCATTAAATTTATATAAAATATGATCCCAATCAATTCTTTTAACTCGACGATTCCATTTAGCTTTTGCTTGTTCCTTAGATACATAATGCATAAAGAATATCTCAATATCATCTAGACGAGCTACAGGATAAGTCCCATATCTTTTCTGATTTTTTACTATGTCATAGTATTTTGAATCTTTTGGATTAATAAAATTTAAAGGTTGATTTATATAATGATGTATATCTTTTATAAATTTGATATAGTCCTTAGACATAAAATATAATCCAATGGTTGGAGACTGCTTTATTAAATTGTAACACTCATAAACTTCTCCTCCCCAACAATTATTTGATATGATAGTAAATTTATTTTTGTTTAACTTTCTTTTGCGAAAATTTGCAGGTAACTTTCTCTTTAAAGTTAGTAACTTTAGTCTTAATCCTTCTATTGACATTCTTAATACCATATTCCTATTAAATTAATAATTTGTTATCACGTTTTTTAAAAAACAATTGTCCCAAAAGTAAACTAAAAGGTGAATACCAAGCCCAAAATAATTGAGGATCAAATATCGCATGTAAAGCTAATAGTATTAATGCCATCGTTAATATTTCTTTTTGCTGTTTAATTGCCCTGACAGCTATTATTGTATATCCAATCAATACAATTGCGATAAATATCCATCCATTAATAACCAAATTTTGAATATAAAAACTATCTATATAATTATAGTTGCTTCCTCCAAAACCACCTAATCCATCTTTAGTAATCATCTCTATTTTTTGACCTAATGGCCTTATACCATAATTATTTATTGCTCTAACACTAAAGGACAGTCTATAACTTGCCAATTTATTTATTTGGTTAAACAATGAAATTGGCGCTTTTTCTAATAGCCAAAGTAATGAAAAAAATGAAATTGGAAAAATGAGAGAAACTATAACTTTACATATTTTAAAATGTGTTAATATTTTTTTATCAGTAATTTTATATAAAAACATATATATAATGAATACAACAGATAACAAAAAAGGATTATTAGTTCTTGTATAAGAAAATATGAATACATCACCTAATAACAAGAATACTAATTCTTTATAGGTTATCTCTTTACCCCTATAAACAATATACGCACAGACATAAAAAAACATTATAGCACTTGCAAAAGAAACATAGTAAAAGCCAAGACTATTTCTGATTCTTTCATCAGAAAATATTATCATACTTGGAATAATCTTTAATAAATTAAGTAAAATAGTACTAATAAGCGTTATGCTACTAAAATATATAAATACTTTTAATATTTTCTTGAATGGTATAGTTCCAGCACAAACTATTAATAGAAATGAAGCAACATAGGCAATTCCAATCTGATGTCTACTATAAATTAAACCTAGTACCAAAAATACCCCTACTCCAATTAGACCAGGAAGATAAACATTTGATACGCGTTCTGCAAAATAAATAATAATATAAAAAAGATATACTAAAATAGCTAACCCATTTACTAAAGCTAGAAGTGATTGACGAAATGGCACATTAATATTTACTGTGTAAACATATTGAAGAACAAATCCCCAAATAAAATATGTCCATAGCAAAATTTTTTCTAGAGTATTACTTTGTTGTTTCATAGACTATTCCTTATTAATCAATTTCTTTTTTATTAAATCCGTTGCTTGTTCAATAATTGGTGCTCTCAACATCCAAATAAGTATTATATAAATTAATATTCCCACAAAAATCTCTAATCCCATCATTAGCCAACTATCTTTCATTGTTTGATTCATCCAAAAAACCAAGCAAAACATGATGAAACTAGAAACGAAATATTTCCATGAGCTAGCAAACAACGCTTTATAACTTAAGAGCTTTCTAACAGCCCATAATTGATAAATCATTACCGCAATTTCAGAAATTACGGTTGCCCACATTGCACCGTATAATCCCCATACTTTAATCATAGGAATATTTAAAATTATATTAACAATTGCACCTACAGTTACAGAGAATGTAAATTCTCTTTGGTGATGTGTGGGGAGAAGATACTGTACTCCCAAAACATTACTCCATGCTATCATCAATATAACAATTGATTCAATCATCATTGCCGGGCCAACTGGACCATAACCCGGACCATAATATTTAGAAGCCAATGTCAACGAAATAGCCGCTAATCCAAACATCATTGGATACGAAACAGCTGACACAAAATTAAAAGATTTATATAACATCTTATTTACCTTGTGCATATTTCCATGAGTAACCGCATTAGCCACATGCGGGAGCATTACTGTTCCTGTTGCTGTTACTAAGGCTAAAATCAGTTTTACTAAATTATCTGAATATTGATAATATCCAGAAGCTGTTTCATTAACCATCACACCTAGCATAGTTTTATTAAGCTGGACATAAACTTGAGTAGCTATTTGTGGAATAAACAATTCTCCCATTGGAATAAAATGTTGCCAAGGATTTAAAGATCTTATTTTAACTTTATCTAAATCTCGCTTAATATTAGGCCATAAAGTTAAATTACCAATTAATGTAGATAATGCAAGGACAACAATATAGAGAGTTACGTCATTAGGACCCTTTATAAATATGAATATGGCTATCATTGATAAGACTTTTACCAATGAATTTTTTAATACCGTAACTTTGAAATCTTCTATACCTTCATAAAACCATGAAATGTCAAAAGCTATTGCTATTAAATTAAGAGATTGTGCCCACATATACTCTGGCTGACGAGTATAAAAAATCATAAAAATCTCAAATGCTACAAAAGCATAAAGTGTCATAATTGTTTTAACTATTTGGATTTCCCAAAAAGTTTTTGACATTTGATCTTTATTTTCTCTAACATAAGCAATTTGTCTATTCCCATAATATCCAATGCCCATATTTGCAAATAAAATAAAGTATTGAATTATGGAATTTGTAAATGAATTTGCACCGACACCTTCTGGACGCAAAACACGACTAACATAAGCTGATGTAATTAACGGTACAATTATTGCTAATACTTGATATCCAACATTGTAAAGGTAATTTTTAATGACCTTCATAAAAACTATTCACCAAATTCATTTTTTACAGATTCTAAAGCAGCTGCAATTACTTGATCCATATTATAGTACTTGTATTGACCTAAACGACCGCCAAAAATAACTTTATCGTTTTCTTTTTCAGCTAAATCCCTGTATTGTTTATACAAAGTATTATTTTTTTCATTGTTAACTGGGTAATATGGTTCATCTCCACGTTTCCAATCAGCAGGATATTCACGAGTGATAATGGTCTTGTCTTTATCACCCTTACCAAATTCAAAATGCTTGTGTTCAATTACACGTGTATATGGAGTCTCTGCATCAGTATAGTTAATTACTGCATTACCTTGATAATTATCTATATTTTTTTCTTCAGTCTCAAAACGAAGAGAACGATATTCAAGTTCGCCTAACTTATAATCAAAGAACTTATCAATCATGCCAGTGTAGACAATCTTATCAAAGGTCTTTAAATATTCATCCTTTTTATCAAAGAAATCAGTATTTAATTTAACTTCAATGTTTTCATTATCAAGCATTTTTTCAACAATTTGAGTATATCCACCTTTAGGAATTCCTTGATAATCATCATTGAAGTAATTATTATCATAAGTTAATCGAACTGGTAAACGTTTAATTATGAATGCTGGTAATTCAGTAGCCTTTCTTCCCCATTGCTTTTCAGTATAACCTTTAATTAGCTTTTCATAGATATCACGTCCAATCAATGAGATAGCTTGTTCTTCAAGATTTTGTGGCTCTTTTCCTGCCATTTCCTTACGTTGCTCATTAATTTTGTTAAGAGCTTCTTGAGGAGTTCTTACTCCCCACATTTCACTAAAAGTATTCATATTAAATGGTAAATTGTACATCTTACCATAATAATTTGCTACAGGACTATTAGTATAACGATTAAATTCAGCAAATTGTTGTACATAATCCCAAACTTTTTTGTCTGAAGTATGAAAAATATGTGCACCATACTGATGAACTTGAATTCCATCAACTTCTTTAGTATAAATATTGCCTGCTAAATGATCTCTTTGTTCAATTACGGTAACTTTATTACCACGTTTTGCTGCTTCATGAGCAAATACTGCTCCAAATAATCCCGACCCAACTATAAGATACTTTCTATTCATTTACTTTTCCGCTTTTCTTTCTATTTTTACATATTGCTTTATAAATATTTTCGCTAATACAGGAGACATGAATCCTCTAAAAAATACACGACCACCAAAAGAGTTAGTATTATAAGGTTCTATTTTGTTATTGACATACTTGGATAAAACAGACTTATATGGTTGTAATTTTTTGATAATTTCTAATACATCATCAGAATATTTATTTGAATAATTCTTAGCAGGCAAATCTGATTCAGTTTTTAACACTATTTTACTTTCCAAATATAAAAAGTATATTAGTGCAGTAATCTCTTTTTCATCAAAACCACTTGTCAGTTGCTTATACATACTATTCCAAACGGCTATTGTATTACGTAATTTTGCTTCTGTCTGTGCCGTCATTGTATTTCCTGGACGATCTATTAAGTAATTAGCTAATGGAGCATTTAAATATGCTACTCTATGAGCATTTGCAATAGACATTACATACAAAATAGTATCAGTATAACTAACCTTATGAGGGAATTGTATATTCCGTGCTATTTCTGTTTTATACAATTTTGCATGTGGAGATACTTCACCAAAAGCAAATTTTTGAACATCAGCCTTATCTGTATATACTTTTTCAGGTTCAATATTAAGTACAGGCTGAAAACTTTTAATATTTTTTTTGTTTCCGGTTTCTAGATAAATATTATACTTATCGCCAACTACTATATCCAAATCTTTACTTTCTGCAAAATTATATAGTTTTTCAAGCGCTGTATCTTCCAACCAATCATCTGGATCACATACTAAAAAATATTTGGTATTAATTTTTTGAACCCCATATTCTAATACTGATCCATATCCACCATTTTCTTTTAAAATCAATTTAAATCTAGAATCTTTTTTAGCGTATTCCTTTACTATCTCTTTTGAATTATCTGGTGACCCATCGTCAACGGCCCAAACCTCAAAATTTTTAAAAGTTTGTCGTAATAGACTATCCATGCATTTTCTTATATATTTCTCAACATTATAAATAGGAACTATAACAGTTATGTCTGTTTTCACTCTTTCATTCTCCTCATTTTACTTTCTTATACATCTGTCGTAGTTTAAGATAAGTAGTAATTAATAAATATCTTTTATTTATTATTAAACTTGCCTTTAACTGTGCTTTTTTATTTAAATTATTATTATGTAGTTTAACAGCCTTTATAAACAAATAACTATTTTTCTTTGCACTATTTTTATCATTTACCAAATATCTTGAATAGATCTCAAATATATCATCAATTAAGGCTTCTTTTAATCCAGCATTGGTAATATTCACTTTACTTAAGATTGTTTTTCTAAGTTTATATACATTAATCGCATCATTCAAATTTTGAAGTGGATGTCTTCTTATTCGTTCTTCGCCTGTACTTGTTTTAAACAAATACGTGTATAATACTTTATCTATATATTGTATTTTAGATTTATTCAAAATAACTTGACTTACAAAATCTAAATCTTCTCCAACGGCAATTTTAGGATCAAATTCAATTTGATATTTACTCAGAAACTTTTTTAAATAAATTTTTCCAGTAACAAAGTTAAATACACCATCTTTTAATAAATATGGAAGTACTGTCGTTTCAGTAGCCTTTTTTAAATTATTAAGTCTTAAAATTGTTTTCTTTCCTGATTCAACATCTTCTCTTTCAATATTATAGACAACTAAGTCAGTATTATCTTGAGGTAGCATGAAATTTTCGGCTTTAAACTGATCATCAGCATCTAAAAACACAATATATTTTCCCGTTGACTTTTTTAAACCGTAATTTCTTGTATCACTGACCCCAGAATTGTTTTTTTTAAAATATTTTATTTCATATTGCGAAGAAAATTTTTTGTATTCTACACTAAAATTATCCTTCGAGCCATCATCAATTAATAAAATTTCGTAACTAATTGAATTTTTTAGTTTCCTAACAGAGTTAACTAATCTTCTAAGATCATTCAATGAATTATTAAATATTGGGATAATGAAACTAACTTCCATAATTCACCTACTTTATCTTTATTACTGTAAAAGCATTCTTTCCACTTTTTTTGCCGCATTAGTTATTTCATATCCTTGCTTTCTAAAGTTATTTTCTACTTCCCTCGAACTTATTCTACTATGATTACTAGAATTGACGATTTCTTTTATCCAATATTCCTTATCGTTATACAAAGAGATAAATTTAACATTTGGATTTATTTTTATTTCGTCAGGGCTGACTCGATCGGAAGAAACTATTGGTATTCCATTAGCCTGTGCTTCAAGAAGTGCAACGCTTAATCCTTCAAATACCGACGGAAACAAAAAAAGATCAAAAAGACTATACCACGCTTGCATATCTTTTTGCATACCAGCAAGCAAGACTTTATTTTCTAAATTTAAATTTTTTATTTTTTCCTCTATTTTTGTCTTATCGGGGCCCTCTCCTACTAAAATAAATTTAGCATTTGGAATATGATTTAATACACCCTTAAATAGGTCTAACATATACAATTGATTTTTCTGAAAATGTAATCTACCAACATTACCAATAACAAACGAATTTTCTAAGTTATATTTCTTTTTTAAACTTTCTCTTTTTAAACTATTAAATTCAGTACTTTTTACATTAATTGCATTTTTTATTATCTTAATATCTGCATTTAACTTTGATGGAAACAACCACTCTGCTGCAACCTTAGAGCAGGCCCAATAATCAGTAGCATAATGTTCAATTTTATGTCTATTGTGGTAATGTATTTGCTTTTTCAAAGCTCCTTTTAGTCCTTGTTCCATAATTCTAGAATTATGACTGTGAATTATGATTTTAGAGATATTATATTTTTTAGCTAATTTCACACAATCAATATTAACCAAATTATTTACATTAAACCATAAACAGTCATATTCACTACCATTACTTTTAAAGAAATTTTTCATTTCTCTGAAATATTGATTTAGATTTTCTCTTTTTGGAATAGTATGAATTATCTTCGAACCATTTTTTTCTAATTCGTCTTCATACGCCATCTTATTTAAGGTGTTGCATATAAAGTCAAAATGAATTTTTTTTCTATCAAATTCATGATAATAATTCATTATAACTCTCTCAACACCACCATAATTATCAGTCATTCCAAATACTAAAATTTTATACATTTTCCATCCCTAATTCAGTTAATTTAAATGACGCTTATAAAAAGGAAGAAGTTCATTGCGTATATTACTTTCCACATCATAACCTTTTTTTTGTAACATTGTTCTATTGGACATTGAATTTTCTTTTCTCAAATTTGTATCCATATTTAATGCATTAATTGCATTTTTCCACTTATTAATGTCTTTAAGAGAAATAAATTTCACATTTCCCGTCAAATTTATCTCCTCAGATACATTAGTAGAAACAATGACGGGTAATCCAGAAGCTAAAGCCTCAATAATGACAAATGGCTGACCCTCAAATCGTGATGGCAATGCAAATGTATCAAATGCATTTAAATAATCTTTAACATTATTAACAGCACCAGTGAAAATCACTCTACTTTCAAGATTATTTTCAATAAATTGTTTTTTGATATCACTAGAATTTGGACCTTCTCCGATTAACATTAATTTATACTTAGGATCCATATTTTTAAGAAAATTCACAAAAAATTGTTGGTTTTTTTGATAATTAAACATTCCAACATGTCCAATTAAAATATCATCATCTGAAATTTTATACTTTTTTCTAATTTCATTTCTTACCGAAGAATTAAAAGCATAGTCTTTTAAAAAAATACCATTTTTTATAATAGTGAAATCTCTATTTTTAAATAACCATTTCCCAGCAGCTTCATTACATGCTAAACGACCATTAACACATCTTTCAAAAACGCCACGCAATAATTTATTTATAGCAGGATGTTCTGTGGTTGTATTATGACTATGCGCGATTCGCATGCCAACTTTTTCCTGTTTTGCTGCTAATAATTCAACGGCCATAGTCGTACTATTACCATTGATATGTACAATATCATAGTTATTCTTTGCCAATAATTGTTTCAATTTAAAAAAATAATGAATTGGGTTACGCATTCTATTTAAAATTTCAACAACTATAATATTTTTTTTCTGTAATTGATTTTTTAAATCTGAACTCACTATGTTTGGAGCTGCAATTGTTACTTTTACATTTTGCTCCGATAAGACCTTTGCACTATTAATAATGAATGTAGAGATCCCATTTGCTTCTAATGGAACAGTGTTTACTAACAAAACCTTCATCGCATTAAACCATCAACTATTTGTTCTAATTGCTCATTAAATTGCTTATTATTACTACTTTCGCCAGCATTTTTTGTTTTCACAACTTCATCGTACTTTTCAATTGTATTAGCAAGCTGGTCTATATCATAAACAGGAATTATATTATTCATTCTTTTTTCAATTAATTTAGTAAAGTCAACTTGGTGATTGTTAACGTGCTCATGATATTTTTCTTGTCTAGGAACCACAATTGGAACTTTTCCAAATTGTAATGCTTCAATAAAGCTTGAAGGTCCTCCATGTGTAATAACAATACGAGCATCTTTCAAAGTCTTTTGCATCTCTTCAAAAGACATCATTTTGTGACCTTCGCAATGTACTGGTTTATATGTACTAAAACCAGTTTGAATAACCACTTTTTCCTTAATTGTACCTTCAGCAACTAAATCATCTATTTTTTTAACCAAACGATTAAAGGGCTGCTCATGAGTTCCTACAGTAACAAAAATCATTGTATCACCTTAAAAAATACTTCCTAAATTAATTGCTTTAGGATAAACTTTCTTCATTTCTTCCCATTCAACGATAAACTTATCTGTTATTGGATATACCAATTTACCGGTAATTGTAGGTTTATCATAACGATCAAATACTTCAATATAAACAGTCTTAGCACCCATTAATTTTCCGATATAAAAAAATGGAACTGCTACTGCAGCCCCACTAGAAATAATTACATCAGGACGTTCTTTACGGAGCACTTTAATTGCTAAAAAAGTATTACGAATCAAGTTTTTCAAATTCCGGTTGGTTGGATAGTGACACCCATACATCCTCTCTCCCTTGAGTTTACTTCTTGCATCTTCTTTATCAAAAGTAACCCAAAATCTATCTTTATTCTGCCAAAAAGGTTTTAACATATAAAGATGAGTTAAATGTCCACCACTTGAGCCAACTAAACAAACTTTCATACTTTTAACTTTTCTCCTTAATATGCACTATTCGGATGAATAACAACACCTACAGTCTTCAATAAAATCTTAAAATCAAACCATAAGCTACTATTATTAATATACTCAAGGTCTAATTCTACCATTTCATCAAAGTCTGCATCATTACGCTTAGTTACTTGCCATAGACCGGTACACCCTGGTGTAACAGTCAAGCGTAATTTATCATAATCAGTATAATCAGCCACTTCCATTGGTAGAGGTGGACGTGGACCTACTAAAGACATATCACCTTTTAAGACGTTCCAAAGCTGAGGTAATTCATCAAGACTATATTTTCTAATTACATGACCAATCTTAGTTACACGAGGATCATCTTTAATCTTAAACATTGCCCCGTCAATTTCATTTTGCTCTTCTAACTGTTTTACCATTTTATCAGCATTCACAATCATGGAACGAAACTTCCACATCTTAAATGGTTTTCCATTTTTTCCGATTCTTGTTTGTGAATAAAATGCTGGGCCACCATCTTCTTTTTTTATTTTTACAGTCAAAATTCCAAATAGTGGTGATAATAAAACCAAAGCAACCCCGCTAGCTAAAATATCAAATCCACGTTTTACAGTATGATATACTAAACGTCCTTTAACTTTTGACGGATCTAGTTTTATTTTCTTAACCTCTTGTGCCATCATTAAAAACTCTATCCCCCAATAAATTTAAAATAACCAAAATCTTTTCTTTTTCTT
>DVJT01000093.1 GCA_018716565.1 Candidatus Avigastranaerophilus faecigallinarum | reverse complement strand
ATTCATTGGATTAGTTGGGATCGCTCTTAATTGTACTGCGTAGTCTAACATTCGCTTAGTATAGTTAAAAGGGTCACTCTTTACTAATTCTTCTTTCCATTTAGCAGCAACTTCAGTTAATAACTCAATGCTAAGATCAGCAACTTTATAGTTTCCAATGCGGGGTAGAATATGATTTTTAATGATTTGTTTTGTTTTATGAATAGTAGAATTTTCTATCCCAGTCTGTTCATATACTGGCAACCATTTTTTTGATAGCTCTTCAACGGTCATGTTATGGTTATTCATTTGACCATATTTTTTAAGCTCCACAGCTTTTTCTTGTTCCCACGCTACAGCGTCCGATTTTAATTTGAAACCTCGCTTACTGGTTGATTTACCATTAATGCGGTATTTAACATACCACGTACCATTTCTTTTATCCTTGTATACTGACATTTTTACTTTCCTCCTACAATCGCACAGCTGGCTGGCAAGAGATTGTAGAGAAAGGTTTAAAATTATTTTTTTAAAATTTTAAAATATCCGTTATCATTTAAAAACTGTGTAAGTTTTTCTTTGAAGGGTGGTAAATCCTTGCGGAAAGCAGGATAGCGATTTGCCTCTTCGTCAATAATTAGGCTTAAATACGTATTTGCAAGTAATTCAAATTGTTCATTAATTTGTTTAAAATTTATTTCATTGGTAATTGGTACGCCGGTAAGTAATCCATCTAATGTATTCCAAACAAATTTTTTAAGTTGTTCATGTTCTTTGTCATTGCTAGATTCATCTGGGTACACAAGATAACCATAATTATCAAGCAAAACAGCAGCTAATAAATGTCTTTTTATGTCGTCACGCCCTAACCCACGTTCAATAATACTTCTATCATTTTCAATATGAGCAGCTTTCTTTTTGAGAGATACGGAATCGAGCGTTGCTAAATCATGAAAGGTAATATTGTTGGGAATTCCATAGACTAGAAAATCTAGAGGAACATCTAATATTTGAGGTAAACTGTGAAAAATCGAAGCAGGTATAATCCGCTGGCCACGTTCATAATTCCCCAAGGCTGGTTGTGATATTCCAATTTTTCTTGCTAAGTCTTTTTGAGTCATCTTTTTAGCTTTACGAATTAGTGCAATGTTAGAACCTATTTTCTGGTCAGATGAAATTTCTTTCACATTAATTCCTCCTTGTATAGTTAATATATTATACATAACCGAAAATAACAATACAAAACACAATATATTTTATTTTGTTGTTGCATAATATTTCATTATGTTATATATTGTAATTACGATATGAAATAAAGAGGTGATAATAATGAGTACAGCTATTTTAGATCAGTTCATTGATCAGTTAGCTGAAGCTGTGGCTAAAAAGCTAGAGAACAATAAGTTACAAGATGCTAAGACTGTTAAAACCGAACCAGAGTTTATGAATAAGGGCCAAACTGCGGATTATCTAAGTGTTTCTCGAACAACTATTGATCGTTGGATTAAGACCCGAAATTTTCCATCATCAAAGGTTGGAGGAAAATATGTATATAAACGTGAAGATGTTGACCGTTGGGTAAAAGAAAATTCTAAGTAATAATCGCACAGCTGGCTGGCAAGTGATTGTAGAGAAATAAATAGGAGGAGGTGAGACATATGTTACAAAAAATTGATGGTAAGATTTTAGCTTACTGGTGGACTTCACCAGACCAACGCCTTTGGGCTTATCTAGCAACGTTTTTACCATTGCTGGGTATTGTTGTTGCAATTAGTAACTTATTTTAAGGAGTAATAAGAAATGAGTTTATACACTAAAAAATTTGAAGAAGAAATATTAAGTAAAAGAATTATTGATATAGAAGACAGGATTGTTAAAGCTGGCAGTTATATAAATTCAATTACTGAAGATTGTTTTGAAGGTACTATCACTAAAGAAAATGGAGAAATAATTGCAGATGATCCGATTTCCTCAGCAGATGAAATTATTAAGGTCGCTAAAGAAATTAAAGATTTAGCAATTCAATATAAAACTTTAACTGATTTTGAAAACGACTTTATGGATGGTAATAAAAAAGCCGTTGATAGTGAGAACGCCAATTCAGACACTAACAACGACTAAATAAAACTTAGAGAATTAAATTTAGCTAATAAAAAAGCCAACAATCTTTACGGGGGATGTTGGACGAATTACTAATATTTAATTCTCTTTCATTCTAACATGAGTGGAGGGTTTAAACAATGGAAAAAGATAAGAACCAAGAACTAGCGTTTGAAAATCAGTTGTGGGAAGCAGATTCCAATGTTGAAGAAACAACCGGAATAGCCCAAGCACTGTATGATCAGTTAAATGATGTTTTTGCTCCAATTGTACGAGTAGACAATTATGCAGCAATGAGTGATGAACAAGTGTCTACGGTTGCTCAAACAGTAGTATCACGTAAGAAAGCATTGTTAGCACTATCTAGTATTTTGTTGGATAAGTTAGATCAAATTCATGATCAATTGCAATAGGTGGGACGTGATTAATAGTGTTAAGTTTTGAAGAAAAACTATCCGTTAATCCTTTATTAGATAGTGACAAGATGGAAAAAATTATTAATTCAACGTCACATCCCCTTAATGAGTACGCAAAGAAACAGTTTCAGAAAGCACTTGAATACTATAACGATGATTACAAGGTTATAGAACGAGCTGTTAGTAGTAAAAGTAGTAGAAAATTTATTGCTCTTTATAAAAATAATGAGGAAATAATTTCCTACTACCTAAATAAATATCATAGCGTTAAACCTGCTATTGGTGCAATGTGTTTTTATCTTCTCTA
>DVJT01000092.1 GCA_018716565.1 Candidatus Avigastranaerophilus faecigallinarum | reverse complement strand
TACAATAAAACTGGAGAGAAAGTTGCTTGTTTGCATTCATTAAGTTTTACTGATGAAAAAATGAATGAAAACCCTTTAAATTATTTTAGCAAAGTCAAAGATAATAATACTTTTAACATTGGTCTTTTACATTGTGATTTGAATGCGGAAGCAATAAGTCCATATGCACCTTGTAATATTAATGAACTAAAAAGTTTTGGTTATGACTACTGGGCTTTAGGACATATTCATGTTCCGTATTTAAATGATGATATTATTCAATATGCAGGTACTATTCAAGGAAGAAATACCAAAGAAACAGGTCCGCATGGAATAAGATATATAAAAGTAGAGAATAATAAAATTGTAAAAAACAATTTTATTCCGATGGATATAATTCGATTTGAAGATATTTTAATTGATATATCCAATTTGGATGATTCAACTGATATTTTGACAAAAATTGAAGACGAATTATATAAAGTAACAAATCAGGATAAAAATTTATGTGAATTATTCCTTACAAGGCTATATTTAACAGGATTTACAAAATTTTATTCCGAATTAAATGACGAATTTTATAATGTTATCGCAGATAGAATAAAAACAAATTCATACAATAAAATATATATTTCGCAAATAATAAATGAAACAATACCAAATATAGATGAAAATATTTTGAAGGAAGATGAAGGTATTGTCGGTAAAGTTTATAATACTGCTATAAATCAGGATATTATTCAGAAAGTATACACAGAAACAGAAGAAAAATATAAAAATCTTATAGCTTCTTGTAATTTTATACAGCAAGATTATAATTCGTTTGCTCAAAATATATTGCAAAAGTCAAAGGAAGAATGTTTGAACCTATGTAGCTTTTTATTTGAATCCGAAAGTAAAGAGGATTAGTCTATGGGCAAATTAATAATAGAAAATATAATAATAGAAAAAAGCGATAAAGATATCAAAACCGGTATTAACTACAACTTTTCAGAAGGACTAAACTTAATTTGCGGAAATAATGAAGCAGGCAAGAGTTCTTTAATGAAATTTATTAAAGAAGGTTTTTTTAGAGTAAAAGGTATTGATACAGGAAAAATTTATTTCAGTATTATTGATAATGAAAATCATTCAAAATATAGAACAGATATAAAAGACCATCGTTCACAAGATCAAAGATGTAAATTATATGATGAAAATAATTCGGAGATTAATTACGGATTTATTGAAAAAACCATAAATCAAAGATATTTTGAACAAGGTTTTACAATTAATTTAGATGATTTAATGAACATTCAAAATAAAGACACTTCCACTTTGATTGATATTATAAAAGATCCATCAGGTGAAAAGTTATATGCTTATATAGAGAAAGTAAAATCAGGAACAAAAAAAATATTGGGAGATAATGGCAGATTAACAAAAGAAACAAATTCTATACTTGATAAAATCTCGCTAATAGACTCCCAAATAAAAGAGCTTTCAAACAAGGAAGCATTATATAATGATGCTGTTCAATCAATAAAAGCAGCAAATGAAGAACTTGATGAAATATTTAAATACGAAGGATTTCTAAATCTTTGTATAAAAGCTGAAGAATTAAAAAAACAATTAAATACTACGCAAGAAGAATATAACAGTTTGTATTTAAACTTTAATGAGAAATTTTTTAAAGATAGAGAAACTTATCTTTCTATTCTGCATAATGCAGGTAAATATGAATCTAATTTAAGTATTCTTGCAAAAGATGAATTAAAAGCGGAAACATTAAGGCAAAAAATATCCTTAAATATGAATTGTTTAAACTCAGATTATGCTTTGAGTATGAGTGAAACAGATGTATTAAACTTTGTATTAGATTATTCAAAAATAAAACAAATAAAAGATTATTTATCTGCAAAAGAAACATTAGATAAAGAATTAATAGCATTAAATGCAAATAAAGAAAGTATAGAAGAACTTCTTCTTAAATTAAAACATGATATATTACCATTAAAAGACAAACTTATACCACAAGAAGAATTTGAAAAATTAAAAGAATTATATAATTTTATTGATGAAAATTTGAAACATTACAATTTTATATTATCAAAGATTACTAATACAGAAAAAAATACTAAAATTAATGCGAGTGGAATTAATGCAAACAAAAACCTACTCATATTATTTGCAGTTTTATTTGTTATGACTGTTTTAAGTGCAGTTATTAGTTTTTATCAGAAAGTTCCAATTGCTGGGATTTTTGCAATTATGATGGCAGTAATATCTGCATCTGGGTTTGCCACTTTAAAAATTGCAAGTTATAAAGACAGAAAAGATGATGAAATAAATAAGGATGAAGAAGAAAAAAACAATATCTTAATTTCACTAAAAGAAAAAATCAAAGGTTATTATTGCGAAATTGATAACGTAGAAAGTTCTTATCTACCTGTAAAAATTGATAGTTTAAAACAAGAAATTTGGTCTAAAATTCAAAATAATAAAAATATTGAAGATATTCTGACAAAAAGTCAATCTGAATTTGAATATAATAGTGAAAAAGCAAAAAAGATAAATGAAAAATTAAATCAAATACAAATAAAAATTAATGAAATAAAAGCTCAAATAATAAATCTAATTCAATCAGAAGAAAACAGCTTTAAAATAGATGAAAAAATATATCTTGAAGTTATAGACATAATAAAAGTATTAAAAGAAGACATAAAAGAAAAAAATATAATCTGTAAAGAAATTGAAGAACTTTCAAATGAAAATAATTTAATATTAAAAGTCTTTAATTCATTTATTCTTCATAACGAAATAAATATTTCATTAAGTGAAAAATATGAAGATAATATTGGAAAAATAAAAGCTGAAAACGAAAAAAATTCAGGAATAAAAACTCAGTTAGATATTCTGCTGGCAGAAATTCATAACTTACAAGACAAAATAAATAGAATTGATGAAGAAAAACAAAAATTCAATATTCATAATTCTGAACATTACAATACTAATATTGAAATACAAATGGAAGAACTTTTAAATAATAAAAAAGAGATACTAAATAAGAAAAAAGAAGCAGAATTTAAAAAACGAGAACTTGAAAGTTTTGAAGGGTTAAATGATTTAAAAATTCAAAAAAATATATATTTAGATGAGTACCGAAAAAAGATTGAAGAACTGATAAAAAACAAGGTAATAATTTCATTAATAGAAAAAGCTAAAAATAGCTTTAATGAAACTCAACCTGATTTAAAAAATGCCCAAAAGTATCTTTCCATACTGACAGATGGCAAATATTCAAAAATCAATTTAGACCTTATGGAAATTCAGAATGACGAAGGTACAATTACAAAAAAATGGCAAGATTTATCTCGAGGAACTAAAGAACAATTATATTTAGCTTTAAGACTCGGCTATGCTTCAAATTATTCAAAAGATAAAATAACTTTAAAGCCAAACGGAAAGGTTGATTTACCGTTAATTATAGATGATGCCTTTGTAAATTTTGATTTTACAAGAACTAGAAATGCAATTAAATGTCTTAAAGAATTTTCAAAAACAAATCAGATTTTATTTTTCAGCTGTCATACAGAACTAATGAAAAAGCATTTTGAATCAATCGGTGAAGATTTTAATATCATAAACCTGTAAATATAATTTAGTTTGAACTATACTTAAGTTATGAGTTTTTATGATGAAGAAATAAAAAAACTTGTAGAAAAAGATAATTTCAGACAAGTTCATAATATTGAATATAAGACAGGTAAATATTTATCTATTGACGGAAGAAATCTGCTTAACTTTTCTTCTAATGATTATTTAAATATTAGTACCGATAGAGATTTACTTAATGAATTCATTGAAAAATATAAAAATCACGAAGAATTTATATTATCTTCAACCTCATCAAGATTATTGACAGGAACTTCAACAGTATACAAAAAATTAGAAAATAATCTTGCAAAAATATTTAATAAAGAAGCTTGTCTTATATTTAATACAGGCTACCAATGCAATTTAGGCGTTGTATCATCATTAGTAAATAGAGATGACGTAATTTTTTCTGATAAACTAAATCACGCAAGTATAATTGATGGAATGAGATTGTCCTCGACACAATTTTTCAGATACAAACACTTTGACTACAATAACTTAGAAGAACTTTTAATAAAACACAGAAATGAATATAAAAAAGCAATAATAATATCAGAATCTGTCTTTAGTATGGATGGCGATATAGCCGATATAAAAAAATTAATAGAACTTAAGAAGAAATATAATTGTCTTTTAATGATAGATGAAGCACATGCTTTTGGAATATATGGTAAAAATCTAGCTGGAATTGCAGATAGAGATAACCTCCTAAATGATGTAGATATAATTACGGCAACTTTGGGTAAATCATTTGCATCAATGGGGGCTTTTTGTGTTTCAAATAGAACAATAATTGATTACTTAATAAACAAAGCAAATTCATTTATATTTTCAACAGCTATTCCACCTGTAAATATAATGTGGTCAAATTTCTTAATTGAGGAGAAGTTCAATACAGTAAGACAAAAAGCAGAAAAATTAAATACTCTTATAAAAGAAGCACACAATTATATAAAAGACAATGGTGAAACACAGATAGTACCGGTCATTATAGGTGAAAATAACAAAACAGTTAAAATTGCGGAACAATTAAGGGCAAAAGGCTTTTATGTATTACCTGTAAGACCACCGACAGTACCGGTAAATACATCACGTTTAAGATTATCTTTAACAGCTGATATTACTTTTGATGAATTTAAAACTGTAATTGATACGGTAAAAGAGGTTTTATAATGCAATATAAATGGTTAAATAAAGAAAATAATAAAAATCTTATTGTATTTTTTAACGGTTGGGGAATGGATGAGAAAATCGTTTCTGATTTATATGCACAAAATAATGATATATTAACACTTTTTGATTATAGAACTATAGAAACACCTGATTTTGATTTTTCTAATTATGAAAAGAAATACTTAATAGCTTGGTCAATGGGCGTATTTGTTTGTAATTATTTCTATGAACAATACAAAAATTTTAACAGATATATTGCAATCAATGGAACATTAAAACCAATAGATGATAATTACGGGATTCCCAAAAACATATATGATTTGACTGTTGCTAATTTTAATGAAATGTCCTGCTCTAAATTTATGAGGAAAATTTCAGCAACAAAAAATTTACAAGAATATACTTCTCGCTCACTTAACGAACTAAAAGAAGAATTAATTTCGATAAGAGATTTAAAAGTAAATAACTTTCTACCATTCGATACTGCTTTTTTATCAACAAAAGACAGAATATTTCCATTTAAAAATATGTTGAACTTTTGGGCAGAGAAAAATATAAAGATTACAGAAATAGAAAATTCGCACTATATTTTTGATTCATACAAAAACTGGAGTGATTTTATATGATTGATAAATCACTCGTAAAGAAAAGATTTAAAAAGAGTTTAAAAACATATGATGAAAATGCCATAGTACAAAAAAAAATGGCAAAAGAATTAATAAGTTTACTGCCAAAGAAAGAATATAATAAAATTTTTGAAATTGGCTGTGCCACAGGAATACTAACAAAAGAAATAGCAGACAAACTCATATTTTCAGAACTGTATTTGAATGATATCGTTGAGGAATCAAAAAAATACGTACAAGAAATATATAAAGAATGCAACTTTATTCCAGGGGATATTGAAAATATCAACCTAACTAAAAAATATAATTTGATTATTTCTAACGCATGCCTGCAATGGTGTTCAAACATAGAAGATACTTTGTCGAAATTAATAAATGCTTTAGATGATGGCGGTATTTTGGCAATTTCAATTTTTGGAGAAGATAATCTAAAAGAAATTAAATCCATATTTAATATTGGAAACGAAATATCATCTATATCATCAATGGAAAAATTTCTAAATACACAAAAAATTATTGCAAAAAAAGAAGATAAAATTAAAATTGATTTTGAAACACCAATGGAAGTTTTAAAACATTTAAAATACACCGGAACAAACGCAATAAAAGAAATTAAATTAACAAAAACAAAACTAAAAGATTTTGAACAAAAATATAAAGAAAACTATACACAAAACAATAAAGTATATCTAACTTATAATCCTATTTATATAATATGTACAAAGGGATAAATTGTAGTTTATACAGGCACTTGTTATGTCAGTATGTGTTTAGTATCATAAACAATGATAACAACTAAGGAGATAGTTATGACAGCCCAAACATTAGAACAAGAATTATATAAATCAGTTGAAAAAAATACTCCTGAATACATTAAGAACAATAAATATATAGATATAAACAATAAAGATGAAATGGTATTTGTATTAAAGAAAGAACATTTAAAGCCATATGATGCAAATACCAATCCTGAAGGTTTAAATTTAGATAACTGGCTAAAAAATTATGAAAAAGAAGCCGCTGTTTCAACCGCAGGAATTAGAGGTCCACAGAATATCTTATACCCATATGATGTTCGTTTCCCAATAAACATAATGGGTATAATGCTTGCTACATATGCAAAAGCATTAGTTGCTAAAGAGAAGTACAAAGGTAAGAAACTTATTAAACTTGCAGGAAGAGAAGTAAGATATAATTCTGATAAATTTTTAGATTTAATAGCAAGAGTACAAGCCGCACAAGGAATAGAGACTCTTACAACATATGAAAGAAAAACAATGCCGATATGGCTCGCATCATTTTTATGCTTTAAACTTGATTTATTAGGCGGTGAATATATAACTTCAAGCCACGGCATAAGTGTTAAGAATGCAACAAAAGATTTAAACTCTCAAGGCAGCCAATATTTACCTGAAGAGTCAATGGAATTTGTGGATAAAATAAAAGAAATATTTGCCCTTGTAGAGAAAGACGGCAAATACGAAATTAGAATTGCAAAATCTGATGACAAATTAATCAATGAATCCTTTATGAAAACAATCAATAATGGTATTGATTTATATAAAGAATATTTAGAAAAAGGCGTAGCAAACAAAGAAAATCTTGATTTAATAAAAGGAATCAAAAATAAAATTATTATAGAAAATGTAGGAGGCAGTGCATATAATACTCTAAGTAAAATATTAACTGCATTCAATATTACAGAAAAATTTGATTGGATGAATATAGAAGAAGACCCATTCTTCCATGGAATAGGTAAATATGATACAGATCCAAAAGGCAATAAATGTTTTTACGATTATTCTGTTGATGCAACAGTACTTGGTAAAAAACAAGACGGAAGTTCATATTTCCCTGTTATTGATACATTAAACTATGATAAAAAATTAAAAGAATATCCGATAGGAACAGTAGTTTTAATTACAGACCCTGATCATGACAGGTTAACCGTATGTCAAATAGAAGACAAAAAATCAATAGATTTTCTTGATAAGACAGGTATAAGTTATTCTGAGCTTGATAATGACAGAATATTATGCATATATACTGCAAATCAATCTTTCTTATTGATTATGGATTTCTGGGCAAAACAATTAAAAGCGTCAGGACAATGGAATAATCATCCGAGATTTATGATAAAAACAACAGCAAGTGCAAAATCTTGGGATGAATGGGCTAAATATAACAATATAAAAGTTGTAAATG
This sequence comes from Candidatus Avigastranaerophilus faecigallinarum, assembly GCA_018716565.1. Lineage (GTDB taxonomy): Bacteria > Cyanobacteriota > Vampirovibrionia > Gastranaerophilales > Gastranaerophilaceae > Avigastranaerophilus > Avigastranaerophilus faecigallinarum. Next base: position 1,660 of record DVJT01000092.1, on the reverse strand, counting down.
TACCCGTTGGCTTTAAAGAAATCGCTAATATTATGAAAAAAGTTGAAATGCAGTTAATCAATAATCCTGAAAAAGATGTAATTGTGACTGACGTATTCGGCCATGAAGTAAATCTTGGCAAAAATCCAAGAATGATATTTGGCGGAGAAGAATCAGGCGGAATGATTATAGGAAGCGAAGAGTTAATAAAATCAAAAGCAGGCAGAATTGCAATAGCAATGAGAGAAAAAAGTGCTTCAGAAGCAATTATAGTTGCTTCCGCTCTGGCTGCAAAACTTGAAGCAGAAGGTAAAACTTTATCGGTTGCATTGGATGAAATATTCAACTTGAATGAAATTATAGCAAAATATGATATGAGAGAAGATATCGCATACTATAATGAATCAGAACCTGATATTGTAAAACTTACGCAAGCAAAAAAAGACGGAGAAGCATTAAGAACAAAAAATGATTTATTCTATCTGACAATGGCACTAGCAGAGTTTGACGGGAAAATTACTTTAGATAATGTAAAATCAATTTTAAAATCAACATTCCCAACTTTAAATTTTGATAACTTAATTGATATAAAATTTGTAGGTGATGGTACATTCTTAAAATTTACAGATAAATTTATAGAAATTCGTCCGTCAGGAACTGATGCTAAAACAAAAGCATACGGTGCAGGAAGTAACAAAGATGATATATCAAAATTTGCAAAGATTTTAGGAAACTATTCAGGCGATTTGAACGAAGAATATCTTGCCTTAATTTCCAAAGATTATTACAATAATGCTAAAGATAAATCAATGGAAGAATATCTTAAATTCACAAACAAAGATGCTGATACAAGAATATTTGAAATTCCGAATTATAAAGAAACAATAGGTATATAAGAGGTAGATAAAATGGCAGAAGAAGCAAAAATATTAGCAACAATTCCAAGAAATGCAACTGAACAATTACAAATAAGTATTAATTCTTATAAAGAAAAAAAATATTTAGATTTAAGAATTTATTACACAACAGATGACGGTGCATCTTGGCTCCCAACAAAAAAAGGTGTAACTGTATCTCCTGATAATTTGATGTTGTTAAAAGATGCAGTAGAAGAAGCAATGCAAGAATTAGCTTCTGAATTGGAAGAATAAACTTAACAACAATTAATTATGTTTATTCCAATATAAGCAAACATAATTTGATATGATTTGACTTATATTGGAATTTTTTATTATAAAATTCAAAAAAGACCTGCTTATTATTTGAAATTCATAAAAAAGCAGATAAAATAAAGTTATGCAAGAAATAGAAAAAGAAAACAAAAAATATGCACTTTGCCTTGTAGATGTTATAAATCTTGGTACAAGAACATTTTCGTATTTAATCCCCGATAATTTGAAAGCTGACATTAAAGTAGGACAAGCCGTATTAGTTCCCTTTGGATACAGAAAACAAAATATCGTTGCATTTGTCACAGGGTTTTCTTCATATTTAGAAGAAGGAATAAAAGCAAAAGAGATTATAAAAATTATAGATAAAAGAAGCGTATTTTCACTTGATTATCTTAAACTTTTAGATTGGATTGCAAACTATTATTGTTGTGATATCAATACAGTTTTACAAGCTGCTGTTCCAATGAAATTTTTAAAAGAAAATACAGGAAAAGTACAAAAAGAAAAAA
>DVJT01000091.1 GCA_018716565.1 Candidatus Avigastranaerophilus faecigallinarum | reverse complement strand
CTACTTTTCCGCCTTCTTTAAATGATTTATATGTTAAACTTGCGCTGTCTACGCCATCTTTGACCATTATTGGTATTAATGAATCTTTATTCCCTAGTGTTGATATTACTTTTGTTGTTATTGCTTGTATTGTCATTTTGTTTCCCTTTTTCTGTGTTTACAAGCCCCATATTAAGTTTCTTAATTTGACAAATGGGGTGTTTGCCTTTTGATATTTTTTTGTTCGTCGTAAGTTGTTCAAAATTTTCTCCTTTTACTATGAAAAAGCCTTCTTAAAATAAGAAGGCTTTTTATACTTTGTCATAACAAAATCGTTACGATTATATCGTAAAGCCTCCATTATTATTGCTGCGTCGATTTTGTCTGTTTATCATGATCTTACCTTTGCTTTATTATAGCATATAAAACTTAAAAAAAATTTTTTTGCGTTATTTCTAATATGTCTTATTCTGCTTTTTCTTCTGTTTCTTCAATTTCTTCTTTTAATACTTCTGAAGCTGTAACATTAACTCCAAGAGTTACTTTTACTTTAGATGTTAATTTTATTGTCATGTTAAAGCTTCCTAATTTATTAATCGGAGCATCTAAAGAAATTGTTTTTCTATCTACATCTAAATTTGTTTTTGCTTTAATTTCTTCTGCTAATCTTTTTGTTGTAATTGCGCCAAACAATTTACCTGATTCTCCTGCTTTTGCTGAAAATTCTATAGAACCAAGTTCTTCAATTTTCTTTGCCATTTCTAAAGCTTCTGCGTGTAATTTTTCTTGTTTTGCTTTAATTCTAGCTAGATTTTTTTCTCTATTTTCTTTTGCACCTTTTGTGGCAATTTCTGCAAAATTTTGTGGAAGCAAAAAGTTTCTTGCGTATCCGTCTTTTACATTTACTATATCGCCTGCTTCACCAATATTTTGTACGTCTTTTTTTAGAATTACTTCCATTTTATATCTCCTTAACTGTATTTTGTCGAATAAGTATTAAAATAATAATAAAAACATAACATTTTGTCACGTCTATATTAATAAATTTAACCGTAGTTAATGTTTTAGCTTTTATATTTTATTCAACAACTGCAGCATTGAGGTCTTCAACCATTTTATCTGGATCAATTCCATGAACTTTTGCACCTGCTTCTAAATTTTCAAATCTTGCAGCAGCGCAACCAATGCAACCAAAGCCATATTTTTGAAATACTTCTATTGTCTCTGGATGTGCTTGTAATACTTCTATTATTCCCATATCTTTTGTTATTTTTGCCATTATTATTTACCCTTTCCTTGATTATTCTTTCTTTATCATTAAAAATTATACATCAAAAGTATTGGAAAGGTGTATATGCTTAATTTTCTTATTGATGTTTTTTGTAAAGATACTATTATTGGTTTATCTCAATTTGAAGACATTCGTAAAAATCGTTTATATAAAAATAAATATTCTTCACTTTTTAAAAAAGTGAAGAATAATAAAGTAAAATTTAGTCCACGCTTTATTGATCAGATTGCTTGTCGTTCTTAAGCAATTTCTCAAAATCTGATGGTTTTATACTTTGTATAAAATTTCTAAATTCTTGTGATTCGGCTTCATCTTTTTCACTATCGCAAGATACACTACCATCTGCTAAAACTTTTGCTGATACAAAAATAGGAGCATCTACTCTTATTGCTACCGCTATTGCATCGGATGGTCTTGAATCGATTGTTACTTCTTTTCCGTCTTCATTTGTTAGGTATATTGTTGAAAAATAGGTTTCTTTTTCTACGTCATTAATTTCAACTCTATCTACACTGTAGCCGGTTTTCTCTATAACATCAATTATTAAATCGTGCGTCATCGGCCTTAGTACTTTTATATTTTCAATTTTTCTTATAATTGCACTTGCTTCTGCACTACCAATCCATATTGGCAATGCTTTTCTGTTATCTTTATCATTTAAAACTATTATAGGGGAACCGCTTGCTGTATCGATTGCTATACCCATAACTTTCATTTCTATCATGTCTGTTTCCTTATAGTAATTTTGTTAGTATTTCCGGTCCATCATCTGTTACATGCACTGTATGTTCAAAATGAGCTGAAGCTTTTTTATCTTTTGTTACTACTGTCCATTCATCATCAAGAACTATTACATCATCACAACCCAGATTTAGCATTGGTTCTATCGCAATTGTCATTCCTTTTTGTAAAATCAATTGATTGTTTGTTCTGTAATTGAATACAAATGGATCTTCATGCATTTCTCTACCGACACCGTGTCCGCCATATTGTCTTACTATTCCCAAATTATATTTTTTTGCAACATCTTCAATCGCGCCTGCAACATTTTCCAGTCTATCATTACTTTTCATATGTTCAAGACCTGCAAACAATGATTCCTCTGTTGCTTTTAACAGCATTTTCTTTTCTTCTGAAATTTCTCCTACTGCATATGTCCAAGCACTATCTCCGACAAAACCCTTATATGTTGCACCTATATCGATACTTATTATATCTCCGTTTTTTAATACAACATCATTAGATGGTATTCCATGTACTACTTGTTCATTTAGTGACGCACATATTGTTCCGGGAAATCCATGATAGCCAAGAAAAGTTGGGTCTGCTTTATTACTTTTTATTATTTTATATGCTATTTCATCAAGTTCTTTTGTTGTTACTCCTTCTTTAACAGCATCTTTCATTGCTGCATGTACTAATGCTACAATGTTTCCTGCTTGTTTCATCAGATTAACTTCAAATTTTGATTTTCTATGTATAGACATTTTATTTTATTGCTCCTGTAAGATTTTTGTATATTGTATCTATATCTAAGCTTGCATCTAATTTTGTTAATAGTCCTCTATCTGCATATAATTTAATTAATGGTTCTGTTTGTTCAAAATATGTTGCAAATCTTTTTGTTGCAACTTCTTCTGTATCATCATCTCTTCTTGTTAACGTTCCGCCACATTTTTCACATTTTGTTTCATCTTTTAATTTCATTGTCTTTAGATTGTATATTGCACCACATTGGCTGCAAGAACGTCTGTTAACTAGTCTTTCTACTAATTTTTCTTGTGCTACTTCAAAATAAAATACTTGTGGTTTTACATTATTATCTTTATCTATTTCTGATAAAATTTCATCCAAAGCATATGCTTGTTCTAAACTTCTTGGATATCCGTCTAAAATAAAGCCGTTTTTACAATCATCTTTTAATAGTCTGTTTTTTATTATTTTTGATACTAATTCTATTGGAACAAGTTGACCTTTTTCCATAAAACTGTTTGCAAGCTTTCCTTCTTCACTTCCTGAAGCAACTGCTTCTCTTAAAAGAGAGCCTGTATCAATATGCGGAAGATTATATTCTTTTGATAATATTTTAGTTTGTGTTCCTTTTCCGCTTCCGGGTGGGCCAATAAATATAAATTCTTTTTTCATTTTCTGTCCTCGTGTCTTATATATCTAACTAATCTATTATATCACATCAATTTTTTTTGAATAAAAAAATGAACCCTTTCAGGTTCATTTCTTTTTGTTTTTATTTATTTATTGTTTCAAAAAGCTTTCATAATTTTTTGGAAGTAAGTTTGTTCTGACTTGATTTATAAAGTCTAACGCTACCCCTACCATAATTATTAATGATGTAGCACCTATGCCTTGTAGTGTTGTAATTCCTGTAATATTACAAGCAATAGACGGAATTAATGCGATAGTTGCTAAGCTTAATGCCCCAATAAATGTTGTTTTGCTCAAAATCTTATCTAAAGCATCTGCAGTTGGTTTGCCAGGTTTTATACCCGGAATTGATGAACCGTATTTCTTTAGATTTGTAGCAATTTCTTTTGGTTGTAAATTAGGAATTATAGAAGCATAGAAAAAAGTCAATCCGAATATCAATAAGAAATAAATAATATTATAAGTTATTTCTGATGGTCTAAGAAAATCAGCAAGCCACTGAATAATGTTTCTTAAAACTTCATTATTGATATTTGCATTGCCAAATAATTCCAATACTGTTGTTGGGAACAATAATATTGCTATTGCAAAAATTATTGGCATTACACCACCTGGATTTAACTTGAATGGTATAAACGTGTTAGTACCACCATACACCTTATTTCCAACTTGCCTTCTGGGGTTTACAATAATAACTTTTCTGGCTGCTTCTTGCATAATTACAATGAAAACCATTGTTGCAAAAAATATTATGAGTAATAACAATAAACCAAGCTGTAAAGAGGTATCTTCTTGAATTAACATTGCTGTCTTTTCACCATAAAAAGGAATTTTTGAAATAATACCACAGAAAATAAGCATTGATGCTCCATTCCCAATCCCTCTCTCTGTCATTAATTCAGCCATCCACATTGTAAATGCCGAACCTGCTGTTAATATAACTACAGATCCAATTGCAAATGCTATCACATTTACATCCGGCATAATAGCTCCACGTGATGTCTTTAGTAAATATATTACAAAAACTAACGCTTGTATTGCAGCAATTATTATTGTGAATATACGTGTATATTGTGATATTTTCCTTCTTCCTGCTTCACCTTCTTCTTTTTGCAATTGCTCTAAATGTGGTATTATAACTGCTAATAACTGCATAATAATTGATGCTGTTATATATGGTCCAATACCTAGAGCAATTATAGATACATTTCCGATTGCACCACCGGAGAACATATCCAAAAAGCCGATAAGATTATTTGTAGCCGCAAGATTTGCAAGATTTTGTCCATCAATTCCAAAAAGTGGAAGTTGCGCACATAAACGAAAAATCATAATCATTACCAAAGTGAATATGATTTTTGTTTTCAAACCTGCAATATTTAGGTTTGATAACATTGCCTGCAAATTTTGCTGATTTGGCGTATATTGTTGCATTATACTAACTGAGCCTTTCCACCTGCTTTTTCAATTTTTTCTTTTGCTGATTCTGTAAAGTATCTTGCACTTACTGTTACTGCTTTTGTTAATTCTCCATTACCTAATACTCTTAGTGCTTCTGCTTTTGAAGATACTTTTCCAGCTTCTTTTAATGATTCTAAAGTAATTTCATCAGCTTGTATATTAGCCAAGTCGCTTACATTAATTTCTGCATAGCATAATGCGTTAAAGTTTTTAAATCCTTTTAATTTTGGCATTTGTCTGTAACCTGGCATTTGACCACCTTCAAATCCTCTTTTTGATGATCTTCCGGCTCTTTGTCCTTCACCATTGTTTCCGCGACAAGATGTTTTTCCCCATCCTGATGATCTTCCGCGACCTACTCTTTTTATTTTTCCGGTAGAACCTTCAGCCGGTCTTAAATCTTCTATTTTAATTCTATCTGTCATTTTAATCACCTTTCATACTACTCAGCTACTTTTAGTAAATGAGGGATAGCATTAACCATACCCATTATTACTGCTGAATTTTCGTGTTCTACTGTTTGATCTTTTTTTGTTAAGCCTAGAGCTTTTGCTACTCTTCTTTGCTTTTCTGTTGAACCAATCAAGCTCTTTACTAATGTTATTTTTACTTTTTTATTTGCCATTATTCAATTCCTCTTAGTTAAGCATATCTTTTAATGATAAACCACGTCTTTTTGCTACTACATCAAATGGTTTTAATGCTTGTAGTGCATTTAATGTTGCATTTGCTGCATTTAATGGTGATTTTGAACCGAGTGATTTACTTAATATATTTTCTACACCTGCTAATTCTAATACTGCACGAACTGCACCGCCTGCGATAACTCCGGTACCTTGTGAAGCTGGTTTTAACATTACACTTCCTGCTCCTGAACGTCCAGTTATTGGATGAGGTATTGTTGTTTTGTATATTGGTACATTTATTAAATTCTTTCTTCCGTCTGCTACTGCTTTTTGGATAGCTATAATAACTTCTGCAGCTTTCGCACAGCCAACTCCTACTTGGCCGTTTTTGTTTCCAACTACTACAATAGCTCTGAAACTTAATTTTTTACCGCCTTTTACAACCTTTGTAACCCTTCTTACTTGAATTACTTGTTCTTTCCATTCTGTTTGTTGTGGTTCAGCAGTTGTTTCAATTTTTCTTTTTTTAGATTTTACTTTTGTTTCTTCCACTTTAATAACCTTTCTTTAAGTTTTATTTATCCTAAAAAATAAAAAAAACATGACTAAAAGGCTTTAGCTTACCTTAGTATAAGCACCTTTTTTACATGTTATTGTTGGATTTTGGTTTTTTCTGACTCTTTTATCGTATTATAAAAAAAATATTTTGCAATACTTTTTATTCCATTTTTAAGTATTTTGAATCTTTCCAGGACAAATCTATATATTGAATTTTTTCAGACATCTGTTTTATTTGTGGCAATATATCATGAATTGCTTTTATTCGTTCAAAAACTGAAACATCAATTTCCCCAAGTTTTATTTTTACAGATTCTAACTGAACAAAAGCATTATGTTTTATTCTTAAATCAATATATAAAACTCTTTCGCCTGAATATTCTTCCAACAACTTTCCAAGCTTGTACAAATTATTTATTTTTTCAACATCCCATTTCTCATAATCATCGTTGTTTGTCCCATATGTTAATACTTTTACAGCTTTAAATTTCTCTGATAATGGTAGATATTCTCTACCTATTAGTTCTCCTGTTATTGCCAATGCTGCTACTGCTGGTGCTTCTTCAGATGGTGATATTGTTATTGCTGGTGTTACTTCTTCTACCATGACTACATATTTTGCTGGAAGCCAAAATCTTCTTACATATGCACGTTTTACAGGTGATAATTGCTCAATTCCGTTTGCGATTTCTGTTGGGTTGATTTGGTATATAGGTTTCTTTTTTAGTGGAAATTTTTTCATTTCATTTATTATTTTTTTATCTGAAACAATTTCATTTCCTAATATCTCTAAATTTTTTCCAGTACCTTTTTCATATATATTGCTTGGTAAAAACCAATAATGGCATATTGCAAGTCTATATGTTGCATAAAAAATAAATAATATAAATGAAAATCTTATTAATTTATATATTCTTCTTATTGCAATTTCACCGCGTCTGGCTTTTCTGCGCAGTTTCTGTTGCTTTATTCTTCTTTGTACTGCATATTCATTTGACATTATCTGTCTAATCCTGCGTTATTTAAGATCATTAATACTAAATCATCATATGATATGCCCATTACAGCTGCTTGTGCAGGTAAATCACTTGTGTCTGTCATTCCCGGACTTGTATTTATTTCAAGAAAGTATGGTCTGTCATTCATTACCATAAAATCTATTCTTGAAACTCCTGAGCATCCTGCTGTTTTGTGTGCTTCTATTGATATCTTTTTTATTTCTTTTGTTGCTTTTTCAGATAAGGAAGTTGATGGAACAATAAAATCAGACATTCCTTTTGTATATTTTGCTTCATAATCATACCATTCATTCTTCGGTCTTATCTCTAGTATTTCTGTAGCAAATGTTTCATTATCTTTCTCTAATACACCTACTGTTATAAAAAATCCATTAATAAATTCTTCTACAAGTACATCATCATTATATTTTATTGCTTCTTTATATGCAGGTAAAAGTTCTTCTTCTGTATTTACTTTTGTCATTCCAAAACTTGAACCTTCGCATACAGGCTTCGTTATCAATGGGTAATTTAAGTTTCTACATTTTTCTAGTACATTTTCTCCTTTTTTTATGAATACAGATTTAATTAATGGAATATTTGTATTTGTAGAAAGTACTCTTTTTGTATATTCTTTGTTCATACATATAGAACTGGCCATTACACCACTTCCTGTATATGGAATTTTTAAAATTTCCAGTATGCCTTGTATGCAGCCATCTTCACCATATTTTCCGTGTAGTGCGTTATATGCTACTTCTATATTATTGTTTATTAGTGTATTTGCAATATTTTTATCTACATCAATCAGTTGTGCGTTTTTATATCCTAGTCTTTTTAATGATTTTAGGACATTGCTTCCTGATCTTAATGAAACTTCTCTTTCACTTGAAAGTCCACCGCATAATACTGCTATTTTTGTGTCATTAGAATATTTTCTGTCATTGTTTTCCATAATTTGTACTCTTTCGTTCCTACGTCGCCTATATATTTTATTTCAGGTTTAAGTTCTATTGTGTATTTCTCTTTGACTTTTGAATACATTTTGTACATTAATGTTATTACGTCTTCTGATGTTGCATTATTATAGTTTAAAATAAAATTAGCATGATTTTCAAAAACCATTGCACCACCTGACTTTTTACCTTTCATTTCGCATAAATCTAAAAGTCTTCCTGCTGAATCATTTTCCGGATTTTTAAATATGCTTCCCGCATTTCCATAAGACAGTGAAGGTTGATGTCTCTTCCTGAACTCTATATTCCTTTTCATTATTTCTTCTATTTGTTCTGTTGTGCTTTCTTTCAGCGCAAATTCTGCATCAAGTACTATATATTTTGAATTTGATATTTTTGATTTTCTATACGAAAATTCCATTTCATTTTTATTGAATGTTTGTATATCTTTTTTAGTTAAATCAAATACTCTTGCTGAAACAAATGTATCAGAAATGTATTGATTATGTGCAGATGCGTTCATGTATATCATCCCGCCAAAACTTCCAGGAAATCCTATCAGAAACTCAAATCCGCTAAGACATCTATTTTGACATTCTTTTGATATAATAGGTCCTTTTACACCGCATTCTACGTGTAGATTTTTTCCTTGGAATGAAAATTTGTTTATATTTTTTGTTATAATTATACTTTTATCTATGTAATCGGAACTAAAAAGTACGTTAGAACAATTACCTAAAACAATATCATATTCATCTACTTTTAGTAATTCTATTAATTCTTCAACTGTTTTAGGAAAAGCAGCTTTTTTTACTTTTCCGCCAATTCTGAATGTTGATTCATTTTTTATCTCATAATCATTATATATTTCAACCACTTATTTTGCCTTCTCATATTCTTCATATAATAACTTACCGAGCTTTGTTATTGTTCCAGCTCCAAGTGTAAGCACAATATCATTATCTTTTAGTTCTTTAAGTACTTTTGTGGAGATATTTTCGATTGGACCTGATATATATTTACAATCACAATGTTTTATCTCTTTTGAAAAATGTTCGGAGGTTATCCCCTCTATTTCCTCCTCGCCTGCAGAATAAACATCTGTAACTATTAACTTATCGGCACTATTAAATGCATTTTTAAACTCGTTCCATAAGTTTTGTAGCCTTGAATATCTATGTGGTTGGAAAATTGCAACAATTCTTTGAGATTCTTTTTTTCCTTTTTTTGCACTTTCAAGTGTTGTTTTTATTTCGCTGGGGTGATGTGCATAATCATCATATATTGTTATATCATTGAATTCTGCAACTTTTTGAAAACGTCTGCCCATTCCTGTAAAACTATAAAAATATTTACTTATTTCTTTTACATTAACTTTTGCTGTTTTTAATGATACATATACTGCTAATGCATTATATACATTGTGTACACCGGGAATAGATAATTTTATAGTATCAATTTTATTATCTGCATTGTATATATCAAATTCTGAACCAAAACCATTATATTTTATATTTTTTGCGGTGTAATCAGCAGATTCTAATCCGAAAGTTATATAATTATATTTTGGGTATAGTTTCATAAACTTTTTATTGCCGTCATTATCATTATTTATTACTACAATTTGATTATGTTTATTTGATAGGTATTTATTAAATGTTTTTGCTATGTCTTCAAATCCATTTTTGTAGTAATCCAGATGATCTTCTTCCATATTATTTATTACAGCAATATCTGTTGAATATTTTTGTATTGTTCCGTCTGATTCATCTAATTCTGCTATAAAATATTTATCTCCATTATATGCACCATTTGTATTTATATCAGGGATTATTCCGCCAACTACGAATGAAGGATTTAGTCCTGCTTTTGTCAATATATATGATGCTAAACCGCTTGTAGTTGTTTTGCCATGGGTTCCTGAATAACCTATAAAATATGAATCTTCTCTTACTGAAAATTCGTCAGATATCATTTTTAATATATCTGAACGATGATAAATATTTATACCAAGTTCTTTTGCTTTTATAATTTCAACATTTGATGGTTTAATTGCACTACTTGCAACTACAATCATGTTTTGTTTTATTAAATTAGGACTATGTCCAATCGTTACTTTAACACCTTTTTCTTCAAGCAAATGTGTGTATTTGTTTTCTTGCATATCAGAACCGGTAACATCTGCGCCTCTTTCTATTAGATATTTTGCTAGAGCACTCATTCCGACTCCGCCTATTGCAATAAAATGAAAACTTCTATTTTCAATATCCATGGTTATTTCTTTCAACTAATCTACATGTTCTATATTTTATTATAAAAACAAATACTTAAGCCTTTTATTTTTTTTCTTTTTCTAATTGTCTTTCATATTCAAGCCTGTTTAACCTTGTTTGTTCGTCTTGAATAGTTCTATTTATTTCTCTTCTTACTAAATCTTTTACACAAGTATTAAAATCTTTTGGATAATATTTTTGGCACATATGATATCCACTCTTAAAATTATATCTTCTTAAATACCAATACTCATATAAAGGCACTACTTCTTTTTTATATCTTTCACTTACACTTGATGTTATGTTCTCTGGTAATGGAGATGTATATGCCATATTAATTGGAACAACTTGTTTCCAATATGTGTCAAATCTTTTGTCTTCAACCTCTTTTTCATAACAACATTTTCTTCTTACATCATAAATATACTTCTTCCCGTTATATTTTGTAACTAATGAAACAAGTGTACCTTCTTGACCATTCAACAAGTTATATATTTGGTCTTCATAAAGATATTTTGTTTTCTTTTTATCTATTGATATAATTTCACTTCCTATTGGAATTTTTCTATCTTCTGCAGGTGAATTTGGCAAAAACTCTTGTATAAAGCTTTTGTTGTTTGTATGGTCTTTAAATAATTTTATTCCAATTCCACAGTTAGTGCTTGCTTTTGTACAAAGTCCTAATGTGTATACTATTATTGCTATAAATAAAACTAGCTTTCTTATCATAACTTTCTCCTTTATTTAAATTATAGTTATAATTTTATCTTTGTACAAATCTTAAATTTCTTCTGTATTATATTTTCATTTGTAAAATGGTTGAATTATTCTTTAAATAATTGTACAATTAGGGCACTTTAGTATGATATGATGAGGTATTTATGAAATTACATGTTCAAACTTTGTTCGTTGCCATCGGTTTAGGCATAAAACGTAATTGGCATATATTTATTGCTATTATTGCCGGTATTCTATTTGGTAATTTTATTCACGAAAATCCAACTGTTTTTTCTCCATTAGTAAAATTACTAAATATTGTAGGACAAGCATTTATAAGAGTTATACAAATGGTTGTTATTCCATTAGTTTGTAGTGCGATTGTGGTTGGAATTTCAAGTATTGGTGATAGCAAACAAATCGGTAAGTTTGGTAAGAAAATGATTCTTTATTATGGAATAATTACTGTTCTTGCTGTTATAATTGGTGCTATTCTTGTCTTATTATTTAAACCTGGAGTTGGTGTTCAAGAATTTATAAGCCAAACGTCCGCTTTTGAAATTCAAAACCAAGTTAATAGTGTTATTGCTGAACAAAAAGGACAAATTGGTAATCTGTTCCTAAATATGATTCCGCAAAATCCTTTAGAGTCACTTGCAAAAGGTGAAATGATTCCTATTATTTTCTTCGCTTTAATCTTTTCATTGGCATTGTCTAAAGTTGGTGAAATTAATAGACCAATTGTTTCTTTCTTTGAATCTGTATTTGCTGCAACGATGAAAATCACTGATTGGATTATGATTTTTGCTGCTCCTGGTATTTTTGCTTTGACTACTGTTGCAGTATCTTCTTTTGGTTTAAGTATATTCTCAACAATATCTAAATTCTTTGCAGTTGTTTTTCTTGGATTTTGTATTCAATTCTTTATTGTTTATCCGTTAATATTAAGGCTATTTAGTAAGGTTCCTGTTAGTACTTTTTTTACTGCTGTTATTGAAGCTTTATTAGTTGCTTTCGGAACTGCAAGTAGTAGTGCTACTTTACCTTTAACTATTGCTTGTTGTGAAAAGCGTGGTATTTCTCATAAGATTTGTAGTTTTGTTCTTCCTCTTGGGGCTACTTTAAATATGGATGGAACTGCTTTATTCCAAGTTGTTGCTGTTATATTTTTGACTCAAGCTTATGGTGTAACACTAGAGCCTATACAAATTATTCAAATTATGATTTTGGCTATAATTGCATCTAGTACGTGTGCTGGAATTCCTGGTGCAGGATTGATTACAATAGCTCTTGTTCTGAATGGTTTAGGTTTGACACCTCAACAGCTTGTTGAAGGATTTGCTTTCCTATTCGCAATTGACCGTGTTGTTGATATGATTAGAACTACTGTTAATGTTGCAAGTGATGCGGTTGTTGCAGCTGTTATTGCTGACAATGAAAATGAAATCGATTATGATTTGTTAAATAATACAGAACAATATAAAGAAATCATTTAGTTGATTTCTTTATATTTATAAAAAGAAAAGCTCCCTTTCGGGAGCTTATTTTTTTTTGTTTTAATCTACCAAAACTTGTTGAATTTCAACATTTGGCTTTCCCAATACTCTCACTAGCTCTAACACAGATGCTTTCATTTGGCAACGTTGTGATGTTCCGTTAAAAAAGTCTGTGTAAAAACAACCTTCACAAACACAACCTCTTTTGTAACATTCTAAGGCTGTATTTGTCCATCTTCTTACTGCGATGGATCTACCCATATCTCTGCTTCTAAGCACTAGATTTTCCTCCTTGAAATAATCCCCAATGATTTAGTAATGTATTGTTTTATTAGCATGTACATTCCCTAATCTCTAATATTATTATTATATATGTTTAGTTATGTATTTCAAGAAAACAATACTCAATTATTACGTTATGATACAAAATTTAATAATATAAATATTTGTATATTATATTTATTTGTTGTATAAAAAAAGAAGAACTTATGTTCTTCTTTTTTCAATTTATTCACTTATTACAGACTATCTGAAATTAATTGTCGGGAATTTCTTCATTAACCCTGATTTTATAGTATTTATTTGATTTTCTATAACTTCGTCTGTTAATGTTTTTTCTTCATCCTGAAGTGTTATTCTGTATGCTAAGCTCTTATAACCTGATTGTATATGCTCTCCTTCATATATATCAAACAAATTTGCATTCTTGAATAACTTACTATCTGCACTTTTCTTTATTGCTAAAACTATTTGATCATTATTTATATTTTTTTCTATTGCAAAAGAGATGTCTCTTTGTACTTCAGGGAATTGTGGAAGCGGTTTGTATTTTGCTATATGGTTTGATGTTGCTTTTATTAACTTCCCTAGATTTAATTCAAACAAATATACATCTTGATTGATTTTCATTTTATCTTTAATTATTGGATAGATTTCACCAAAGTATCCTATTGTTTCCGGTGTTTTTCCTAAAAGAACAACTTTTGCACTTCTTCCAGGATGTAAATATTCACAATCGTCTGCAGGTGAGTATTTAATTCTTCCTGAAATATTCAAAAGATTAAATAAACTTTCCATTACTCCTTTTAGCGTATAGAAATCAATCTTTGATGATTTCTTCCATAGGTTGGAATTTGTATCCCCTGTCATAATACCTGATATCATTTGGTTCTCTTCAACACCACTATCTATTTTTTCAGCAGGTTTCTTTATAAAATATGTTTTACCTGTTTCATACAACCAGATATTTTTTTGTCCATTATCGAAGTTATATTTTAATGTACTTAGTATATTTGCTATTGTAGTTTGTCTTAGCATTGTATGCTCATCTGATTGTGGGTTCTGTACATACACTGCTTCTTCTTTTTTATAGCTTAGTCCGAATTGCTTTAATAATGGTTCACCTATTAATGATGATGTCATAGCCTCATTAAATCCGTAGCCGATAAAAAGATTGTTTATTGCTTTTAATAATTTTGATTCTTCTGAAATCTCTGGTGATTGTGTTTTGTTTGGCAAAGTCGGAGCAATTTTATCATAACCGTATATTCTTGCTATTTCTTCAATTAAATCAACTTCTTGCTTTACGTCATTTACCCTAAAACTTGGTACTTTGAATTTTGCTGCAGCTTCATTTTTTCCTAATAATTCAAAGCCCAAATTTTCTAATATCTCTATGCAGGTTTGAGATGGTATTTCTATTCCTAAAATTCTTTTTATTTGATTGAATCTTAAAGTTATTTGAATATCTTCAAGTTTATTTTTTCCTGTTTCTGCTATGCCTTCTACTTTTGCATCTGCATATTCTGTTAATAATTGCATAGCTCTTAGAAGTGCCGGTCTTGTTGATTCAATATCAACTCCTCTTTCAAATCTTGCGCAAGCTTCACTTCTATAACCGATGCTTCTTGAACTTTTTCTGTTTGTTGGCGCTGTAAAGTATGCAGATTCTAATACTATATTTTTTGTTTTTTCATCAACTTCTGAGTTTTCTGCTCCAAATACGCCTGCAACGCATACACCTTTTTCCTTCGTTGCACATAATATGCTATCGTTATTAAGTTGTCTTTCAACTCCGTCAAGTGTTACTATTGTTTCGCCTTCTTTTGCTCTTCTTACGCATATATAGCCATCTAATTTGTCCATATCAAATGCGTGTAATGGTTGCCCATATTCCAGTAAAACGTAGTTTGTTATATCTACAACATTATTTATTGATCTGATTCCTGATACTTCAAGTCTTCTTTTCATCCAGCTTGGTGATGGTTTTATTACAACATCTTTTAAAATACCAGCTGCATAGTATTTACAAGCATCTTCTGCAAGTATTTCTACTTTGAATTTATCAGTATATAAATCTTTTGTTGATTCTATTTTTGAAAAATTTAACTTTTTGTTAAATAAAGAACAAATTTCTCTTGCAACTCCAATTACAGACATTTCATCACCTCTGTTTGCAGTTGGTGCAACATCAATGATTGTATCTTCTTTTATATTTAATAAATCTTCCAGTTTTGTTCCTAATTCTATATTCTCATATAGACGGTTTAATATTAGTATACCATCTTCTTCTTGCATTCCTTCAAGACCAAGTTCATCTTGAGAACATAGCATACCTTGTGATTCTACACCTCTTATTACAGCAGGAGTTAATTCAAATTCTTCACCTGTTTTACGATTTAAAACTTTTGAACCAACAGATGCATATGGAATTATTTGTCCTTCTTCTATATTTTGTGCTCCACAAACAACTGTTTTTACTGAATTTCCTAAATCAACATCTACAAGATGAAGTTTATCAGCATTAGGATGTTGTGATATTTTTTTTATTTTTGCTGTTATTATGTTCGTAAATCTTGCGCCTGTTTTTTCGACATCTTCAACTTCTAAGCCACTCATCGTTAGCTCGTGAACTATTTGTTCTACTGTTAAATCACTTATATCAACAAACTCATTCAACCATTCTAGTGAAATTTTCATCTCTTATTCCTCTTTAAAATATATATTTTATTGTAGTATAAAGACATTTTTATGTCATCAAATATACTGCTATGTTTTTCTTTTATAAAATTTAATTTTATATTTACCTTTAAATTCTTTATCTGAATATATTATAATCTCTTTTATTGAATTACTAAGTGTCCAAGAAGGATAATTATCAAATGGAATGAGTACTTTTCCATTCTTTTTCGTTTTATAAAAGATTCCCGAATTTGAGCTATTTATTTGAACATAATAGCTTTGTTTTTCTTTTATTTTATTTTCAGGTTCTATATATATGAAGTCAATATCAGTACCTTGTATTATATTTAAAAAATTTATAATTAGTCTATCTCTATCTGTATAACTATATCCATTTATCGTAATTTCAATCAAAGGAAGCGTCTTTATTGAGTTTCCCCAAGCTTCCGGCAGATAATTTAAATTTTTACATCCCCATATATTATCTAATATGTTTTTATCGTTTTCTGTGTAATTAATTTCTTTTCTTTGTTTTAATAAGAATATATTTCCTTCATTCATTGTTATACTATACATCTTTGATAATAATAGCCATCTATATAATGAATTTAATCTAAGAGAAAGATGTATATCATCATGTATAATTGAGTTTGAATCTATCAGAATTATATCTGGGGGATTATTTTCTAATTTACTTTTTACTTCATTTGATTGTTTTGTTGTTATTGCATTATAAAATGAAACAAATTTTATTGGAACTTTTTTGTTTAAGTATAAATAATGCATTCCTCTGTTTGTTAAATCTAAAAATATTGCATCTTTCTTGGAATTATTTTCTACAAAATTTTTTATATTTATTATTCTGTTTTCATAATCTTTTATTAATGCTATATTCCCTACATTATTTACTTTATGTTCCAAGTTCTCTATTATTTCTTTATTTGTTTTTTTAGGAATTTGAAGCATTGAGTATAATATTATTCCTGTTAGCAATATTACTAGCATTTTGTTAAAATTCTTTTTTGAAAATTTATATAAGAAATACGGTAAAAACAACAGAACATATGCTTGAGATATATGTTCTGTTCTGAAAAATTCTCCAGAATCAACTCTTCCTAAAATATAACTTAGTGATATTAGTGGAAAAATAATTGTAAATGATAAAAAAAAGATTGAATTTGTGTTATTTTCTTTATTTATTTGCTTGATAAATTCGATAATCAAAACAGGTATAAAAAGCAGTGCAAACAATTTATATGTACATACAATTAATCTTGGTAACCATAGAGTAAGTTTTCCATATGAATTTCCAAATGCTAATAAATTTCCTTTCATATATTCAGGGGCTTCTTTCAGATATTCAAAAATTGTTGAATGCATTAGACAAATTAAAATAATTAATGGTAAAAGAGCCAAAACAATTTTAATAATTTTTTTATCATCTGTTTTTTTGTAAATTTTATGTATTTGATAAAGTAATATCGGTAAACTTGCTATAGTCCAAAAAGTACCTATTGTTGTCCAATACATACAGAATATAAATGAAATTATAGTATATATTAAAAGCCATAAAAAGTAGTTATTTAATATTTGTTCTTTTATTAATAACAAATATGTAGTTGCAAAAAATACAGTTGGATTTGTTGCTTTAAAAAATAAAAGTGGAGCTATAAATAATTTATTTTTGTCAAAAATAATTAATCCGGAAAAAATTGTTCCAATTAATAATAAGTTTCTAAATAAGATTTCACCTAAACAATATCCATATATATTATTTTCATTAAAAATATAGCAACCAATCCAACTTGGTATAACATCTATATAGCCATGAACTAGCATTATATCTTTGTAATATTCAAGATTAAAGTTATTATGCATGAAAAATGTTGCAAACTTTTCTCCAAAATGATGATCATCAGTTGGTCCATATGTAATGTTGTATGCGTTATAAATCAAGGCAAAAATAACTGCAGTTATGATAAACAAAGAAAATCTATTGTTATTATCTTTTGTTTTTATTTTCCATACATCATATATTGAAATTAGTATAAATGTAGAAATTATTATTAATACAATTGGATAAATTTGACCATTATTGGGATGTAGAAATATAAAACCTAAAACGCCTATAAATTGATTTTTTAATAAAAATTCTTTTATATAATTTACAAGTATTGGTGTTTTTTTTTCTTTTATAAT
>DVJT01000090.1 GCA_018716565.1 Candidatus Avigastranaerophilus faecigallinarum | reverse complement strand
ACTTATTTATACAATCCGAATATTAATTTTTACTACGGTAAAAAAAAAACAAACTTTAATTTATTGCTTAAAAAAAATATTTTCGAGTTACATTTATTTACATTTTTCAAACTTATAAAGCAAATCTTTGTAAACAAATGTAACGTTTGATCTTTTTTTGGTAAATTCAAATTTTTTAGCTTACTTTTTAACCACGGATAATAGATTAAAGCAAAATTAAAGGTAAAAAAGATGTTAAACGCAGAAAAAAAAGTAGCAGTAGAATGGATTAACGAAAATCAAGAAGGAAATAAAGAGGAGAAAAATCTATTAAATTCCTCCAAAATATCTAATCCAATATACATTTCACACAATACAGATAACTTATCCCAGATGATTACAAGCGTTTTGGACAAAGAATTACCGATGTTAAAAAACAACTCTCTCCTACACGATTTGGTTTTATATACTTTAATGGAAAAGATGAAGACTGTACAAACTGTAAAAAATGTTCTATTATATATAAAGGGGAACTGTGCTAAAAAAGTTCAAGATGTATATTTTGAAAATGGAGAAGTTCGTATAAAATGTTCAGTTTAAAACATTTTAAACTTGTTAAGGAATTAAAAGATATAAAGCCCAAATTAACTTGGCTTCAGTTTTCCTCTTCAAAAAAAAGTAAAAAAGATGCTCTTCTAAGTTCAATAATTGCAGATAATAAATTTGTTGCAGAAGAATTAAAAATCAGAGCAATGGTTGAAGACATGTTAAAAAAGGAATTTTCTGAAGAAATCACTAAGATCAAATCATACGATTTTCTTGTTGATTCTGTTGTTGATAAATTAAAACAGAAACAACTTGCTGATTTTCCTTCTGACGATTTAGAATAAATAGCCTTTTTATAATTACCCTGATAGGGAATGATATATTCTCTTTTTTTCTTGAGAATAATATCGGTTTGTACCGTATTATATAGATAGGAGAAAAGAGAAATGAAATATTTGATAAAAAAACCCGATACTTTTTTAAATACATTAAATGAAGATATCAACGCAATACTCCAAAAGAGTTTTGATAATTTATTTCCAGAATACATATTTCATCAAGAGTTAAAAGGTATGGCAATGCCTGTTGATGTGAAAGAGTATGATGATAAATATTGTGTGAAAGTAGAATTACCTGGGATAGATAAAAATGATATAAATGTCGATATAAATAAATCATATATTAAAATTGAAGCAAAAAAAGAAACAGAAAAAGAAGAAGAACAGAAACACAAATATCATAAAACTGAGTTCAGATATGGCACATATTCAAGAACATTATATTTTCCGTACGAAATAGATGTCGAAAAATCCTCTGCTGATTTAAAGAAGGGAATCCTTGAACTTCACTTGCCAAAATTACATGCTGATAATAAAGAAACAAAAAAGCTTGAAATAAAAGATTAATTATAATGACAGTTATCATAGGAATCAAACTTCCGGACAAAACGCATAATGCAGTTGAATTACAAAAAATACTAACTGAATTCAACTGCATTATAAAAATGCGTATAGGAATAAATAATTCATCAATATTCTGTTCATCAAATGGGATTGTACTATTACAAGTTGAGAATAGTGATAATTCCATAATATTAGAACAAGCACTACTAGAAATCAGCGGAATAGAAATTCAAAGAATGATTTTTTAATAAGGAATAACCATGAGTGAAAAAGTTATAATTATAGGCGGTGGAGCTGCAGGTCCCAAAACTGCAGCAAAATTAAGGCGTGAAAGACCAGATATAAGCATAGATTTATACACACAAGAAGATATTATATCATATTCGGCCTGCGGTCTTCCATATTTTATAGAAGATATAATAAAAGACCCAAAAACATTAATTATGAGAACACCTGAAGATTTTAAAAAACAGAACATAAATATACATCTTAACCAAAAATGTATAAAAGTTGACACAAAGAAAAAGGTTGTATTAATAGAAGATGTTAAAACATTGGAAATATATGAAGTTGCATATGATATTTTAGTAATAGCAACAGGTGCTACACCCGAAATTCCAAATATAAGGAATATTGATTTAAAAAATATATTTACATTAAGAACAATTCAAGACGGAATAAATATAAAAGAAAAAATGTTTCAATCTCAAAAAGCCGTTTTGATTGGAGGCGGTTATATTTCCATCGAAGTAATGGAAGCTTTTGTTCAAAACAACTTGCAAGTTACTTTAATTGAAAAAAACCCGCACATATTAAAAATGTTTGATGATGACTTCGCTAAACTTATTACAGACTATATAATAGGAAGAAATCCCGGGCAAGTTAATATACTAACAAACGAAGAAGTAGTTACTTTTCAAGGTAATGAAAAAGGTGAAGTAACAAAAGTTATAACCGCCTCAGGGAAACAAATTGAAACAGACCTCGTTGTATTAGGGACAGGAGTTCGTCCAAACACAGACTTTCTTATTGGCAGTGATATAAACTTAAGCGTGAAAAACAGTATAAAAGTAGGTAATACAATGCGGACTTCAAAACTTGGCATATACGCTGTAGGAGACTGCACAGACAATTTCAATTTAATAACAAACAGATATACTTGGGTTCCAATGGGCTCAACAGCAAATAAAGAAGGACGATGTGCCGCAATTAATATAGCAGGTGGTAATTGTTTATTTGATGGAATTTTAAATTCTACTATAACAAAATATTTTGATTTTACCATTTCAATAATCGGTATAAGTTACCAAGAAGCATTAAAACTTGGATTTCAACCGGAATACGCAATAGTAACAAAAAGAGACAAAGCTGGTTACATGCCTGACCATGGAATATTGACTTTAAAATTAATAGCCGATAGAAATACTCATACAATACTTGGAATACAAGGTATTGGAGAAGGTGAAGTTAATCAAAGAATAAATACAGTAATTCCAGCAATTTTAGGCAGAACAAAACTTGAATCTTTTATGAATTTAGATTTGCCATATTCACCACCATATTCACCAGCTATAGATCCTGTATTAAATGCCGCACAAATTGTTTACCATAAAATTAATTACTAGAATATTTATAAATATATTATTTAATAAAAAACCGGATAACATATGTCGATCCGGTTTTTTAGAATACTTAAAAAATCATCAAAGTCTAAACTAACGGCTAGCAGACATTTTCTCATTTTGAATCATCTGCAACAAAACTTCTTGAGCTTTTTTTAGCTGCACATCATTTTTTGCCTTTATATCTTCCTCGGTAATTTTAACTTCAATATCGGGTGCAATTCCTTTTTTATTTATATCAGTACCATTTGGAGTCAAATATTTTTGCACTGTAATATTAAGACCTGCGCCAAAAGGACTCAATGGTTTTACTTCTTGAACTAATCCCTTACCAAAAGTATTTTCACCAATCAAAATTGCTCTTTGATTATCTTTTAAAGCACCTGACATAATCTCGCTTGCTGAAGCACTGCCTTTATTAATTAAAATAACCAAAGGCTGAGTAGAAAAATATCTTTTAGAAGAGCGAGAAGTATCTTTATATCCATCCCTATCTACTGTACTTACAATAATATCATCATCAAGGAATAAATCAGATATTTCAATAGCATTTGTTAATAATCCACCAGTATTCGCTCTCAGGTCGATTATTATACCTTCTTTATTCTTATAAGACTCCATAATTTTCTTGAAATCTGTACTTACATTTCTGCCCATAAATGAACTCAAGCGTATATAACCTATTTTTTCATCCAGCTTAAAATTATCAGGCAGTTTTTGAGAAATAGATTTTATCTGAATTTCATCTCTAACAATTTTATAAATTTTATTTGGTACACCTTTCCTTTTTATAAGCAGTTTTACAGTTGTACCTTTTTCCCCTCTGATTTTATCTGCTGCCTTATCTATAGACATATCTTTAGTAGATACACCATCAATTTCCAAAATTTCATCTTCGGCAAGAAGTCCTGCACGTTCACCAGGAGTATTTTCGATCGGAGAAATAACTAATATTTTTCCTTCCCTAAGTCCCATCTGAATTCCAATACCACATAAAGACCCTTTTATCATATTTTTTTCTTCTTCAAATTCTTTAGGAGTTACAAAACGTGTATATTTATCATTCAAACTTGCGATCATGGTATCTATTGCTACATATGCATCTTCCGGGGTTTTAATCTTATCATCATATTTATGACGCCATTTATTCCAATCTTGACCATTATTGGTTTGGTCTAAAAACTTGGAGTTAACAATTTTCCAAACCATATCATACAGAACAGTTTCCGATTCGGCCATTGCAGTATTGCTTCTATTACAAGTAATACTTACCAAAACCAATGCAAATGCTATTAATGCGGTATTTTTTACAAACTTTTTCACAACTCTCTCCTTGTTTATCTAATTATAATATAAAATCATATATTTGTTTATTCCCTCTCATTGCTATAAGACTGATTAAAAACAATAAAGTTTCAACATTAAAAATAAGACTCTAATTTAAACAAGTTGAGAATGAAAAAGATATTAACAGAAATTAAAATAACAAAAAAGGAGGGAAATATGCATTATTTAAATATAGAATTAGACGGCATTGATAAAAATGGAGAAGAAAAAAAATTTAAACTTTCCGAATTAAAAGGTAAAAATCTAATTGTATACTTTTACCCCCAAGATGACACTCCGGTATGTACAAAAGAAGCTCAAGAATTTCGAGATGCAATAGACAAAATTCAAGAATTTGCTCAAATAATTGGAGTGAGTAACAACAATATAAATGATCATTTAGATTTTCAAAAAAAATACGAATTAAATTTTATATTACTTTCTGATCCTAATAATAAATTAAAAAAAGCATTTGAAGAATATGATATTCATCTTCAAAATTTACATAGAGCAACTTTTATAATTAATAAAGAGGGTAAAATAATAAAACATTGGAACAAAGTTGATGTTGATGAACATATAGAGGATATCCTTAATTTCTTTAAAATAAAGAATGATACTTAAATACAAAAGAAATATTGTCTGATATACTTCTTATAAAAATTCTGATAAAATTAAGTAAAACATATAAATCTTTTTAATTTATAAGATGGATAATATGAAAAGACGAGCATTCATAATAAATTCTGCATTGACGCTAGGCGGAACCATACTTTTATCAGGATGCGGAAAAAACGAAATAAAAAACTCCGAAGATCAAGTAGCAAGAAGAAAGTTTGCGAACACGGATACTCCACTAATAGCACTTGGCTGTATGAGACTACCTATGCAAAACGGCAAGATAGATATGACAGAACTCGATAGAATGGTAGAATATGCTATGTCACATGGTGCAAATTACTTTGATACAGCATATATGTATGTTGATGGAAAATCAGAAAATGCAATTGGTGAAGTCTTAAAAAAATATCCCAGAGAAAGCTTTATATTAGCAGATAAATGCCCTGCATATCTTGTAAAAACACAAGCAGATACAAGAAGACTGTGTGAAGAACAATTAAAGAAGTGTCAGGTTAAATATTTTGACAATTATATGGTTCATAATATTAACAAAAACACTATAAACAATTATCGTGATAATAAAATGTATGAAGAACTTGTCAAACTTAAAAAAGATGGTTTGGTAAAACATATAGGTTTTTCATTCCACGGCGACCCACAAATGCTTAGGGAAGTTATAAATGAACACAAATGGGATTTTTGCCAATTACAAATCAACTATCTTGATTGGGAAGTAGTTAATGCAGATGAATTGTACGATATAGCAGATAAAGCAAGTGTTCCTATTATCGTTATGGAACCTTTAAGAGGCGGAGTCCTATGTAATCTTCCAACGAAAGCCGCTGAAAAATTAAAACAAGAATGTCCTAATGATACACAAGCTTCATTTGGTTTAAGATGGGTCGCAAATAAAAAAAGAGTATTTACAATCCTAAGCGGAATGAGTAATTTACAGCAAATAAAAGAGAACGTTAATACATTTATAAACTACAAAGCGATGACAGAAAAAGAAGAGCAAGTAGCTCATGAAATTGCGCAGATTATACAATCAGGCGGAGCAATAAGCTGTACAGCTTGCAAATACTGTCTGGAAGTTTGTCCAAGAGGAATAAATATACCTGCCATATTTGGATTATACAATATGTATAAAGGGAATAATGCACCAAATGCCAAATTTATGTTTGTATATAATTATAATGCCCTTGAAAAATCAACAAGAGCAGACAAATGTATAAAATGCGGTTTATGTAATAAAAACTGTCCGCAAGAGCTTAATATTCCTGAACTTTTAGCCCAAGTAGACAAAACAGTAAAAGAAGTTGAAAAGAGTATGAACTAATGAAAAAAGTATATAAAACAAGATTAATAATAGCAATTGTTGTTTTATTACTTGCTATTTTGGGTATATATGGAGTTTTTTATTCTGTAAAATTTTTTGATATTCAAATTTTACCATTAGTACAAAGAGTCATTGTTGATTTCTCAATTCTTGCATTATCATTACTTATTGGAATTATAATTTTAACTGTTTTATTTGGCCGTATATATTGTTCTACGATTTGTCCTTTAGGAATAATTCAAGAACTTATGAGTATATTATTTTTTGGTAAAAAAAGAAAAAATAAATATATAAAAAGTTATCCGATAAAATATTTTATATTAGCGATTTCATTAGGGATTTTATTTGGTGGAAGCGCAACATTTATAAGATACATAGAACCATATTCATATTTTGGTTCAGCACTTACGTTTTCAATTGTCGGAATAATTGCATTACTAGGTATAATTATTCTAACATTTTTTAAAAACAGGTTTTTCTGTACAAATATTTGTCCTGCGGGGACAATACTTGGTCTTATATCAAAATTCTCAAGAAACAAAATCTATATAGAAAAAGATAAATGTATTTCTTGCGGAAATTGTGAGAATAAATGTCCTGCTGGCTGTATCGATTCAAAAAATAAAAAAGTTAATAATGAAACCTGTATAAAATGTTTAAAATGTATTGAAATATGTCCAAAAGACTCTATTAAATATGGTAAAGAGCTCAAAGAACAAATAAAATTCAGTATACAAAGACGAAAAATAATTATAAGTACAGCAGTCCTAGCTGTTTTTGGCTCAATGATTAAAACAGGAATAATAATCAAAGATAAAATTGCAGAAAAATATAGAGACGTAATTTTACCACCTGGTGCAGAAAGCGAAGAAAGGTTAATAAATACCTGTTACAATTGCAATCTATGTGTTGAAAATTGCCCAACTAAGATTATTTCAAAAGCAAATAATGAATTTCCGACAATTCATATTGATTATAAAAATGGAAACTGCGAAAAAGAATGTAATAAATGCTCACAAGTTTGTCCGACAGGTGCTATAAAAAGACTTAGTATAGAAGAGAAACAAAAAACGAGAATAGCAATGGCTATGATAAAAAAAGAAAATTGCATTGAATGTGGGCTATGTAAAACTTCATGCCCCTATGGAGCAATAATTATAGCAGAAGACGGAACAAGCATTAATGCAGAGAAATGTATAGGCTGCGGAGCTTGTAAAAAAGCATGTAACACTGACGCAATAGAAATTTATGCTGTAAAAAAACAAAGTATAATATAGTTAAAGGAGAATAATCAAATGTCACTAGGAATAACAGAAATAATATTAATTTTAGTTGTTATAATTTTACTTTTCGGAGGAAAGAGAATTCCAGAAATAGCCAGAGCACTTGGTAGGGCTTCATATGAATATAAGAAAGCAAAAGACGTTATAAAAAAAGAAACAGAAGAACTTAAAAATGCAATAGAAGATAATCAAGAAAAACCGGAAGAATATAAACCGCAAGATGTATAAAATGAGCGATATGGAAGATAAAGACGAAAATATAATTTCTCATATTGAAGCATTCAGAGAAATGTTATTAAAAAGCTTTATTTGTTTAGGAATATTTATAATTCCGATGCTTTTTATTGCTCCAAAATGTTTGAATTTACTAATAGCGTTATTAATTAAGGACAACAATATATCTCTTAATTATTTTTCACCGGTAGAAGTATTCATAATACAAATAAAACTGGCATTTATTCTCGATATAATACTTTGTTTTCCATATATAGCAAGACAAATATGGAAGTTTTTTGCTCCGGCACTTTATCAACATGAAAGAAAATTTATAAAATCAATAGTTTTTACATCAACAACTTTATTTATATTCGGCGTATTTTTTTGTTTATTCATTATTTTACCTCTTATTATAGATTTTGGGATGAGTTTTACATCTCAGAAGATAAACGCAGTACTAGGAATTTCAAATATAATTAACTTATCGTTCTGGCTTACATTATCATTCGGGTTAATGTTTCAAATGCCAATAATAACATATGCCCTAATAAAATCAGGATTTGTAGAATATAAAACATTTGAAAATATGAGACCATATGTTGTTGTAATAATACTCGTTATAGCCGGAATATTAACACCTCCTGATATTATAAGCCAAATATTACTGTTTACACCTACATATATGCTATTTGAAGCAGGATTATTTTTTTCAAAATTAAGAATTAAGAAAGACCCAAATAATGGATAAATATATAGAACTTGATTTTGCAAAACTTGATACAGATAGAGTAAAAAGACGAGGATACTCAGAAGCTGTTTTTTGTGAATGTAAAAATGATGAGCAACTAATAAAAATATTCCAATCATTCAAAGATATTGGTTTCAACGTAATAGGGACACGTTGTTCAAAGAATCAATATGAAATACTAAAAAATCAATTTGGAGAAATTATAAAATACAATGAACAAGGAAGAGTTGTAACCCTAATACAAAAAAAAATAGAAAGAATTGGAGAAATTGCGATTTGTACAGGCGGAACAGGAGATATACCGGTTGCGGAAGAAGCTGCAGAAACAGCTGAATTTTACGGAAGTAATGTAAAGAAATATTATGATATAGGTATTGCAGGCATACACAGACTTCTTGATAAAATTGATGAAATAAAAAAAGCAAACGCAATAATAGTAGCAGCAGGAATGGAAGGTGCGTTAGGAGGAATAATTACAGGACTTGTAGATATACCGGTTATAGCACTACCAACTTCTGTAGGTTATGGAAGCAGTTTTAAAGGACTTTCAGCACTTCTTACAATGTTAAACTCTTGTGCAGAAGGAATGAGTGTTGTAAATATTGACAACGGCTATAATGCAGGATATAGTGCCTGTCAAATAAACAGATTAATTGAAAGGAAAAATAAATGAATTTATATTTTGAATGTAATTCTGGAATTTCAGGAGATATGTCTGTTGGTGCATTATTAGACTTGATAGGAAATGAAAATATTTTAGATAATGCTCTTTCATCAATGAAACTTGATAATGAATTCCAATACAAAATTACAAAGAAGATGGTAAATTCAATCTCAACTACAGATTTTGATGTTATTTTACCTTTACACAATCATCATGAGCATAACCACGAACATCACCACGAACATAGAAATCTGGATGATATAAATAAAATTATTGACAAAGCAAATATTAATCAAAATGCAAAAAATTTAGCAAAAAAAATATTTAAAATAGTTGCAGAAGCAGAAAGTAAAGTTCATAATAAAGATCTTTCAGACATTCATTTTCATGAAGTTGGTGCAATTGATTCAATTGTTGATATTGTAAGTTTTGCAGTTTTATATGAATATCTGAAACCGAATAAAACATATTTTTCAACACTAACAGAAGGACAAGGAACCATTACATGCCAGCACGGTGCACTATCAGTACCGGTTCCTGCAGTTTGTGAAATAGTTTCAAAGTATAAAATTCCAATTAAAATAACAAATAATGAAGGAGAAATGATAACGCCAACGGGCGCAGCAATTGTTGCAGCATTATATACAGGAGAACAACTCCCTGAGGAAATCATTATAGAGAAAGTAGGGTATGGAAGAGGGAAAAGGCCCTATAAAAATCCTATTTTAAGAGTTATGGAAATAAACTAAAGGAGATATTATGCATTTAGGAAACGGAATAATTTGCCCTGTAACAGGAATTCCTATGCTAATGTTAGCAGGAATAACAGCTTATTATGCTTTTAAAAAGGCTAAAACTGATTTTAACAAAGAGAAAATCCTATATACTATAACTTTAACTATTTTAGTCTTTACTCTGCAAATGATAAATTTTTCAATACCTCACACAGGTTCAAGTGGACACATAATCGGAGCAATGTTACTTTCTGTACTAATTGGTCCTTATGCAGGATTTATTGCAATGTGTAGTATTATACTTGTTCAAGGAATATTCTTTGCAGACGGAAGCCTTTTGGCACTTGGCTGTAACATAATAAATATGGGTGCTTTTGCCAGTTTCGCAGCATATCCTTTAATTTATAAACCATTTTCAAAAAACAATAAAGAATTTATAGGAGCGATACTATCTTCAATTTTGGCATTACAATTAGGAGCTTTTGCTGTTGTAACAGAGGGAGTATTATCAGGTTCAATAGCATTAAATTCAATAGCAAACTTCACCTGTTTAATGCAAATAATCCATCTTCCTATTGGTATAATAGAAGGTCTTATAACAGGAATAGTAATTCTTGCAGTTAAGAAAACCAATTACAAAAAAGCATCAATTTCATTTGGTTTGTTATCATTGATATTTGCTTCTTTTATATTTAAATTTGCTTCTACAAAACCGGATGGACTTGAATGGTCATTATTAAAAATAGAAGATTCAATTATTCCACAAATTCAAAGTCAAATCTTCATAATATCTGAAACATTACAAAATAAAACAGCAATTTTGACCAATATAGAACCTTTATATTCAAATTTATTAGGCATCTTTATACTTGGTTTTATAATGTATTTACTATGTTTCTTTATGTATAAACAAAAAGCTGAAAATTAAATGAAAGAAAAATTTGATAAATTAAAACAATATTTAAGAGAACTGGATAAGCAAGGCCTATGTCTTGCTTTTTCCGGCGGAATAGACAGTTGTGCACTTTTATATTTATGTAAAGATTTAAATGTTATAGCCGTGACATTTAAATCAATTTTTCAAACAGAACAAGAGATTAATGAAGCAAAAGAATTTTGCAATTTTTATGGAATAAAACAAAAAATAATAGAATATTATCCGCTTGAAAATAATCTAATAAAAAATAACCCCAAAGATAGATGCTATCATTGTAAAAAGCTTATTTTTTCAGAGTTAAAAAGATATGCGGGAAATAAAATTATAATAGACGGAACCAATGCAGATGATATAAAAACATATAGACCCGGACTTAAAGCATTGAAAGAATTAGGAATTTATTCCCCATTTGCTGATTTTGGAATTACAAAAAAAAGAAATCATAGATTTTTCAAAAGAAGGAAATATAAAGAACTATGCAAAACCGTCTTCACCTTGTATGGCGACACGTTTCCCATATAACACTTTATTGAATGAAGAATTGATAGAAAAAGCAAAAAAAGGTGAAGAAATAATAAAAAATTTTGGTTTTTCAAACTGCAGATTTAGAATCCACGATAATATAGCAAGAATTGAAATCAATCAAGAAGAAATTGAAAAAGTCATAAGATATAGAAAAGATATTTTGAATAAATTAAAAGCTCTGGATATAAAATATGTAACCTTAGATTTGGAATGTTTACGCAACGGAAGTATGGATATATAAAACCGAATCAATAAATAATATATCCAAACTTATTTATATTTTAAGCATATTTAAGATAAATTATTCTCGTCTTTTTCTAACTCAGAAATCATTTGCGAGAAAGGCATATTAGTTGTATCCGCTTTGATTTTTATTGTTTCAATTAACCAATTTGGATTAAATACATACCATTGTCTAATTTTAGGATAATCTTGAGGATTATTTCTTAAAATATCCTCTATTTCTTGTTTAATTTGAACTTCAGCTAAAGTCATAATACTACCTCTTTTTATATAACAACCAATCCACTTTTTATATTTATGTTCCCTTTCTCAAAAATTATTCTACATATCTTTTTTATATTTATTAATAATTAACAAAAATTGGTTCTTTTCTTGATGAATACTTAATATCAATTGAACTAATACCAAAACTCAACAATAACAGCATAAGTTTGTGCATTTTCATCCGAAAGATTTTGAGTTGTAATTGTAGCAATATTAGATTGACGATTTTGTATTGTACCACTTTTTATCAAATAACCATCTTTTGAATCTAATTCTTTAGTATATGTAGGAACTTTTTTTACATTATTATTTTGAGGATCAAGAAAGATATCAGAGTCCAATGTTGGAAGCTTTTTATTTATTTCATAGGGTTTTGAAGCCTGAATTATCCTGAAATTAATATTTTCATCATTATTTTTAGGTAATTCAAAGAATACTGTATTAAATGTTTTTTGTTTTATTTCTGTATCAGGAATAATAAGATAATAATAATCTGAATTAACAACACTTTTTTCACTAGCTTTCATCAAATAGGTATACTTTTTCTTACTTGCTAAAATTTCTAAAAAAGCTTTACAGTCAATTGTTTGATAAGGACATTTTTGACCGCAAACTAAACCGCAAGTCAAATTCTTTAAATTTTTATAAAAATAATATCCTATTCCGCTTAAAATTCCCAATCCAGCAAATGTAGAACCTAAAACTATAGCAGTTATAGCTCCATCACTTAAATTTGAGTCTTTCTCATTATTAACAACAGGAACATCATTAACATTAATCTGAAAAGTATTTAAGCTTTGGTTCCCATAAGAAAAAGAATGCTGAAAAAAAATAAACATAATAATAAAAAGCACAATTGACTTTTTGCTCATAATACCCCCAATGTAAAGAGTAGTGTTCCATTATAATCACCCAAAACAGTATCAGGCCGAACGACAGCAAAAGGAGTAAAAACATCAGTAATAACATGATCATATGGATTACTAATAGTATATGATTCCGGAAATATAGATAAACTAAACTCCGAAAAATCATAATTATTCTGAGAATGCTTCAAACTCGGGAATTCAGCATTAATAATTATAGGAGAAGACACATTTGTATGTATTTTGACCTTTATTGGTGTCATTGCTAATACATAATAATCTTTATAAACTTTATTTATCCTTTCTATTTTTATATTACTCAGATTAGCATTTTTTTCATGTTCAATATCTTCTACAAT
Source organism: Candidatus Avigastranaerophilus faecigallinarum (assembly GCA_018716565.1). GTDB lineage: Bacteria > Cyanobacteriota > Vampirovibrionia > Gastranaerophilales > Gastranaerophilaceae > Avigastranaerophilus > Avigastranaerophilus faecigallinarum. The sequence continues at coordinate 17,589 of DVJT01000090.1, read as the reverse complement.
AATTTTTTCTATTTCAAGAACTTCAGGTAATCCCATAGATAAAGTTTGATTTGCTTGATTTGCAGCAAAAGCTCTACCATTAATTAGTACAAGAAGTAAAAGAATTATTATTTTTTTTCTTAAAATATTCATAACAATAATCAATTTGACAGAAATAATAAAAAATTTTCATTCTCTTGTTTAATATAAAAAAAATAGCAACAGTAATACTACTAATAGGCAATATAAATTTATATTTAAACCTCATAAATTTTTTATAACGAGGTTTTTATGAAAAAAATAATTTTGATAATATTTTTTTTAATATCAAGCATCAATCCATCGTACAGTAATGTATCCGTAAAAAATGTTGGAGGAACAATAATCAATCAGAACCAAGTTTCTACAACAATACAAGTTATTGAAGATACAATAATTTCTCTGAAATTTTTAATCAAAGTAATAGCTTTGGATCCATACATAACAAATACTTCAAATCCTCAATATAAAATTCCAATCAATAAATTATTTTTAAACGATGGCGAAAATGAATTTCAAATGCAGCCAAATATTGAAATGACTCTATTTTCTATTAATAACGTTCAATTATTGGGATACAGAAAAAATTACAATTGCATAATAAAAAATATAGGAGTATTACCCCCTGGAACATATACAACTAGATTACAGTTTAAAACCCAAACCGCTATATTATCATTCAATACAGTATATAATCTATCATTTACTATTCCTGTATCCCAAGATATTTCAAGTATTACTAATCCGGTAAATATAAAGTTAACACCTGAAAATGTGTTTGAGACAAATGCAAACATATCAAACATAACTTCGCCACAAATTCTAATAAAATCAAATGATAAATGGAAATTGATTTTAGATACATCAAAATTAGGAGATTTAATAGGAAAATATTATTTTCAAATTATAGGTGCATCTAAGAATGTTACTGAATATGAAACATCACAAATTGAACTCCTACCTAACAAACAATATATATTAGCAAAGGGAAATCCAACAGTAAGTGAACTAATAAACGGAAATTATTCAACAGACTACATAAACATCAAATATACCCTTAAGAATTCTACAGGTAAATACTTAAAAGAAGGTCAGTTTAACAATTATGTTAGTTACATTATTCAATGTGGAGAAAACTAAATGAAAAAATTCTTTTTATTTTTATTACTTATAATCACTCCAATATTTTTTTCAGAAGCCAATGCATCTTTAAAAGTGACTCCAACAATACTTGAGCTAAATGCAAATGAAACAAAAAGTAATTATATTACTGCTTCTTTTGATGTTCAAGGAGATAAAGATGAAACTATAAGATTTAAAATATATCCTTCATACTTTAAAATTTCACCTCAAGGAACTATGGATGTAATAGAAGAAAATACAGAAGAAAAAGCCAATCTAATAAAAAATGTAAGATTTGTACCAAACGAATTCACACTTCAAAACGGAAATAAACAAAAAGTAAGACTAACAATAACAAATCTAAAAAATATCCCTGACGGAGAATCAAGAATGGTTTTATTTTTAGAAGATGTCGCAGCAAAAGAACTAATACTGCCTTCAGGAATGAAAGATGTAACAACAAAACTTATTGTAAAAACCAGAGTAGGAATTCCGATTTATTTAGACAAAGGAAAATTTATCAAATGTGCAAATATCGAAAAAATAGATTTAAAAAAACAAAATAAAGAACTTCAAATAGATTTAAAACTTACTTCTTCAGGCAACAGTAAAGTTCGTTATAACGGAAAAGCACAAATAATAAAAGGGGAAGAATTAATCAGCGAACATAAAATAAAGAATCATGTAATAGGTTCTAATAACCATATAACAACAACAGAAAAAATACCACTCGATAGTATAAAAACTAACGGAGAGTACACGCTTCGACTTGTAATTCAATATACAAATGAGAAAGGGCATTTAAAAAGCTTAATAGAAGAAAATCAATTTACCGTGGATAATTTATCAGATACAAACATTTAACAAAAGGGAAAAGGAGGAGAAAAATGATTAGCAAAAAACTGGTAGGACTATTAATTTTGCCTGCGATTTTAGGTACTATTAATGTTTCAGAAGCAATTTCAAACAATGCAAGTCAAATTTTACAATGTACATTAGGTACTTATTTAGATATTACCCCAGAAACAAGTGGTACAACAACTACAACAACAATAGCACCGGCTACAGGTAATTTGGCAGCACCATTGGTATCTCAATTCAAAATCAACTTAAACACAGATTCACAAGATTTATATTTACAAGGGAAAACAACAGGTGCAGCAGGTGATGTAAATGCATTATTCAAACAAGGTTCACAAACATATGTTGTATTTTCAAATACAGCTTCAGGGAAAGTTCCAACTGCAGCTGCAATTGCAGATTGTAAAACAGCTTCACCAACTGCGACAAATAATGCAAATGCAATTGCATATCCAATCACAAGTGTTTCATTAGATAATGGCGGTAGTTCTAATTATGATGATTCAAAAAATCAATATAATATAGACGTGAATGGAGGAACAACAATTGCCACAACAACTACAGGTACAACTCCATATAACAATACATATTCTTTCCAAGATAATGCAGGAACTTATCAAGCAATAATGACATTGACATCAACATCTTTATAATAAGGAGTCAATATGAAATATTTATGCAAAGGAATGATTTTAATATTAATAATAAATACTTGTGTCCTAAAAACATTTGGAGACACAACTTTTCAACAAACAATCCTAACAACTGTTCCTGGTGCCGTAAATATTTCTGCAATAAATCAGTCATTATCAAAAGGAAGTATTGCACCGCAGACGGGGATTTCAACAGCTCCGTCTGCATCTTTCAATATTAAAACAAATGGTGAAGACTGTAATTATAATTACATATTGCAAGCAAAAACCCAAACTTCAAACGGTGGGGATGTAAATGCATATTTTAAAAATTCAAATAAAGAATATATTATTTTAGGCAATATATCAGGTACAAACCTTCCAAATACAAACTCAATAAATAATATAAAAAGCGGTGCACAAAATATTTCAGGAAATCCTAATGCAATTGCATATCCAATAAATAATACACTTATAAACATACAATCTTCTACAATGAATAACAATTCAAATTATGGCGGTTTGTATTATTCAATAGAAATGGGTAATTCTCAAAACGGAAATTTTATTCAAACTTTAGACACAACGCCTTTAACAAATACCTATTCCACATCAAATGACAGAGCAGGAACATACCAAGCAATCATAACACTAACAGCAAGTAGAAACCCATAAAAGAAAAAGAACGTGAAAAAAATACAATGGATGATTTTGTTATCCATTCTAACAGGACTGTTATTATATTTTCAGCCTGTTTTTGCAATGCAGCAAAATCAGAATTTAATTACATACATTAATTTAAACGAAAAAGCCTTATATGATGTTGAAGTGATTTTAACAGGTGAGGATAAAATTTTACTACCATTTAAACAATTATCCGAAATATTTGAAGTACAAGTAAAAACAAACCATTTAACAAAAGAAATCGAATTTATAACAAATGACTCTAAAAAAGGAATAATAGGGTTTAATTATATTATTTTTAACAATAAAAAAATATCATCTAAAGAAAATTTTTACATAAAACAAGGTCTAATGGATGATATAAAAGATGAAATTTTTTGTCACGAAGAAGATTTAAGCCTAATTTTTGATTCTGAAATAAAAACAGACAAAAATGATTTATCAATAATATCTAAGACAAAAAGAAATTTGATATTATTGGGCGGAGCGGAAATAGAAGAAAAAGAAAAAAATACCAAAAAAACAAAAGCACATAAAAACATATTATCTCCTGAAAAGACAAAGAAAATAGAGTTTGATTCTATCTCACTAAATAACAATACAATGAGCGATACAATATCCCAATATTTGATAAGCGGTACAACAAAAAACATGTTTATAAACAACAACACTCAAATTGTATTGAAAGGTAAAGCTTATAATGGTGATTTAAGTATTGATATGAACACCTATAATTACAAAGGAGAACTATTTTCATTTGGAGGTTTGGGGTTTAACTATAAGAACAAAATAAAAAATATAGAATATGAACTAGGTCGAACAAGAGGAATTAAAGAAGATTCTTATACAATTGGGAATCAAATGCTTGGTTTCCAATTAAGCAATTATGAATTCAGACCAAAAACATATAGCGAATTAAACGGCTACGTTGAGAAAGATAGCCTGATAAAGGTATATACAGATAACGAAGAAGGAATTCTATTAAGTACATATGACGGTTATTACAGCTTAAATGATTTATCCTTAAATAATGAACCAAATTACATAAAAATAGAAGAAATAAAATCTGACGGAACAACAAAAAAAATTTATGAAAAAAAGAATCCAAAATATAAAAATATGCCTAAAGAAAAACAAAAGAAATATACAATAATTGGCGGAGTAACAGGCTATAATAATAAACTTTTTAATACTAACGGATACATTTATGAAATGAATACCAAAAAGCTCTTATTAGGAACTCAATTCGAATATGGTATTCGAGAAAATTTAAAATTTGATTCTAAAATATCTTTCGATAAAATATATTCACAACCAAAGAACTCAATATGGCAAAGTATATATTCAACAGATGCACTTTTAACTTCAGGAACTTGGAAAAATCCTAATAATCTCGAAGGTCTAAGCTGGCTAAATACATTAGAACATATAAAAAATGAAAATCTAAGTACAAAGATTATACTTGGCACAAGTACCTCTAAAGATATAAGTTCAAATTACAGAGATCAAGGTGGCTATACACTTGCACTGGAAACAAATTACAGAAGAAAAAATTATCACATAAAAGGTGGTCTTTTTACAACTTCAGCCGATTTTTACCTAGCAGGAGGAGATGGAAGCTATTATAACGATAGAACTGGATTAATGATATCGGGAGGAATATCCCAAAATAAAGGTGGAATAAATGCCGGAATAAAAAAATACTATTCAAATACAGCTAAAAGATTCGAAGGCGGTCTTATTGACTTTAATGAATATAATTTAGGCTTTTATAAAAGCCTAAACAAACTGGCAGATATAAAATTTAACATAAACGGGCGTTCCGGAGAAAATAATATTGCAAAAAATAACAGTTATTATTATGACTTTAATTTAAGTAAAACAATAACCCCAAATTTAACAGTTGAATGCGGAAAAACAGAGAGTAATTACTCAACAAAATATTCAAAGACAGTAGAAAACTACAGCAGTTATTCTTCAAAATACTCAACAGTATATTTAAAAGCAGATTATAAGCTTCCAAAAGATATGGGGAAAATAACTCTTGGCCATGACGTAATAGATTATAATTATTCAAACCAACCTAATAAATATAATATGGTTAAAATCGGCTACACATTTCCCGAATTAAAAAGAATAACATTAAGCCTAGGGACGGGATATAAATATACAGGTTCAGACAACGGATTTGATATATATGCAAACCTTGCATATAGAACAAAAAGCGGAAGAATAATTAATGTAAATTATCAATACAATAAAATGGGCGGATATATAATAAACAATATGTTCATGCCAATGAATTCAAGGCATTCTATAAACTTAGTTTTAAATGATGCTTTTGCGGTAATTCCCTCAGGTATAAAATCAATAGGATATAGCGATGACAATAGAGGATATGTTGATGTAATAACCTATATAGATAAAAATCAAAACGGAAGATTTGATAAAAAAGACATAAAAGTAAAAGATATTCCAATTAAATTCAGTTGGGAAAATGATGCTGTTTATACAAACAGAAGAGGCAGAGCCTTTGCAAGCACAACAGAAGCAGGAATTTATACAGTAAAAGTTGATACGGAGAAACTACCCACTACATTACTGGTAGATAAAGTTAATGAACAGGGGAAAAATATAAGAATAGAAGCAAGAAAAACAACAAGAGTAGAATTTCCAATAAAAAGCTGTATCGGGAACATAAAAGGCAAGTTAAAGATTATCGATGACTTTGGAAGAACAATGAAGATAGAAGATTTTATCATTGTATTAAATAACGAAAGTGGCGAAGAAGTTTCTTATAGTACAGTAGACGAATTCGGAAACTTTTATTTTTCAGGGATTTCACCAGGAAATTACAAAATAAAACTTGATGATAATTTTATATATGCCAATTCATTGGAGAATTATAAAGATAAAAGTGAATTAAATGTAAATATACCATATGAATATAAGAAATTTATAGATATTGAAAATCTAGAACTAATATATAAATCAATTTAATATGCAATAGAAAATAACAACAAACTAAAAAAGACACCCAAAGGTGTCTTTAAAATGGCGGGACCGACGAGGCTCGAACTCGCGACCTTCTGCGTGACAGGCAGACACTCTAACCAAACTGAGCTACGATCCCAACTGCAAAACTATTATATGCGGAACAAAAAAAAATTGCAACAATATTATTTCTATTTTCTAATATTTTTATTTTTTCTAAATTCACATAGCTTCAGAGCATTTTACTAATATTCTTTTTGCAATATAATTTAGATAATAATAAAGGATTAAGAGGGAAATTATGAATAAATATTTGTTAGAAATAGGAACAGAAGAACTTGCATACAAATTTATTCCTTCAGCAATGGAACAATTAAAAAATGAATTTTCAAAAACATTAGAAGAAAATGAAATAAAGTTTTCAGATATAAAAGTATACGCAACCCCAAGACGTTTAGCTGTAATAATAGAGAATATAGCAGAAAAGCAAGAGGATATTGAAAAAACTATAAAAGGTCCTATTGCAAATATAGCATATGATGAAAACGGAAATTTAACAAAAGCCGCAATTGGTTTTGCAAATAAAAACGGTATTAATCCTGAAAAATTATATAAACAAGATAATTATGTATGGGCAAAAATCGAACAAAAAGGTAAAGATACAAAAGAACTTCTTAAATCAGCAGTGCCTAATATTATACTAAAGTTAAAAGGCACACACTTTATGAGATGGGCTGATTTAGATATAAAATTTCAACGTCCTATAAGATGGATAGTTTCTTTATTTAATGAAGAAAAAGTTGAAATTGAAATAGCAAATATAAAATCTTCAAATATTACAAGAGGACACAGATTTTCTAAAACAGAAATTGAAATAAAAAATCCTGACGAATATTTGACAGTTTTAGAATCAGCAAAGGTTATAGCTGATGTTCAAAAAAGAAAAGAAACTATAGTAAAACTTGCAAAAGAAAAAGCAAAAGAAATTGGAGCTGAAATTGCAATAGATGAAGATTTACTGGATGAAGTAACTTTTATAACAGAATGGCCAGTACCAGTAATATGTTCTTTTGAAGAAAAATATCTTCAAATTCCTGAAAAAGTTGTAGTTACAGTAATGGCTGTACACCAAAGATATTTCCCATTATATAAAGAAGGAAAGTTATTAAATAAATTTATAACAATAAGCAATTATGTTGGAGATACATTTGAAAATATAAAAGCCGGCAACGAAAGAGTAGTTAAAGCAAGACTGGAAGATGCTATTTTCTTTGTACAAGAAGACACACAAAAGCCCCTTCTATCATACTTAGAAGCTTTAAAAGGCGTCACATTCCAAAAAGGATTCGGTTCTGTATATGATAAAACACAACGAATTTGTGAATTATCAAAACAAATAGCAAAAGATTTAAACATACCAACACAAACAATCGAAAGAACAGCTCTTCTTTGTAAAGCAGATTTAGTAACTAAGCTAGTATTTGAGTTTACGGAACTTCAAGGATATATTGGAGCCGACTATGCTCTAAGAAGCGGAGAGTCAAAAGAAGTTTCAAAAGGTATAATGGAACACTATTTCCCATTGAATGCAGATTCAGAAGTAGCAGAAAGTATTGAAGGTCAAGTTGTTGGTATTGCAGACAAAATAGATACTGTCGTAACAGTATTTGCTGACGGCAAGAAAATATCAGGTTCACAAGACCCATTAGGTGTAAGGCGTGCAACTCTTGGAATCTTAAAAACAATTTTAAATAAAGACTTAAAGATTAATATTACAAAATTACTAAAACAAACTATTGAACTTCTACCTGTTCAAATTGAAGATAAAAATAAATTATTTGAAACAGTAAAGAGTTTTATGGAACAAAGATTGATTATTTTGTTATCAGATAAATATAAACATGATATTCTTGAAGCTTGTATATCAGAAAAAGATGTCCTTTCAGATTTAAAAGATTTAACAGTAAGACTTGATATTGTTTCGGACATTGTTAATAAAGATACATATTCACAATTTCATGAAAGTATCAATAGAATTATAAGACTTATAAAAACAGAGAATGATTTTACAGATGTAAAAGAAGATTTATTTGTAATACAAGCAGAAAAAGACTTATATAATGCAGCAAAAAATATAAATGAAAATACGCTTGATTATAATCAATTAGAAGAAAAATTAGTCAAAATAATTCCATTCATCACCGAATTTTTTGATAAAGTCTTAGTAATGGATAAAGATGAAAATATAAAGAGAAATAGGTTAAATTTACTTTACTCAATAAAGCAAAAATTTGCAAAACTTGCAGATTTCAGCAAAATTGTTTTTTAAATTACGAATAATAAAAATACAAAGAAAATAAAAAAGCCTAAGTTTAAGACTTAGGCTTTATATTTTCAATAACAGCTTTAATATTTGGATTTTTAATTTCAGCAATGATTTTATCAAAATTAATTCCATCAAGTGAATTCAAAGAGTTCAACGCTGTTAAAACCTCGCATAATATAGTTTCATCAGCAGATTCTAGTAATAATTTCAAATCAGGAATTGCTTCTCTTAAATTATATTCTAGAATTACAGGAATAACAGCATGTATATTATCTTTTGATTTTTTCAATTCATTTAAAACAAAAGTTTTTTGTAATTTCCAAAAATCATCACCTTGAACCTGCAATAACTTTAACACAGAAGAAATCTCATATTTAGTATCCTTACTTTCATCAAAAATATACTCTTGATTTTCACAAAACATACTAAACTTAGAATAAGCACTAAGCAAAATTTCGGCAATTTTACTGGAATTAACATTTTCTACCTTATTTGTATTTATTAAAAATTCCAAAACTTCAAAAAGTTCAAATTGAAAAATATCTGCAAGTGGAAGAATTTCCCCAAACCCGTTTAAAATATTATCTATAGCAATTAAAGTATCACTCATATATTCAGAAGATAATAAATTCAGAAGACTATCCATATAAGGGATTTGTCCCGCAATATTTTCAGGAATTTTCGAGGTTTTCATCGTTTTAAATATGGCTTCAAGCGGATAATCCCGACCATATGCAGAAAAGAATTTAACTGCTTTTAGTTTTTCAAAATCATCATCCGATTCTAAAGTATTTAAAGCAATATCAAAAGATATATCATCTTGCATCTGCCCAAGCGCTTCAGCAGAATTATAACTTAAGAATTCATTATCTGAGAAAGCGTATTTACTCAATAACTCTAATGCAACAGTATCCGGAATATAAGAAAAATACTTTGCAGCATATATCTTTTGTGATTCAGATCCCTTTTCAAGCATTTTAAAAATTTCATCAGTCAAATCTTGTGTGGCATGTTTTGCTAAAATATTTGCAAACAAATCATCATAATATACAGAATAAACATCAAAAAACTTTAAAATATTCAAATAGTTATCTTTAGATACGGCAGCTTCTATATATTTATAAATATTATTTCTAATAAAATCAAAAAGATAATCAGATTTTGAAACAAGCATTTCAAATAATTTAACATCCCCATTATTAACTAAATAAGCAGCAGCTTCTTGTGCCTTATTTTTATCTTTAGAGGTCAAATCCTTAAAATACAATTCTAAATCATTCATATTGCTATTATAAATTGAATCACAATGTTTTACAAGAAAAAACCCTTGAAATTATTCAAGGGTTTTTCTTTTATAAAATCAAATAAACTACTATTGAGCAAACTGTTGAGCAGCATCATCTGTTTGAGGAACAAGTTCTTCAGTTTGAGATTCAGGTGCAACCGGAGTAGTATTTGAAACCGGCTTATCAATAATTGTAGTTGTTGTATTTGAATATTGTTGAACATAATCGTTATACAAACTACAATCAACTTTTAATTCAACAAGAACATCTTCATCCTTGCTAGCTTTAAAGTTCACACCTGGAGTTAACCAACCAGTAGCAAGACCAACACCAGCACCAACAGGGAAGCCAATTGCCATACCATCACCAGATCTGTCATTCGCAGCACCAATTGGAAGACCTAATGCAGCACCACCAATAGCTGCACCTGCAACAGTATACTCTAATGGTTTTAACCATTTATTTTCACTCAAAACACCTTCTTGATTGTTTAGAACTCTTGCAATAAATGGATATTCATGACCATTTGGGAATACCATTTTTGTGAAGTGTAGGTAAACCTCAGCATTTTTGTTAACCCATTTTTTATCTCTAAGTTCTTCAATTGTTGCATATAACTTTGTATTAGCAGGAATAATTAAAGTACCTTCTTTCGTTACTACATCCTTTTTAAAGTAGAAAGGCACAACGTCACCTATTTGAGCTTTTGTCGAATTAAATTTTTCCAAGAAAGAAACTTTAAATACATTCTTAGCTAGAATAATTCTTCTTAAATTTGTAATATTAACTCTATCAACAACCGCTTTGCCATATGTATCCAAATGTTCAACAGAAAGAATATATTCTTGTGGTTCTTGTACGATCGGTTCTTCAATAGGTTCCTCTGCTTTTTTATCAGGGACAACAAAGTCTATAGCTTTCATAAGTCTAGCAAGAAGAACGGCCGCCTCAGCCCTGTTTAATTCTCTATTAGGATTCAATTCAGTTTCTAAAGGATAGTTTACATATAATCCATATTTAATAGCTTTTGAGAATGGAATTACACCCCAATTCGGTATTTCTTTAGAATCAGCAAATTGACTTAATACTGATGTATCAACCTCTGTATCTTTTGTTATATGGCTCATTATAGAAGCTGTTTCGACCTTTGTAATAAATCTCTGAGGTTTAAATTCGCCATCTGTATAACCATATATCAAACCAAATTGATCAGATCTAGCAATTGAAGGATATCCAAATGTTTCTTTTGTAACATCAGAATAATTAGGCTCAGCAGTAATTGGAGCTTGAGACAAACCTAAAGCTCTTAAAAGCCATTCTGTCCAATCAACTCTGGTTACTGAATCCAAAGGTCTATATGTATTATCACCATATAAAGGGACAATATTTTTTGTTACAACATCTTCTATTTCTTCAGCAGCCCAATAATCATCAGGGACATCAGTGTAATCTTTTGCGAATGCTCCGGATACACCTGTTAACAACAATAATGCAGATAAGAATATTGTTGCTAAATTTTTTCTAATATCCATTTGTACCTCACTTAAACTATAAAATATTAATACTATTCCACTTTACACAAAATTATATGTTAAAATGATTTTTTAGGCAATAAAACTACGCCTAATAATGTAGAAACATTAATCTTGTATACTTCTCTCATCATAAAAAACAGACAATTTTTTTTTTGCTAATTTTATATAAATTTAAGATTTTTATAAAATAATTTGTGAAGTTTTTATAAAGTTAGTTTATTTCATTGTTCAAAAAAGTTATGATTTATATCATATGGGCAATTATAAATAGTATGATTGTTAATATTGTATTAAAAGCAAAGGAGTTTATATGTATTTAAAAAACTGCAAAGTTAATAGAAGAATCTTTACATTAACTGTTATTTGTGCATTAACAGTCCTACCAATATACGCAGCAGAAACATCAACAAACAATGAAATTCAAAAAGCCGTTATAGAAATGAAAATGGATAATTTATCAACTCAATATTTAGATGAAGTTGAGAAACTGTTTTACAACCAAAGAGATTTACAAGAATATAATACAGCATTAAAAACCGTAAACTACTTAATAAATGCTTCAATTAAATATAATGGAGAGAACCACCCTCAAACAGCTTTCGCATACATTGCAAGAGCAAGATACTATACAGAACTAATGATACCAAATCTTGCAAAAAAAGATTTAGACAAAGCTTTTGATATTTCCAATTACAACAACTCTAATATAGATTTAAAGAGCAACATACTTACAAGCTACATTGGATATTACTTAGCATTAGAAGAACCATACCAAGCAATGAAATATATTGAAGAGGTTATTAATTTGGAAAAAGAATCAGTTTCTAAGTATAGGGAACTGGGACAAATTTATTCAAAAATGAAGAATCTAAAAGAAGCAGAAAAATACTTTTCCCAATATTATGATGGAATAAAAGACATAACAAACAGCGAAGAAGAATTATTCAACTATCATCTAATGATGGCACAAATGTATCAAGAAACAAAAATGCTTGATTTATATAGAGCAGAAATGAATAAAGCAGAAGAAATTCTAAATACAATTGATAAAAATAAAGATGAACTAAAAATATTAATAAACACTTGTAAAATACAATATTTTATCGATACGAAAGAGTTTGACAAAGCATTATCACTTTTAAATGAAAATAATGACCTAATATCTTTCGCCGGAAAATCTTATCAAAAAACAAACCTAATATATCATTACCTAGATTTCTACAGAGAGCAAAAGAATGAGAATCAGTTTAAAAAATATGCAAGTAAAACAGATAAGTTTTATAAAACAATACCATCTGAATCATTATTATATCTAACTCTGGAAGAAAAACAAATTGATTTAAATAAAGACCTAAATTACTTTGATAAAGCAAATGAATATGCAAACGAAGCATTAGAAAAAATCGAAACTTATAAAGAATTCACACCATTTATATATGGCAAATATCTAAGGAAGCTAGCTGAAATCAAGCTTTCTCAAGGTAATACAGAAGAAACTACAATTCTTTTAGACAAAGCCCTTGAAAACTACAAAAAAGTTGCTCCCGAAAGTGCATATGAATTTTATGAAATTTACAAGAATTATGCAGAATTATCAAATCAAAAAGGTAATTACGAAGATTCAATCAATTATTACAATAAAGCAGCAAAAATTATAAAAGAACTTCAAGGCGATAAATCAAATGACCTGGTAGATATATATTCCGGATTAGCTCAAACATATATAAAAATAGGGAAAATCGAAGAAGCAATTCCATTAACAAATGAAGCTGTTTTAATAAAAGAAAATGTTTATGGCAAAACTCATATAAAAACAATTGAAGAAAAACTTAACCAATACAACATATATAAAATGGCAGAATTACAAGATGAAGCACAAAAAGTTCTAAATGAAATAAATACAATTGTTGATAATGATGAAGTAATTGGAACAAATAATGAAATAAACTTCAGATTAAACATTATAAATGCATATGTCCTAATAGAAAAAAAAGAATATGAAAGTGCAATTATAAATGCAAAAGAAGCATTAAAAAATGCAATTACTAAACAAAACAAACAAGAAGCATATCATTTATTACACCAAATATACAGCAAAACAAATAATAAATTGAAAGCATACAAATATAAAAAACTTTTTGAAAAAATAGAAAAAGAATAATAGACAGAAAAAAGGGGTAACAAAATTGTTACCCCTTTTTAATATTAAAAATAAGATTGTTTTTATTCTAAAAATAAATATGTCAGATATCATTCCAAAACAAAAAGACAAGAACTAAAGTTCTTGTCTTTTAATAATATGGTGGGCGTGAAGAGACTCGAACTCCCATGCCGAAGGCGCTTGATCCTAAGTCAAGTGCGTCTACCAATTTCGCCACACGCCCATATTTAATTTTCAACTTTCAATAAATACAATCTATAATAAGAGACATTAATTGTCAACTTTATAAACAAATGCACTTGGAGAGACTCGAACTCTCGACCAATTGATTAAGAGTCAACTGCTCTACCAACTGAGCTACAAGTGCATCTTTCTTTATTATAAAACAAAAAAAAATAATTTGTAAATCACATTTTTATAGCACTTTCATACTACAACTCAAAACACTTATCAACCAATAATTACAAGGGTTTTAACAAATAAATATTGCATTAATGTTTTTAGTATTATATAATTTGAATGATTAGTTTAGTTTTACTAAAAATATGGAGAGAAAAATGAAAAAGATTTTAGCCATGCTTGCTGTATTTTTCATGATGATAGCTTTCAATCCAGCAAATGCCGCTGTTTACAGCGATGTTCCTGCTGATTATTGGGCTAACAAAGAAATTTCAGCAGTTGTTAGTGACGGGGTTCTTCCTTTGTTAGAAAAAGAATCATTCTACCCTGAAAAAGAAGTTTCAAGATCAGATTTTAATTCTGCATTACTAAAGACATTGGGACACAGAATGACTACTTTATCTGAAACAAATCCATTCTCAGATGTAGTTTCTTCAAGAGCTGATTATGGAGACATATTGTTATCCCATAAATTAGGTTTAATTTATGGTTATAATGACGGTACATTCAAACCAGATAGAATTATGACTAAATCAGAAGCAGCTTCTGTTATAAGCCATATTACAAAGGACTTTAAAGGTGATGTAAAATCTTTAAATGCATTTACCGATAAAAACGCTGTTCCTGCTTGGGCAAAATTACAATATGCAAAAACAATTGATCTTGGCATTTATGTAAATTATCCGGATGCTGACAAATTATTACCAAATAAAAACTTAAACAGAGCTGAAGCTGCTGTTCTATTATACAAACTAAAAGAACAAATCGATTCTGTAAAAAAACAATATGTTAGCGACGAAAAAATTCTTTCAACAGAACACTTAGATGTTACAAAGAAAGCTGAAGTAAACGAAGTTCAAATTACAAATCAAAGAAAAGTTGTTTTAGCTAAAAATATAATAAAAGGTTATTTCTATACTTATTTCACATCTAAAGATGCACAAGTTGGTGATACCGTAACATTTACTGCAAAAAATGACATTTATACAGAAGAAGGAACATTAGTTATTCCTGCAGCTACTACAATGAAGGCAAAAATCACTTCAGTAGAACCTAAAAAATGGTGGAATAAAAACGATAAAGTTACTGTAGAATTTGAATCTATGACATTACCTTGTGGTACTTGTGTTCCATTTAAAGCTGAAGTTATCAACAACAACGGCGTATTAACTGAAAACAGATGGGCAAAACCTGTTGGTTATACTGTAGGTGGTGCAGTTGTTGGTACAGGTGTTGGAATGGGAATAGCTGCAATTGCAACTCAAGATGATGATCATTTTGGTGAAGGTATTGCGATTGGTGCTCCTGTTGGCGCCGGTGTTGGTCTTTTGACAGGTTTAGCAACTCCTGGTAGAACATACAAAGCTAATGATGGTGACTATGTTTGGTTAGAATTAACTCAAGATTTATCTATTCCGAACTAATTACTATAACTTTTATAAAAAACCTCTTGAAAATCAAGAGGTTTTTTTGTTGTGTTTTCTGATTGAAACTAGAAAACTTTATTGTTAATATTAACAAATAAAAATAAAGAATTTTATTAATAAATAATAATAATTATTATTTAGAGGACCAAAATGAAAAATAAAAAATTAACTATTTCAATAATTATTACACTACTTTATGGAATAATAACATTAATATCTGTATTACACCATGAAATATGGGCTGATGAAGCACAAGTATGGATGTTATGTAAAAACTTATCAATTCCTGAATTAATTAATCATCTTCATAACGAAGGTCATCCTTCATTATTCTACATAATTGTAATGCCATTTGCGAAAATTTTTCCCAATATTATATATATGCAACTAATTTGTTGGTTTGCAATGTGCTATGCAGTTTTTTTATTAATATATAAATCACCATTTAATTTAATAATTAAATTTTCTGTATTAATAAGTGCAGGTTTTATATACTTTCTCCCTGTTATGGCTAGAAGTTATTCAATCTTACCATCTCTTATATTTCTCGCGACATTATTATACTTAAAAAGAAAAGAACATCCTATATTATATGCCACAATACTATTTTGTATTGCAAATACACACATAATGATGTTAGGATTTGTGGGAATATTATCTCTTTTTTATATTATAGAGTGCATTAAAGCAAAAAATATAAAAAGAATACAATTAATTTCAATTACAATAATGATATTTGGAATACTTGCCGTAATATTACAACTACACAATACAACTTCGAGCAATGTTTTTATTAATTTTTCATTTAACAATATAATATTCAATATAATACGTGTAATCACTTTATTTTTTGTAAATTCATATAACTATGAAATTTCAATGAAAAATAGTTTTATATTTCCAATAATTGATATTCCTATAATTTTTGGAATTTTTATTTCTTTTATAACGTTACTTATCAATTTATTTTTTAACAATAAAAAATTATTTTTAATTGCATTTATAGGTATAGGTTTCCAATTCGCAATATATATATTAGCTTACAATTCATTTATCTATGTAACAAGAATTTTTATTGCATATATAATTTTACTTGCTTGTTTTTGGATATTATACAAAGAAAATAAATTTAATAATAAATATAAAATATGCAGTAAAAACGTCTCAACATTTTTTTTAACTTGCCTTTTTCTATTAACGACATACAATGGCATAAATTATTATTTATCAGATTTAAAATATGATTACGCCGGTGCAAAAAAAGCTGCAGAATTTATACAAAAAAACATAGACAAAGATTCATTATTATTAATAGATAATGAACCATATATGGTGTCTTTAGTTTATTACCTCCAAGATAGCCACAATTTATTTTCTCCATACAGAAACAAAAATATAAAATATGTAGTATGGGATCCATTAACAATTGTAAATACAATTGCAGAACAGTGGATATACTACATAAAAACAAATAATCTTCAAGATACAAAAAAAGATATATATATAATTCGATCAAATAGTGAAGAAAATTTTTATTCAATTGAAAAAGATAACAATAAAAATTTTCATAAAATATATTCTACAAAATATATTATTGAAGGACTTGAAGGATATATAATATACAAGTACATTGAATAATTAATATAATGAAAATATAATCTAAATTATACTAGGGGTTGAAATATTAATTTGTTCTTGTTAACATCAAAGAAAACTATATTAATATAAATATCAAAAGGTGGTGAATATAAAATGCCTGAAGTAAGAGTCGGTGATAACGAAAGTATTGAAAGCGCTCTTAAAAGATTTAAGAAAAAAATTCAAAAAGCTGGTATACTTTCAGAAATAAAACGTCGTGAAAGATACGAAAAGCCTAGTATAAAGAAAAAACGTAAATCTGAAGCAGCTCGTAAAAGACGTGTATAGTATATAGTAAATAAGAGGACTAATTAAATAGTTCTCTTATTTACTTATGAAAGATATGTTATGAAGAAAGAAATTATTTATTCAGTTATAATAACTGTATTATACGCAACTATTACATTAGTTGCGGTATTTCATCACGAAATTTGGGCGGATGAAGCACAAGTATGGATGCTATGTAAACATTTATCAATTCCACAACTAATTAACCACCTTCATAA
>DVJT01000089.1 GCA_018716565.1 Candidatus Avigastranaerophilus faecigallinarum | reverse complement strand
TTATATTTTTTTAATATACATAAAAAAGGATTATATATGAAAAAAAGAATATTATTTGTTACTACTAATTTCTCAAAAATAAATGAAAATATAAAAACAGGTGTATGGTTTGAAGAATTTGCTGTTCCTTTTTTGGTCTTTGAAAAAACAGGCTATGAGCTTGTTGTTGCAAGTCCTTTAGGCGGAAATAGTCCAATAGATGTGAATAGTCTTTCTTGTTCAAATCCAATGGAATGGGACGAAGCTGCAAAGTTTTTGAGAAATACTGTAGAATTGTCGAAAGTTGATTATAAAATGTTTGATGCTATTTATTTGCCAGGTGGTCACGCACCAATGTTTGATTTGGCAAATAGTGAGATGTTGAAAAAAATAATAGAATTTTTTTATGAAAATGATAAAGTAATAAGTGCTGTGTGTCATGGAGTTGCCGGGTTAGTTCTTGCAAAAGATAAAAATGGATATTCTATAGTAAGAAATAAAAACGTTACTTCTTTTACAAATAAAGAAGAGCAAATTGTAAAAATGGTTGAATTTATGCCTTTTTTACTTGAATCTCGATTGAAATTTCTTGGATGTAATTTTGTAGCAGAAAAACCTTGGAGTGAACACGTTGAAATATGCGGAAATTTAATAACCGGACAAAATCAAAATTCAGCATTATTGCTTGCAGAAAGTGTTATTTCGGTGTTATAAAAGCTTATAATATTCCTTTTGTTGAGGGTATTATATCTTTATTTTTTTCATCAATTGAAACTGCAATTTTTAAAGCTCTTGCGAAAGACTTGAATATTGCTTCTATAATATGATGTGTATCATAACCGTCAAGCATCTTTATGTGAATTGTCATTAATGCTGATTGCGCAAAACTTGAAAAGAAATGCGGCAGAATAACAGTTTCAAAATCGGATGTTTTTTCATCTTTAATTATTGCATCAACTTTTGAAAATATTCTACCTGATAAGTCTACAACACTTAATACCAGTGCTTCATCCATTGGCAGGATTTTCTCACCATATCTTGTTATACCTTTCTTATCACCTAAAGCTTCAGATAGGGCACTTCCAAGTGTAATCGCAACATCTTCAACTACATGGTGATTATCTTTATCATGAGATATAACATCTATAACCAAGTCAAAAGATGCGTGGTGTGCAAGTTGCTCAAGCATATGGTCGAAAAACTTAATGCCTGTATTTATTTTATGTTGACCTTTTCCGTCGATATTTAGTTCAACTTTTATTTCAGTCTCAGCTGTTTTTCTTATTTTAGCACATTGCCTCATCTTTTTTCTCCAATAATGATTTGATGTCTGTTACAGAATTTATTGTATCATCTGCACCTTTATTCATTAGTAATTCTATTAATTCCTGTGATTTATCTTGTGGGGGTAATACTCCAATTGCTTTATATCCTGCCGATTTTGCAGCTAAAATATCATCAGTTGTATCGCCAAAATATGTATAATTGTCCCCAATAGTCATATCTTTTATAACTTTTAGCCCGTATGGATTTGGTTTTCCCATTCCTTGCGGGATATCGTCTGTTGTAATAATAGGATAAAAATAATTTGTCGCATTGAATTTTTCAAGTGCAAATATTGCCTCTGCTTTCAATCTTCCTGTAAATATTGATAAATTATAATTTTTTGAAAGATCACTTAATAATTCTGTATTAAATAATGCAGTTTCCTTATTTATTAGACCCTGACCATCTTTCCAATATATTTCTTGAAAAACATTTACTATATCCTCGTATGATGTTGTAAAACCTGATTTTTCAAGTAAATATTTAGTTAAATCCCAATCATTATTTAATCCGCCAAGATTTTTTGCATCTTGAATTTCTTTTTGGGAAATAGCTTTACCTGTAAAATGTTCATAGGTTTTTTCTATTGCTGCCCTATATGAATTTCTGGCATCAATAAGTACCCCATCCATATCAAAGACTAATGAAGGTTTTATTTTTAAAGCTTCTTTTATTCTTGTTATACCTTCTTTTGTTGGAATTGTTATTCTTAAATGATTTTCAAGTAATGAACCTTTTTTGAAAAGTTTTACTGAAATATTTGCATTTTTCAGTTTATTGTATACAAAGTCTGCTTTATTTTTGAAATCAACCAATAAAAAATTTGCATATGAGTCATATACTATAGCATTTAATGATTCAAGAAAAGTTTTTAATTCTATTTTAGACTTGTTAATTTCCTCTCTTATTTTTTCAAAATATTCTACATCTTCTAATGCCGTAATTCCTGCTAACATAGCATATGAATTTACACTAAAAGGGCTTACAACTTTTTTTAAGTTTATAATATTTTCTGCATTACTCATAATATAGCCCAAGCGCATGCCAGCGAGTGCAAAATCTTTTGAAAAAGAGCGTACTATAAATATATTGTTGTATTTTTCTATATATTTTTTATAAGATTTACCTGCATAATTTGCATAAGTTTCGTCTATTAATACAACTTTGTCTTTTGTGTTTTCTAATATAATATTTAAATCATTTTCTTCAATCAAATTTCCTGTTGGATTATTCGGTGAAGCTAAATATATTATTTTGATGTTTTCTTTTTGTTCTTTTAATTTAGTTATAAAATCAGCTAAAGGAAATTTCCATTTTTCTTTAAATGGAACTCTTATTATATTCCCGCCCTGAATTTGTGCATATATTACAGGCATTTCAAATGAAATATCTAAAGTTAATAGAGATTCTCCTGTTTCTAAATAGGTTTGAATAATAGCTTGAATAGCTTCATCTGCTCCATTTGTAACTTTAATATTGTCTATTTTAACATTATTAAAATCAGCTATTTTTTGAGAAAGTTCTCCATAAAAAGGATAGAAACTTATATTCTTATAGTTGCATTTTGACAATTTTTCTATAACTTTTGGCGACGGACCATAATTATTTTCGTTACTGTCAATTTTAATATCCCAATCTTTTTCATACATTGGAACAAAGTAACCGGTCATTTTTTCTATCGATTTTTTGGGTTTTAGCATAAATCTCACCTATTTGACATAGAAATCAGCATTAACGTATATTCTGATTTTTACTTTTCCTGATTCAATTGGTGTTGATATTGCACTTTCAGAACTTACAGAATCCATTGCCATATTAGATTTAGCATAAAATCTGCCATTTGAAGCAATATTTTCAGTATTACAAGATACATTTAAATATTTTAAGCCTGAAACACTTGTACCTATTGATTTAGCTAAGACATCTGCTGTGTCTTTTAAATCTTTTATTAATAGGGGATATTGCTCTTTACAAATAGACTTATTATCTTCAATTGAAAACATTAAATTATCGGTTCTGTTTGCTCCGTTTGCAATTGCTGTATCTATCAATTTTGCAACTTTAGTAATGTCTTTGGTCTGTACATTTACAGAGTTTACAGCAACATAATTTTTTATCGTTCTTTTACCTGATGAGGTTGTTGTATAAACAGGATTTACTGAAAAATTTGAAGTCTTTATTATGTCTGCTTCATTATTAGATATAAGTTTTAATGCTTCGATTATTTTAGCAGAAGTTGTATTATTATCTAAAACTGCTTTTTCTGCAGAGTCTGCAGTATTTTCTACAGAAAAAGTAATTAACGCAAGGTTTGGTTCGACTTCTTTAGTAATTGAATTGTTTAAAGAAATATAGCCTTGCACTTTTTGAGAACTATCATTTACAGCCGCAACTGAAAAAGGAGTTGTTACGAAGGCTATGCCTAATATCAAAATCAATAAAAATAATTCCTTTTTCATAAAACTATCTCCTAATTTCTTCTTTCTCATCCTTGTTTTCTTCTTTTTCTTCAGTTTTTATAATCTGTTGTTCTTTTTCCGAAATAATTTTTTTCTCAAGTTCCATTTTTATTTCTTTGTTAATTGCTTCAATGTCGTTCATCATTTTTGCTTCTGATTGTTTTGCTCTGGTCATTAAATCTTTTATTTGTTCTGGGGACAAGCCTTGATAAGAACCAAAGCCAATTAATGCCTTTTTATTATTTAGTGCGTATAAAGAAAGAGCTATAATTGCCCATAACATTATGCCTTGATATATATTCATTAGGGCAACGGTATTTGAGTCCTCAAAAATATGATTCCATAAATGCATGCAAACCCAACCGGGAGATATTATAAAACCTGCTATTAGTCCTAAAACAATAAAAATTGCTGCAAGTACTCCTCGTATACCATTTATTGTAATAACTTTAAAATTTTTATTCATTTATTTTTCCTTCGGATAAAACTTGAAAATCCCTTTCAGTTAGTATTATAACACCTAAAGCAGAAGCTTTGTCAAATTTTGAACCCGGGTTGTCTCCAGCTAATACATATGATGTTTTTTTGCTTACACTTGATGAAGTTTTTCCTCCAAATTTTTTTATTTGTTCTTCAAAAAAGCTTCTAGGTTTTGATAATGTGCCTGTTATAACGAATGTTTTTCCTTCAAAAATATTTGAAATCTTTTCAAAAGCACTACCTTTGGGATTTACACCATATTCTTCTAGTTTTTTTAATATAATTTTATTGTTTTCATCATTAAAAAATTCGGCAATACTTTTAGCTACTTTTTCGCCAACTCCATCAATTTGAGTTAGATCTTCTGTTTTTGCATTTTTTATGTCTTCAAGCGTTGGAAATTCATTTGCAATGAGGTCTGCAGTTTCTTTTCCTATAAGTTTAATGCTTAAAGCAGTTAAAAATTTTGTCATCGTTGGAGTTTTCGAATTCTGTATTGCACTGTATAAATTATCTGCTGATTTTTCTTTTATTAAATCAAGTGTCATAAAATCATCTATTGTTAGTTTATATAAATCAGCAAAATCTTTAATTAGTCCTTTCTCCCATAGCTTATCAACTATGGATGAACCAATTCCGTCGATATCCATTGCTTCTTTTGATGCCCAATATTCAATTTTACCTTTTATTTGAGCTGGGCAACCAAGATTGTTTGGACAATATAATACTACTTCTCCTTCGGGTTTTATTAGTTTTGTTCCGCAGGATGGGCAATATTCCGGTGTTTTATATATTCCCAGATCTTCGTTTTCTCTTTTCCTTATCACTTTGGGAATAATTTCTGCTGCTTTTTTTATAAGTACTTCATTACCAATGTTAATCTGTAAACGTTCAATTTCATCAAAATTATGAAGACTTGCACGTTTTACAATTGTACCTGCTAATTGAACCGGTTGAAGTAATGCAACAGGTGTAACAGCACCTGTTTTCCCAACGCTTAATTCAATTCCTTCAAGTTTTGTCCAGACTTCTTCTGGCGGGAATTTAAATGCTGTTGCCCATTTTGGTGCTCTTGCTGTATAACCAAGTTCATTTTGTTTTGAAATGTCGTTGATTTTTATAACCATTCCATCTGTCGCATAGTCAAGATTAAATCTTTCTGTTTCCCATTTTTCACATTGTTCAATTACCGGATTTATTCCTTTTACAAGTTTATAGTTCTTGTTCACTTCAAAGCCAAGCTCGGAAAGTAAATCTAATGCTTGTTTATGTGTTTTAAAAAGATTTTTGTCTTCTGAAATTGCTGTATATGCAAAAAAGTGTAAATCTCTTTTGGCTGTGATTTTTGAATCTAATTGCCTTAGTGAACCTGCTGCAGCATTTCTAGGATTAGCAAATTCTTTTTGCCCGTTTTCTATATTCTCTTCATTTAATCTTTCAAATGAAGAAACAGGCATGTATACTTCTCCTCTTACTTCAATATTTATAGGTTTAGTTAGTTTTTGCGGGATAGATTTTATTACTTTTATATTGTCTGTAATGTTTTCGCCAATAATTCCGTTTCCTCTTGTTGCGCCTATTTTTAATATTCCGTTTTCATAAGATAATGCACAAGATAAACCGTCTATTTTTAATTCAACAACTAATTCTAAATCTGATTCATTCTCGTATTCTTTTTTTACTCTGTCATACCACTTTCTTAAGTCTTCATAGTTGTTGGAATTGTCTAAACTGTATAATCTGTATTTATGTTGTATTTCATTAAAGCCTTTTGCAGTTTTATCTCCGACTTTTTGTGTTGGGCTGTCCACTGTTATTAATTCCGGAAATTCTTCTTCCAGTCGTTTTAATTCTCTA